>WGSL01000099.1 GCA_014871665.1 Collinsella sp. | reverse complement strand
GACCAGAAGGTCTATGCCTTGCCTTTTTCATGCCAACTTGTACGTCCTGGACGGCGCTCGCTGACTTATGCTCAACCAGCGACTTTTCCCTTGTTGGTGCAAAGGTGTCAGGTTAGTTTGCGCCAAAAAGGGGAAGTTGCGGTGGAATAGTTCCTGTTTGGCCGTCTTGAGGGGTTAAACGGGAATTATTTCACCGCAACTTATTGATGGCGTGTTTGGTTGGTGCCTGTTGATGGTCTGGATATCGGGGAGGGCGGGCTCCGTTATAATCGCCTAGAACATTAAATGGAAACGGGACGGGAGCCATATATGCGCCAGGGTTTCGACAACGCGAAGTATATCGAGCTGCAGGCCGCTCATATTAAAGAGCGTATCTCGCAGTTTGGCGGCAAGCTGTATTTGGAGTTTGGCGGCAAGCTGTTTGACGACTATCACGCGAGTCGCGTGCTGCCGGGTTTTGAACCGGACAGCAAGTTCCGCATGCTCAAGAGCATTGCCGATGACGTTGAGGTCATCATCGCGATCAACGCGAACCACATCGAGAAGAATAAGGCCCGTGGCGACTTGGGCATTACCTATGACGAGGACGTCTTGCGCCTGGTCGACCTGTTCCGCGGCAACGGTTTTGCTGTCGCGGCCGTGGTTATCACCCAGTACGCCGGCCAGCCCGCCGCCGATGTCTTCCGCAATCGCCTGAACGCGCTCGGCATTCCCGCCAAGCTGCACTATCCCATCGAGGGCTATCCCCACGACGTCGATCTGATCGTGTCCGACGACGGCTACGGCAAGAACGAGTTTGTCGAGACCACCCGTCCGCTCGTCGTGGTCACCGCGCCGGGTCCTGGCTCGGGTAAGCTCGCCACCTGCCTGTCGCAGCTTTATCACGAGCACAAACACGGCACCGCCGCCGGCTACGCCAAGTTCGAGACCTTCCCGGTCTGGAACCTTCCCCTCACGCATCCGGTCAACATCGCCTACGAGGCGGCCACGGCAGATCTCGACGACGCCAATATCATCGACTCCTTCCACTTGGAGGCCTACAACAAGACCACGGTCAACTACAACCGTGACGTCGAGGCTTTCCCGGTGGTCCGTGCTCTGATGGAAAAGATCCTGGGCAAGAGCCCCTACCAGAGCCCCACGGACATGGGCGTTAATATGGTCGGTTTTGCCATTACCGATGACGATGCCTGCCGCGACGCTTCCAAGATGGAAATCGTCCGCCGCTACTTTACCGCGGTCGAAAATGTGCGCCGTACCGGCGTGGGCGATGAGCAAGTCGACCGTCTCAAGATCATTATGAAGAAGGCCGGTATCGACAAGAACTACTCGCCGGCGCGCTCGGCCGCCCTTACCAGGGAGCAGCTGACGGGTGGCCCCGTAGGCGCCATGGTCATGCCCGACGGCTCCGTGGTGACCGGCAAGACTTCCACGCGCCTGGGCGCCGCGAGCTCGCTCATCATGAATGCACTTAAGCATGTCTCGGGCGTTGACCTTGAGCTCGAGGTCATCAGCGATGAGGCGATCGAGCCTATCAGCAAGCTCAAGACGCATTTCCTGGGTAGCAAGAACCCGCGCCTGCACACCGACGAGACGCTTATGGCGCTCTCGATCACCTCGGCAACGAGCGAGACGGCGGCCCGCGTCCTTTCGGGCCTGGAGCAGCTGCGCGGGTGCGATGCCTTCTTTAGCGTGATCATCTCGCCGACGGACGAGACGGTGTTGCGCAAGCTGGGCATCAACGTGTGCTGCGAGCCCAAGTTCGAGCGCCGTGGTTTCTTCCACCGCTAAGCCTGGATTAATTGGTCTGAAAGGGGCACATCGGGTATGCATTCGGTGTGCCCCTTTTATCAACAAAGCTACCGTTTAACCTAAAAATAGCCCGCTTACCTGCCTATAAGCGATTTGGGCGGTATACAATAACCCTAATTGTTTCATCCTTTTGCGGGGATGCCGCATGATGGATGTTGCCGGCCATCATGGGGTGTGCCGGTCGCGCACGGTGCAAGTGATGCCCGTGCTCGGTTTGAGGAGGCTGCCATGGCTGGCAAGGGTCGTGCGAGTGTCAACGATATGAAGCGTGTCGAGGTGCAGGTGCTGATGGAGATCGCACAGCTGTCCGAAGACAACGGCGGATTTTATGGCTTTTCGCGCAAGACGCTTGCCGAGCGTGTGGGGGTGTCTCCGTATCGCGCCCGCGCGGCAATTGAGCGCTTGGAATCCGAAGACATCATCGAGGTCGTCTCGCGCTACAGCGACGACGGCGGCCAGCTCGCAAATGGTATTTGTCTCACGGAGCGTGGCGAGTGGTATCTAGAGGGCATCCGTGCCGGTATGCTTGTGCAGGACTTGATCAAGGACGAAGTCGCCGATCGATAACAGCGTGCATTCATAGTGGAAGCGACGCCGCCTGGGCAACCGGACGGCGTTTTGTTTCGAGATGGAGAAATGCGATTGCGCGTAAGAAAAATTGCGTGCGGCGCGCGTCGCGAGTATTACAATGAAGACCCGTAAGATGCGTATGGACAACTTCTACGGGAAGCGCAGGTAACTCAATATGACCAAGCATGTGTTCGTAACCGGTGGCGTGGTTTCGTCCCTGGGCAAGGGTATTACCGCGGCCTCGCTGGGCCGTCTGCTCAAGTCACGCGGCTACAAGGTAACGATGCAAAAGGCCGACCCGTATCTGAACGTCGACCCCGGCACCATGAGCCCGTTCCAGCATGGTGAGGTCTTCGTGACCGAGGACGGCTACGAGTCCGACCTGGACCTGGGCCACTACGAGCGCTTTATTGACGAGAACCTGACCCGCGATTCCAACTTTACGACCGGTGCCATCTATAAGAGCCTGATCGCCCGCGAGCGCCGCGGCGACTTTTTGGGTGGCACCGTGCAGGTGATCCCGCACGTCACCAACGCCATTAAGGACAAGTTCCGCCGCATCGAGGAGCAGACTGGATCCGACGTGGTCATCACCGAGCTGGGTGGCACGATCGGCGACATCGAGTCGCAGCCGTTTGTGGAGGCTATCCGCCAGTATCGCAAGGAGGCCGGTCCCGAGAACGTCTGCTACATCCACGTATCACTCGTTCCCTATATCGCCGCCGCTCACGAGGTCAAGACCAAGCCGACGCAGCACTCCGTTAAGGAGCTCCGCAGCTTTGGTATCCAGCCCGATATTATCGTTCTGCGCTCCGATCACCATATCGACGATGCCATCCGCGGCAAGATCGCAAGCTTCTGCGACGTCGACACCGACTGCGTCTTTACCAACGAGGACTGCGCGAGCATCTACGATGTTCCGCAGCTGCTCGCCGAGCAGGACTTTGACCTGCGCATTTGCGAGCGTCTGGGTCTGGACCCGCGTGAGCGAGACATGAGTCAGTGGAACGAGTTCCTGCGCAAGCAGAACCATGCCAACCAGCACGCCGACAAGGTGAAGATCGCCGTCGTGGGCAAGTATACGCAGCTGCCCGATGCCTACCTGTCGGTTATCGAGGCCCTGCACCACGCGGGCGTGTTCTACGATCGCCACGTTGACGTGCAGCTGGTCGATGGCGAGAGCCTCGACGAGCAGAACGTCTCCGAGGTCCTGGGTGACGCCTCGGGCATCTTGGTCCCTGGCGGCTTTGGCAAGCGCGCCCTGGAGGGCAAGATCCTCGCGGCCGAGTTCGCCCGCGAGCACAAGATTCCGTATCTGGGCATTTGCCTGGGTATGCAGGTAGCCGTGTGCGAGTTCGCCCGCAACGTGGTCGGCCTTGCCGGCGCCAGCTCTTCCGAGTTCGATCCGGACGGCCCGTATAGTGTCATCGACCTGATGAGCTCGCAGGAGGACGTGACCGAGAAGGGCGGCACCATGCGCCTGGGCGCCTATCCGTGCAAGCTCGCCGCCGATACCCTCGCGCGCGAGGCATACGGCGAGGAGCTCGTCTACGAGCGTCACCGTCACCGTTTTGAGTTCAACAACGCCTTCCGTGACCAGCTCGAGGACGCCGGTCTGGTTATCTCGGGTCTTTCGCCCGACGAGCGTCTGGTCGAGATGGTCGAGCTGCCGCGCGACGTACATCCGTGGTATGTGGCCACCCAGGCTCATCCCGAGTTCAAGAGCCGCCCGACCAACCCGCAGCCGCTGTTCCGCGAGTTCGTGCGCGCCTCGATCGGCCAGCATGAGGGCGTCGATCGCTTGCAGGTGACGCCCAAGAACCTCGCTACGGACTAAGGGTGCCGGCGAATAAGGAACATACCGAAGCTACTCCCTCGTCGCTCGCCGTGGCGGCGGGGGAGTATCTCGATTACCTCGCGGTCGAGCGGGGCTTGGCGCGCAACACGATTGCGGCCTATCGTCGTGACCTGACGACGTACTGCGCCTATCTGGAGCGGGCGGGCATTGTGTCTTTTGAAGAGGCGACCCGTCAGGTCGTGGAGGGCTTTGTTGCCGATCGCCGCGACGGAGGCTATTCCGACGCCTCGGTGGAGCGCGCGCTTGCTGCCGTGAAGGGTCTGCATGCCTTTTTGGTGCGCGATGGGGCCGTGGCCCAAAACCCGACGGCGGCGTTGCACCTGCCCAAAAAGGCAGATCGCCTGCCGGAATACCTTTCGGTGGAGGATGTCTCGGCACTGCTCGATCAAGACTTTCCCGAGGGCGAGATGGGACTGCGCGATCACGCCATCTTGGAAGTGCTTTACGGTTGCGGCTTGCGCGTGAGTGAACTGGTTGGGCTCGATGTGGGCGATATCCATATCGATGACGGGTTTGTCCTGGTGCGCGGTAAGGGCTCCAAGGAGCGTCTGGCCCCGTTGGTGGGAAGCGCGGCGCGTGCCCTGACACACTATCTAGGTGACGGGCGCACTCTCCTGGCCGCCCATGCTCACGGGACGGAGACCTCGGCGGTCTTTTTAAATAAGAACGGACGTCGCCTGTCGCGTCAGGCCGTGCATGCGATATGCGAGCGGTATGGGCGCCAGGTGGGGCTGGTGGGGCTCCATCCCCATACCTTGCGCCACTCCTTTGCCACCCATATGCTCGCGGGCGGTGCCGACCTGCGTGTGCTGCAGGAGATTTTGGGCCATGCCGATATTTCGACCACGCAGGTCTACACGCATGTCGACCGCACGCAACTGACCGAGGTCTATCTGGCGGCGCATCCGCTGGCACATCGCTAGCACCTCGCTGACCTGCATATTTATAAATATTAAAGGGGACGGGCCCCAGATTGCCGAGACGCACTTTTGCGCGCATGGGCAATCTGGGGCCC
>WGSL01000098.1 GCA_014871665.1 Collinsella sp. | reverse complement strand
GTCAGACACTATGACCCAATCCAGGGGCACGGAAACGACAGGAGCCCCCGCTCGTGACCGCGGGTCGGGGCTGCGACAATGTTGTTGAAGTGCCAGAGGCGCAGCCGCGCCGCAACGAGGTTGGGAGGCTCCCGTGCCTAGATATTCTACCGCCTTCGGAATGGACGTACACCTCAGGTCCACCACCGTCTGCGCGCTCGACGCGGAGACGGGCGAGGCCGTGACGAGGAGGTTCCGCGGCAACCCCTGGGGCGAGGTCGCGGAGTGGATGTCGGGCTTCCCCGGCCCGTCGCTCGCCGCCTACGAGAGCGGCTACCTCGGCTTCGCCCCGCAGAGGGAGCTCTCCGGGCTCGGCGTCGACTGCGTCGTCGCGGCCGTCTCCAGGGTCCCGAGGTCGGCGGCCGACCTCTCGTCCAAGAACGACCGCAACGACGCGGCCAGGATGGCCAAGGCGATACTGTCGCACGACGTCACCCCGGTATGGGTGCCGTCCCCCGAGATCGAGGGGCTCAGGGACCTCGCCGGGGCCCACGACGCGGCGACCGCGAGGCTCGCGGCGGCGAAGCAGCGGCTCCTGGCGTTCCTGGCCCGCCGTGGCTACGCCTACGGCGGCACGACGCCGGCCGGAAACCCCCGGAGGTACTGGACGTACGACTTCCTCAGGTGGCTCGACAAGGTCCGGCCCGCCGACGACGGCGGCATCCGGGCGCTTGCGGCGCTGAGGAACGAGGTCGAGGCGGCCGCCGAGACGCGCGACGACCTCCTCGCCGAGTACAGGGCCGCCGTCGCGGCGGGCCCCCTCTCGGCGGAGGTCGAGGCGCTCCAGTCGATCAAGGGGTGCGGGTTCGCGCTCGCCGCCGCCTTCGCGTCCGAGGTCGGCGACTTCTCGAGGTTCCGCTCCGGCAGGCAGGTGACGTCCTACTTCGGCCTCGCCCCGAAGCAGAGGTCGAGCGCGGACTCCGTGCGCCTCGGCGGGATCAGCGGGGCCGGCGACGCCCTCGTCAGGAGGTTGGCTGTCGAGGGGTCCTGGAGCTACGTCCAGGCGAGCCACCAACCGAAGCTGATGCCCAAGGGCAGCGGCGTCCCGCTCGAGGTGAGGATGCACGGGAGGAAGGGTTCCGAGCGCCTGCTCCGGCGCCGCGAGGAGATGCTCGCCAGGGGCATGCCCCAGGCGAAGGCGAACGCCGCCACCGCCGCCGAGCTCGTGAGGTGGCTGTGGGCCCTCGGCGCGATGTGCCGGGAGGCAACCGAATAGACATAGCCCCCGTCCCGGCGAGCCGGGCAGCCTTCGGGGATACCCCCGCTTTCGCTGGGCGCGCGGCAGCGGCCGCATGCGCGTAGTCAGACTTGGGGAACCCCGCCGAAGGAATGGAGTGCGGGCCGACAGAACGGTATCCGCGGATATGAGACTGAGCCGAAGGCGTCGACGACATGCCGGGGGCGGACCGGGACGGGTTCAACGGCAGGCCCCGCCGACCGATTGCAAGCGGGCGGCGGGGCCATTGTGGCTCTTGACAGCGGATTGGGTCATATGAGCGAAAACGGCCGAGAACGAGCAAGGTGACGTGAAAGAGAAGCGACGCGTACTTTGGTACGCGAGCGACGATTGAACGTCAGATTGCCGCTCTCGGCCGTTTGCAGCGTCGAGCTGTTACGCGGTTTGGCAAAACCGCGTAACTATATACCTATAGCAATTCAATTTTGCCATCTTTGACCGTCAACCCCATATTGCCGGAAAGCAGATCGTCCAGACGCGAACCCACGAGCTCAAAGCGCCAGCCTTCGCGCAGGGGGCTCTGCTCGGGATGCTCAATATAGTCGGCCAGGTCATCGCGCGAGGCGATGACCGAGGTCGCCACGCCCGAGCGCTCGGCAACCAGGCGAATGAGCGCATACATCAGGTCCGTCACGCTCTCCAACTCCGGCGAAATCTGACGGTGCCCGCGCACCATGAGCGGCAGGCGATCGTGCGGGCAGCTCGCACCGCGCTTAATGGCCATGAGTGCGCCGTCCACGTCGCGCTCCCCCAGCTGATCGGTACCGCGGATGCTGCGGAACTCCTCAACGCGCACAGGATTGCGCTTGACGAGCGCCAGCAGCGTATCGTCGGACATGACCCACTTGCGCGGGATGTTGCGCCGCTCAGCGCGGTCCTCGCGCCAGGCTGCAAGCTCGCGCGCAATGCCCAGCTGATGGCGGCTGCAGGAGTTGATGCGCTTGACCTTGCGGAATGCCTCATGGCGGTCGGCACGGTAGTGTGACTCGTCGGCCAGCGGGCGCAACTCATCGAGCACCCAGTCCACCCGGCCCAGCTCGCGCAGGCGACTCATCATCTCGGTATAGGCGACGATCAGGTACTTGACGTCATCAATCGCGTACTCGATTTGTTTATCGGTCAGCGGGCGGCGCGACCAGTCGGTCAGCGACTCGGTCTTAGGCAACGAAACGCCGCAAAACGTCTGCACGAGCGCGCCGTAGGAAATCTGCTGGCGCTCGCCCAAAAAGGCGGCGGCGACCTGTGTGTCAAAAATAGGACGCGGCAGCACGCCCACGGTATGGAGCATAACCTCCATATCCTGCGAGCAGGCGTGAAACACCTTGGTCACGCTCTCATCGCCCATAAGCTCGGCGAGCGGCGACAGGTCGTCGATCACCAGAGGATCGACCGCGACGCTCTCGGCAGGGGTGGCAATCTGGACCAAGCACAGGCGCGGGTGGAACGTGCGCTCGCGCAAAAACTCGGTATCGACGGCAATCGCGTCGAACTCGCGGGCGCGTTGGCAAAAGTCGAGCAGAGCCTGATGTGTGGAAATGTACATATCAACCCATCGAATAAGGTTAGGCCCGAAAAACACGGGTAGGATATCGGCATTGCCTTACAACTATACTCGGTTAGTCACAGAACGGGAACGTAAGTATGCGCTGCCTTATCATCCACAACCCGGCATCGGGCCCCAGCTCAGATGAAATCTACGCGTTCACGCACGCCCTCGCGCAGGGCGGCGACGAGGTCGTGATGCGCTTTATCGGCGATGGCATGGAACCCGAGGACGCCGTGGCAGACGTGCGCGAGTTTGATCGCGTGGTCGTTTCGGGCGGCGACGGCACCGTCTCCAACGTGCTCGACCAGATGCGCGGGTGCGGTGTCCCCACGCTCGTCTTCCCCTCCGGCACAGCCTGCCTGTTCTTTAACAACATCGGTAATGCCCCCGAGGCAGCGGCGCTTGCCAAGGCTTGCCGCGCCGGTCGCACGGTCAAAGTGGACATGGGCGAGCTCTTTTGGCTCGACGAGAACGGCAACGAGAAGCGCCACGGCTTT
Source organism: Collinsella sp. (assembly GCA_014871665.1). Lineage (GTDB taxonomy): Bacteria > Actinomycetota > Coriobacteriia > Coriobacteriales > Coriobacteriaceae > Collinsella. The sequence goes on along the minus strand of WGSL01000098.1, from coordinate 2,012 downwards.
ATCATCATCGCCGGCTCGGGCTTCGACGCCGAGATCATGATGAAGGCCGCCCCCGCCAAAAACGACATCGGCGAGATCGCCTATTTCCTGTCGGCGCTCGCCACACCCAACCCCACGGTGGCGCATTTTACGATTGAGCATGACGGCATTGTCGAGGAGCTCGATGGCATCTGCTGCATGGCCGGCAACACCTCGGTCATTCAAAACGACATCAACCTGTTCCCCGATTGCCGCATGAACGACGGCATGGTCGACATCGCGGTCATCGAGCCCGTAAAAACCGTCCAGCTCCTGCCCACCGTGATCACCGCCGCACTCGACCCCGCCGGCAAGGTGCTCGGCCGTCCGCAGTTCAAGATCATCCAGACCAAGGAAGCCAAGATCACCTGCACGCCGTCGCTGGGCATGCAGTTCGATGGCGAGATCATCTCCAGCAACTCGGGCGTCTTTGGTGCCCGCGCGCTTCCGCAATGCCTCGATCTCATCGTCGACGAATTCTCCCCGCTCGGAAAATAGGAGGACCCCATGAACGACAACCCCCTGATTGGCTTTATCGTCATCGTCTTGGCCATGCTCGTCGGCTATGCGATTAACGTGATCCACCGCCGGAAGAAGTAATTCCACATTGGTATGATATTCATCCAATTCTCGTATCCCCCGTTGTTTATGCATTTGCCAAACAGCGGGGGATTTTCTTTGTGCCCCGTGCAAGGCGCTTTATTCAGGTACAGTAATTGCAGGGCGTCTTTATTTAAATAAAGTTACATAATGAGTATTCTTGTCCGTTCATCGCATATTTTAGGACGCTCATCGAGTATTTCATCGAAATAGATGAATACTATTTAGACTTCCGATAGGCTAATAGATGTATTTATTAGCTAAAATCCTGCACGGTTCCGCGGGGTTTCAACGGTTGGGAGGGATTATGAGGTTTACTCATCCTGTCAACACGCTCAAAAAGCTCGGCTGCGGCCTTGCGTTTGGAGCAGCGGCCATCATGGCCATGCCGACTTCGGTACTCGCCTGCACCCAGATCTACATGGGCAGCAAGCTCACGGCAGACGGCAACACATACTACGGCCGTTCCGAGGACTTCGGTCCGCGCTATGTTAAGCACTTTGGCATTGAGCCCGCACACAAGGACGGCAACAAGTACACCTCGGTCGAGTCCGGTTTTGAGTACAAGTCCAAGGGCGCAACCTACCGCTACACCTTCGTTCGCGACAACCCCTCGCAGTGGGAAGATCGCTACGACGCATATTCCGAGGCCGGCATCAACGAGAAGGGCGTCTCCTGCTCTGCCACGTTGAGCACCTCCTATAACGAGAAGGCCGAAGAGGCCGACCCCATCACCGAGGAGACTGGCATTGGCGAGTACAGCTATGCCAGCGTCATCCTGGGCGAGAGCGCCACGGCCCGCGAGGGCGTCGAGCTCATCGGCAGCCTAATCGACGAGCAGGGCGTCTGCTCCAACGACCAGATCATCATCGCCGACAGCACCGAGACCTGGCTGTTCGCCGCGCTTTCCGGCCATCAGTGGATTGCCATGAAGCTCGCTGATGACATCGCCTCGCTCAACCCCAACATCGGCAACCTCACCTATAACGTCGACCTCGATGACACCGAGAACTGCCTCCATTCCGAGGGCATCGAGTCCATGCCCAAGGAGAAGGGCTTTGCCGAGTACACCGACGGCAAGTTCGACGTCGCCAAGACCTACGGCGAGGAGATTGGCGAGGCCAGTATGCACCAGTGGTCGCGCTATATCCAGGGTCGCGATTACTTCATGGCCCCGCTGGCTGAAGGCACCGACTACGAGATCGTCAAGGACGAGCGAGAAGACGCTCGCGCCACGACCGGCGCTCTGGTCCACGAGATGCAGCCGCTGTTCTTCCAGCCCGGCAAGTCCGACTGGAACACCTTTGAGATGATCCGTTCCTTCGCCGCTCGCGGCGAGAATGTCGCCGGCCTCAACGCCAACACCGACGGCGCCTACGCCATCGGCTCCAACC
>WGSL01000097.1 GCA_014871665.1 Collinsella sp. | reverse complement strand
GACAGGATTTGAACCTGCGACATCCTGCTCCCAAAGCAGGCGCGCTACCAAACTGCGCCACGTCCCGAAGGTGTTGAGCAGCTAAGGTCTAAACCTTGCGTGTCCCAAAGCGAAGGAAATTATAGGGGAGACTCCCCGCCTGTGCAAGCGCAGAAACCCTAGCTCCTCGAATGTGCGACAAAACGACTATGGAGCAGGCCGATCACAAATGCCACCACGGCAACCGGCGCCCACGCGGCACCGATATCCGCCAACGGCAGCGCATCAAACGGCAGCCACGTGCCCCCAAAGAACGCATCGCGGACCGAGGTGATCACGCTCTGCACGGCAACCACACCGCCAACCCAGACCCACACCTGCGGATGAGCGTCGCAAAAGCCGTGTACCAAACCCATGAGAACCAGCACGATGGCGACGGGATACAAGGCGTTAAGCATGGGCACCGAGAACATAAGGATCACGTCGAGGCCCACGTTGGAGAGCACGCACGAAAACGCCGCGAACACAAAGGCAAGGATCGCGAAGGGGCGGCGCATGGCCCCCTCGGAAGCCTCCGCTCCCCCTTCAACTACGTACGTCTCACAGAAATAGCGCGAGCAGCAGCTAATAAGACCGATGCACACGTTCATGCAGGCGAGGAAAAAGATCGCGAAGACCACGACCGTGCCAGCAAGCCCAAAATGCATGGAGGCCGAACGAGCGAGGATGGCAGCGCCGTTGGTGGCATCGGGCATAACCGTGCCGAGTTGCATTCCGGCAAGCGCCAGGCCGCAGTAGATGATGGCCATGAGCACGCCGGCAATCACGCCGGAGCGCGAAATTTCAAAAGCGACGCGTTTGTCGTCGGTCACGCCCAGCTCGTGAATGGTCTCGGCGATGATGATGCCGAAGGCGAGCGACGCAAGCAGGTCCATGGTCTGGTAGCCGGTCAAAAAGCCTTGCACGGCAGCGCCCGCATCGTAGGGAGCCTGAGGCGCGACAGCCGGTCCCAGCGGCGAGATCACGGCAGCACCCACAACCAGCACGATGAGCGCGATAAGCGCGGGGCCCGTAATGCGGCCGAGCACGCGTGTGATGACACCCGGGCGCAGCGTGAGCACAAACGCGACTACGAAGAACCCGATGGCGAACACCAGGCGAGCCGTGCCGAGCGAGACGCCCTCGGGCAGCAGCGGCACCAACATCTCGAAGGCCGTAGAGCTCGTGCGCGGAATAGCCAGGCACGGACCGATGGCCAGATACACCGCCGCGACAAAGAACTCACCAAACTTGGGGTGCACGCGGCCGGCAAGCTCGCGCGCCGTTCCGGCAAGCGCCACGGCGATAAAACCCATGACGGGCAGGCCGATGGCGGCAATCAGAAAGCCAAGCATGGCGACCGGCGTGGCAGAACCTGCCTGCAGCGCCAGCAACGGCGGAATGATAAGGTTACCGGCGCCAAAGAGCATCGAGAACAGCGCAATGCCGACAGTAACGACATGGTCGGAGCGCAGACCGCGCGGAGCGGATGAGGCCATAGGCACACCTTTCAGGTCGAAACAAAAACGGGACGGGCAAAAACACCCGTCCCGCAAGTATAAACGGTCTAGCAGCTTTAGCAGGCTAAATCGCGCAAAGCGTCGATCGCGGTGTCGACTTCCTCGTCCGTGTTGAAATACCCAAACGAGAAGCGAACGACACCCTGACGCTCGGTCCCCAGCGCACGGTGCATGAGCGGAGCGCAGTGGGCGCCGGGGCGCGTCGCAATCCCCCACCCTTGCATGAGCGCGTCCGAGATCTCGGCAGAGTCGATATCGCCCACGTTGAGCGACACAATCGCCGAGCGCGTCGGCTGGTCAAAGGCGCCGTAGAGCTTAATCCTCGGAATCTTGCGCACACCGGCAAGGAAGCGATCAGCGAGCGCTCGCTCATGCGCCGCGATCGCCTCGACCCCGCCTTGCGCCTCGATAAAGTCGAGACCGGCAGAAAGGCCCGCGATGCCGTGGCCGTTGAGCGTGCCCGCCTCAAGGCGCGTGGGCCACTCAAGCGGCTGCAGTGGGTCGAAGCTGTGCACGCCCGTGCCGCCCATGGCCCACGGAGCCACGTCAATGCCCTCCGCCACGGCCAGGCCGCCGGTCCCCTGCGGACCCATGAGCCCCTTATGGCCGGTAAAGCACACTATGTCGAGGCCGATGGTCTGCATATCGACACGCGCCGTACCGGCAGACTGCGAAGCATCGACGATCAACAGCGCGCCGGCCGCATGCGCGATGGCAGCCACGCGCGCAATGTCGACCGCGTTGCCGGTCACATTGGAGGCGTGCGTCACCACCACGGCACGCGTACCGGGCGTAACCAGCGGCTCGAGCTCGTCGTAGTCGAGCGCGCCGTTCGCGTCGCAGCCCGCATGCTCAACCGTCACACCCTGCTCGGCCGCCAGGCGGTTGAGCGGACGTAGCACCGAGTTGTGCTCGAGCACCGTCGTGACCACGCGGTCGCCGGGGCGCACCACCCCGTTGATGGCGGTGTTGAGCGCCGCCGTAGAGTTGGGCGTAAAGCACACATGGTCCGCCCTCGGGCAACCCAAAAGGCGCGCGAGCTTGGCACGGCAAGCGTGAATCGTACGAGCGGCATCGAGGGCACCAGACGTGGCACCGCGCCCGGCATTGCCGAGCGAACACATCGCCTGCGTCACGGCATCGATGACCGTCTGCGGCTTGTGCATGGTCGTCGCCGCGTTATCCAGGTAGATCATCGCACGACCTCCCACATATCGATCACGGTAAAGCCCTCGGTGGGGACGCCCGCCGCGGCAAGCTCGCCGCGCAGCAGGTCCTCATCCGAAGGCAGCGCCTTCCACGCCAGACCGCAGCCGGCAGCGACCTCCCCGGGCACGGGAATCGTTCGCCCGGGAAGGCCGCGCTCGATGCACAGGGACTCGCAGCCCATGGCGGCCGCCGTGGTGGGAAACGTGATGACAAGCGCCGGGCGCTTCTCCCTCATGGCAACTCCAACCAATACGCTACGGGCGCACGACGCGCACGGCCTGCCCCATCTTCTCCACGATCACGTACATGTTGGTGACCTCGCCCACGGCAAGCTGGTCTTTAATGCCATAGTGATCGAGACAGGTGCCGCAGGTAAGGATCTCGACGCCCTGCTCTGCCAGGCCCTTCAGGTCATCGAGCACCGGCGAGCCCTCGACGGTGAGCTTGGCGCCGCCGTTGTAGAACAACATGGTCGCGGGCAGCTCCTCCTGCTGCGTCACGGCGAAGATAAACGCCTTCATGAGCTTGTGGCCCAGCTCGTCGTCGCCACGGCCCATGCAGTCGGTATAGACGGAAATGACGAGTTTGCCCTTGCCGGCACTGGCGTCACAGAAGGCAGCGCCATCCTGCTCGGGATCGGCCACGGCAACGGCGCCAGAGGTCGCCACGGTCACGTGCCACTCCGCGTCAGAAACCTTCTCGACCGAGGCCGTGCAGCCCTTCTCCTGTGCCATCTTGGAGATGTTCTTGACGGCGGTCTCGTTGTCGACCGAGGTCACCACGGCACCCTCGCCATCGAGCTGTTTGAGGGCCTTAAGCGTCTTGACGACGGGCAGCGGGCAGGCATCGCCCATAGCATTGACTTCAATTTTGGTAGACATAGTAAATTCCTTTCGAATGAATCAATCAAGAACGATAGATAGTTGAATAAACAAACCGTTAACGGACAACGCGGACGGCAGGACCGCCCGGCTCCGCCTCGCAAACGCGACCGACGACGGCGGCAACGCGCCCCTCGGCATGCAGACGACGCGCAAGCTCATCCACATCCGCCGCGGGCGCCGCAATAAGCAAACCGCCCGAGGTCTGCGGATCGTACAGCGCATCCAGCATGCCCGGCTCCAGGTCCTCGTCGGCCGCCACGCGCGGGCCAAAGAAGTCCTGGTTGCGGTAGGAGACCGCGGGGATAATGCCCAGACGCGCCATGTCGAGCACCTGGTCAAAGAGCGGCACCGCCCCCGATGCAAGCTCAACCTGCACGCCCGAGCCCTCGGCCATCTCGCACGCGTGCCCGATCAGACCAAAGCCCGTAATGTCGGTGCAGCCGTGAAGCTCAAGTCCCTCGGCCAGACGAATCGGTGCCTCGTTGAGGGTTCGCATCGAGTCAAACATGGCTGCGGCCTCGTCCTGCTCGATGAGCTCGCCCTTAATGGCCGTGGTGATAATGCCCGAGCCGATGGCCTTGGTCAGCAGCAGAACATCGCCCACGCGCGCGCCGCTGTTGGCGAGCATACGGTCAAGCGCGACAAAACCGCTCACGGACAGGCCGTACTTGGGCTCGTCGTCGTTGATGGTGTGACCGCCCGCGATGGAGCAGCCGGCCTCGACGCACTTGTCGGCGCCGCCCGCCAGAATCTGACCGGCAACCTCAACGCCCAGGCAGCTCGGGATGCACAGCAAGTTCATGGCATGGCTCGGCCGCCCGCCCATGGCGTAGATGTCCGACAGCGAGTTGGCCGCGGCGATCTGGCCAAACAGAAACGGGTCGTCGACCATCGGTGGGAAGAAGTCGATGGACTGCACGAGTCCCAGGTTCTCCCCTACGCGGAAGACGCTCGCATCGTCGGAGGTATCGAACCCCACGAGCAAGTTGTCGTTATGCACATTGGGTAAATCGCCCAGGACCTGGGCGAGGGCTCCGGGGGCCAACTTAGCGGCTCAACCGCTCGCGGCCGTCATGGACGTGAGCTTAATCTGATCGTCAGCCATCGATACCTCCTCTCATCGGTCAATCATTTCCTCCCAGTATACGCATGAATGCGAGCCTACGGCGGATGCATTAATTGAGCGCCTGTGCGCGAATCGCCGCGCCGATGGCTCCGGCAAAGCGAGCCTGGGGCGAGGTGGTCACCGGCGACCCCAGTAGCTCGCCCAACCGCTCCACCACGAATGCGTTCTCGCACAGGCCTCCCGTCAGGTAGTACGGGGCGCCCGCCGCCTGCCCAGCCATGGTCGCCACGCGCGAGACCACGCTGTCGATCACGCCACGCGCAATGTTCTCGCGCGGCTCACCGCGACCGATCAGGCTGATGACCTCGCTTTCGGCAAACACCGTGCACATGCTGCTGATCTTGGTGGGTTCGCCGGAACGCGCAAGGTCGGCCATCTGCTGTTGGGAAATACCCAGACGGTCGGCCATGATCTCCAAAAAGCGCCCCGTGCCGGCAGCGCACTTGTCGTTCATGGCAAATTTGGCCACGCGACCGCCCTTGATCTGAATGACCTTGGTGTCCTGACCGCCCACGTCGATCACGGTGCCGTGGTCGCCAAACAGGCGCACAGCACCGGTACCGTGGCAGGTAATCTCA
>WGSL01000096.1 GCA_014871665.1 Collinsella sp. | reverse complement strand
GGCGTCGTGGTCGGCGGACGGGCGGGGGGGGGCTGCGGCTGCCGGGTCCTCGTCGGGGGTCTCGATCTGTTTGATCATGACCTCTTGGCCCTGCAGCAAATAGGTCTCGCCGCTACCGCAATGGGGACAGGTCTTGCCATGCTCGACCGTCGCGTAGTCGCGGCCGCACGCCTTGCAATGTGTCACGGCCTCGACGGGCTCCACAATAAGCTCCGCGCCCTGCGCGATGGGCTTTTTATCTGCCGCCCAGCGCCAAGCGTCGAGCAGCAAGTCGGGAACGACGCCCGAGACCTCGCCCAGCAGCAGCGTGACGCTCGAAACGCGACGCACGCCATTGGCGCGCGCCACGTTCTCAACATCGCGAATAATGTGATAAACGATCCCCAATTCATGCAAGGTAGAAACCTTTCAACAACGGTTGATGCGATGCAAACTCAAAGCAAGGGGACGGCGAAATCTAGTCTGCGCCGTCCCCTTACCCGCCATGGTTACCTATTTACGACCGAACTTGATTTTGATTGCACGCTTTAAAGCATACTTGCCAAGGCTCGGGAGCTTTTGCTCGTATTTGACCATCGTGGAGCACTCGGGGCGATCGCGATCCAGGTGGATGGCATCGAACGCGCACTTGGTGGTGCACAGACCGCAGCCGATGCACTTGTTGGGGTCGACGATCGAGGCACCGCAGCCCAGGCAGCGGGCGGTCTCGGCGCGCACCTGCTCCTCGGTGAAGGTCTCGACGTACTCGCTAAACGGCGCGGCCTTCTCGCGTTCGCGGTCCACATGCGCCACCTCGCGGCTCGCGTTGTCGTAGCTCTCGATCACGACATCGTCGCGGTCGAGCGCGGTGTAGCGGCGCTGGTTGCGGCCGATGGTGAGCGTGGAACCCGGCTGCACAAAGCGATGGATGGAGACGGCGGCCTCGTGACCGGCGGCGATAGCGTCGATGGCAAAGCTCGGACCGGTGTAGACGTCGCCGCCTACAAAGATGTCGGGCTCAGCGGTCTGATAGGTCTGGGGATCGGCAAGGGCGCCCTGGCCGCGGCCAAGCTCCACCTTGGAGCCAGCCAGCAGATCGCCCCACACAATGGACTGGCCAATCGACATGACGACACGGTCGGCATCGACACGGCGCATATCGTTCTCGTCGTACTCGGGCGCAAACCGACCCTCATCGTCAAAGACACGCGTGCAGCGCTTGAAGGTGATGCCGCACACACGACCGGCCTCGTCCAGGTGAACCTCCTTGGGGCCCCAGCCGCAGCTGATGTGCGCGCCGTCCTCAACGGCCTCGCGACGCTCCTCCTCGCTGGCGGGCATCTGGGCCTCGCTCTCCAGGCAGAACATCTCAACGTGCTCGGAACCCAGACGGCAGGCGTTGCGCGCGACGTCGATAGCCACGTTGCCGCCGCCCACCACGATGGTGCGGCCGGGCAGCGCGTCAATCTTGCCGCTGTTGACCTCGCGCAAGAAGTCGACGGCCACGGTCACGTCCTCGGCCGCCTCGCCCGGAATACCGGCGCGGCGGCCGCCCTGGCAGCCGATGGCAACATAAAAGGCCTTAAAGCCCTGCTCGCGCAGCTCGTCGAGCGTCACATCGCGACCGACCTCAACGCCATAGCGGAACTCGGCGCCCATCAGGCGAATGACCTCAACCTCTGCCTCGATAACATCCTTCTGCAGCTTAAAGCTGGGAATGCCATAGGTGAGCATGCCGCCCGGGCGCTCGTTCTTCTCGAACACGACGGGCTTGTAGCCCTTCTCGGCCAGGTAGAAAGCGCAGGACAGGCCGGCCGGACCGGCACCGATGATGGCGATCTTCTGGTCGAAGCCGCCGGCTCGCGTCGGGGTCACCACAGGTGGGACATAGCGGGTCGCGGCATCCAGATCGCGCTGGGCGATGAACTTCTTGACCTCGTCGATAGCCACGGCGGCGTCCACACGGCCGCGGGTGCAGGCGTCCTCGCAGCGGCGGTTGCACACGCGGCCGCAGATAGCGGGCAGCGGGTTCTCGCGCTTGATGAGCGCCAGTGCCTCGTCATAGCGGCCCTGCGCCGCAAGCTTCAGATAGCCCTGAACGGCAACGTGCGCGGGGCAGGCCGTCTTGCAGGGCGCGGTGCCGGACTCGTGCGTCTCGATACGGTTATCGTTGCGGTAGTTGGGCGACCACTTGGTGTGGTCCCACTTGGTGGCATCGGGCAGCTCCTGGCGCGGATACTCGGGTAAGCGGCCGCCGGCCTTTTTGCTGCAGAGCTTCTGGCCCAGCTTGGCGGCGCCAGCCGGACACACCTCAACGCAGCGACCGCAGGCCACGCACTTGTCCTTCTCGACCTTGGCGACATAGGCCGAGCGCGACAGGTTGGGCGTGTTGAACAGCTGAGAGGTGCGCAGGGCGTAGCACACGTTGACGTTGCAGTTGCAGATGGCGAAGATTTTGTTCTCGCCGTCAATGTTGGTGATCTGGTGCACAAAGCCGTTGTCCTCGGCCTGGCGCAGGATGTCGTAAACCTCGTCGCGCGTCACATAGTGGCCGCGGTCGGTCTCAACCACATAGTCGGCCATATCGCCCACGGCAATGCACCAGTCGGCGGGGTCGTCGGCGCAGCCCTCGCCCATCACGCGACGGCTCGCGCGGCAGCTGCAGGTGCTGGCGGCATACTTACCCTCGTATTTGTCGAGCCAGTGCTCGATATGCTCAATAGGCACCGAGGTGCTCGAAGCATCGATAGCCTTCTCGACCGGAATGACGTGCATGCCGATACCGGCACCTCCGGGCGGCACCATCGGCGTGGCTTTGGACAGCGGCCCCTTGGAGGCCTGCTCAAAGAACTTGGCATAGACCGGATGCTCCTCGAGCTGGCTCACGCGCATGTTGAGGAACTCGGCGGAACCCGGTACCAACATGGGCAGCACCCACTGCTTGGCGCGCTCGGGATTTTCCCAGTTGTACTCGAGCAGACCCGTGTAGCTCATGTCGTCGAGCATCTTCTCGATCATGGCCTCGGGCATGCCGGTGAGCTTGACCACCTCGGGCAGCGTATAGGGACGGCGCATCTTCATCTTGCAGAGCACCTCGGCCTGCTCGTCGGTCGCGGCCTCGGCAAACGACCAGTACTCGTAGCCCAGCAGCTCGTCGCGATGCAGCAGACGGTTAGTGCAGTGCTCGCACAGCTTGACGATTGCCTCGCGCGGATGCTCTGGCAGCGGCGGCACGAACTCCGAACCAATGTCGGGCTCGGTGTAGCTAATTCCCGGTCCGTTGAGAATCATGGTTGTCCCTTCTCTTGCCGCAGCCCGACGAGGCCGCAGCGCCCCTCTTTTTTTTGCAGGTCGAGCATGCCCCATGCCGTTCACCCGCCATTGTTGACATTGTGTCAAAAATAGTATTGACGAACCGTCAACAATATTCAAGACTGTTAGGTGAACGGTCAGGCAAAAGAGGATGAAAGGCGGCAAAACATGGGCAACAACACAGCAGATACCTCTGTGGCCGATGCCGTCCCCGCGCCCGACAGCACGGCCAAACGTCTGACGGGCGACGAACGCCGTCGCGAGATCCTCGCCGCCGTGCGCACCGTGAGTTCCGAGCTGGGTGTGTCGCATCTATCTGTCTCGGCCGTGACCAAACGCGCCGGCTGCACGCGCTCATTGTTCTACCACTACTTTGCCGATATGGACGCCGCCGTCACCGCTGTCATGGACGAGGCAATCGACGGTTTTATCGCCGAGCTCGAGCAGTGGAATGCCAGCCGCATCGCCGGTGATATCGAGGGCGCACTCGACACCGTCGCCCCGCTCTTCAAGCGCCTGGTCGTCAGCGGCCACGAGCTGCCGAGTACGCTCACCTCAAGCAGCGGCGCGCTCTACGGCGGCTTTTTGCACAACGTGGTCCAGCGCGTGGCGCAGTATATCTGCGACACCACCGTGGTGGATTTTGTCGCCCATCATGAGCTACGCATCGACCATGTCTACGAGACGTTCTACACCCTCATCATGGGGTTGTTGATGTATATCCGCACGCACCCCGATGTGCCCGACGAGACGGTCAAGGAAATCATCGCCTCGACACTCCACATCGAGGGCTATACCGCCAAGTATCCGGAGCGCAAGCCCCAGAACTGACGACATTTGGCCAAACTGCCCGCGATCGGAAGAGGGGCCGCGGGCGTGTGAAAGGAGAGCAGCATGCTGTTCGACGTTTGGGGTAGCGATACCCTTATCCACTGGGCTGGCTGGGCCATGGTCTTTATTGGCCTGATCGTGCTCAACGAGGTCGGCCGCCGCACCAAGCTGGGCGCGGCAATCATCTTTGGCGTGGCTCCGCTGGCCATGACCATCTACTGCGTCGCCATCGCCGTGGGCGTTTCGCAGGGTGCCGAGTGGGCGCTCACCAACCCCACCCACGTGTACCAGAACAGCTGGTTCCACTACGCCAAGGTGTACGCGGCGCTGGCCGGTTGCTGGGGCTTCATTGCCATTAAGTACCAGTGGGGCAAGATCGGCAAGGCGCATTGGTTCCGCGCGTGGCCGTTTGTGATCGTCGCCATCAACATCTTGATCGCCGTCGTGTCCGACTTCGAGAGCGCCTATCACTTCTTTGTCCTGGGCCAGTCCACCTGGGTCACCTCCGAGGGTGCCACGCAGCTTGCCGGCTGGAACAACGTGTTCAACGGCATCGCCGGTCTCATCAACATCTTCTGCATGACCGGTTGGTGGAGCGTCTACGCCTCCGAGGACAAGACCGACATGCTGTGGCCCGACATGACCTGGGTCTACATCATCGCCTACGATATCTGGAACTTCTGCTACACCTACAACTGCCTGCCCACCCACTCCTGGTTCTGCGGTTTTGCGCTACTGCTGGCGCCCACCGTCGCCGCCTTTATCTGGAACAAGGGCGGCTGGATCCAGAACCGCGCCTTTACGCTTGCTATTTGGTGCATGTTTGCCCAGGTGTTCCCGTACTTCCAGGAGGAGTCCATCTTTGTGACCCACTCCACGCTCGACCCCGGCGCCGCCACCGCGGTCTCGATCGCCGCACTGGTCGCCAATGTCGCCGCGATCATCTACATCGCCTACCGCGCCAAGAAGCTCGGCCGCAATCCCTACAAGCAGGATGTCTTTGAGGGCACCAGCGATTGGGAGAAGGCTACCGCTCGCCGCGCCAAGGTTGATTACGCGCACGCCGAGTAACATGTTGGTCGCTGTTGGCGCTTGGGCATAGGCCCGCCCGCCAGGATTTTCAATCCAATGTCTCGCAGAGCCCCCGGAAAGCGTTTCGTGAACTGCACCCCAAAACTTGGACGGCTTAAATAAAAAATACGCCGCAAGGGAC
>WGSL01000095.1 GCA_014871665.1 Collinsella sp. | reverse complement strand
CCTGAGGGGGCAAACGCCAGTACCTAAAAGCCGATATGTCACAAAGTAGATCTTTCATAGGCACAGGAAAACACGAATTTCAACCCAGTCAGTCACGCATTGGCGCGAACGCGCCAAAAATGGTGCCGAACGGACTGCCAAGTTTTCAACAGCCCTCCCCAACTGGCCAAAAGCTTGCCGAGAGCTGGACGAAGTTCTGTTGAAAACCCCATTTTTTCTCATGCAGAAGCTTTGCGCGACAAGTGAGTAGACTTTTTTGAACATCCCGAGCAGCCCGGTCATCCTGCTTTTCAAAACCGCAGGTAGATAGCTTGTTACAAAACTGCCTGGTCGCCAAAGTTCCAAAAGCCTACTCACTTAGGTTGCAGAGTGCTCCCATTAGCTGCGATTCCAAGGTATTTAGCGCTTTTGAACTCAAATCGTCATACTGAACAAGAATTTGACTTGAGTTTTCAGGGACAAATGCGCCATCGGCACACCAATAACAGTCACTGATATCGACAAAAGGGATACTCGAGCGCGTGAGGGCCCGCACAAAAGAGCTTCCGCCCGCTCCGCGCTCCGCAACCACGGTGCAGTAAAGGCCCGCGTCTGCATGTTCGATCGAGACCTCCCCTGCCGGAAACGCTTTCCGCACAAGCGACGTCAGGCCATCACGCGCCTCGCGAGCACGAACGCGCACGCGGTTCACATGTCGCTCGTAATCACCCGATTCCAGCAAACGCGCCAAAGCGACCTGGTCAACAGAGCTCACCGACGAGGCGTAGAAACCAAGGTTGCGCCTAAACCGCTCCATTAGCTCATCGGGCAACACCATATACGCCAAACGCAACGCCGATGAAAGGCTCTTCGAAAACGTGTTGGTGTAGATAACCGACTGGGCGGCATCGATCGACGCGAGCGCGGGAATCGGCTTGCCGGCAAGGCGAAACTCACAATCAAAGTCATCTTCGATGAGATACCGACCTGGTCGCTCGGCGGCCCAGCTCAGTAGCGCATAGCGACGCGCAATACTCGTCACAAGGCCGGTCGGATACTGATGAGACGGCATCAAGTGAAGGACATCGGTCCCGCTTTTCTGCAGAGTGCTCAAGTCCACGCCCTCATCATCCAACGGGATATGTCGTACTTGGCAGCCCATAGCCTGATAGATACGCGTCAGACGCAAATAGCCCGGGTCCTCAACGGCATACACCTTGTCGGCTCCAAGCAACTGAACCAACATGGTATCGAGCAGCTGGGCGCCTGCACCGATAACAATGTTGTTGGGGTCGACATTCATGCCCCTTGTCCCACGCAGATGGTGAGCAATTGCGCGTCGCAGCCGAGCGGTGCCCTGCGCCGGTGCGGGCGAAAAGATTTCGCGCTCATCTTCGGATGCCAGCGTCGCCCGTAGTGCGCTTTGCCAAAGCCGCGCCGCCTCCAAAGCGGAAGGAGAAAGTGCATCGAACAGCTCGACCTGTCCGTTGACATCATGCGCGCTGAGGCCCACAGAGACGGTATCTCGGTCGATGCCCTGCGAAGCCAAAGGCAAAACCGGTGCATCCGGAAGCTTGCAAGCGTAGTAGCCACGACGCGGCATTGAGCAAATATAGCCCTCGGCAAGTAACTGGCTATATGCATTCTCGATGGTAATGACACTGATTCCCAGATGACTGGCAAAGGCGCGCTTAGACGGAAGATGCTCCCCCGCCACAATACGTCCAGCAACAATATCATCTCGAATTTGCTGGTAAACATACTCATAAAGCGATGCTTCGCCGCGTTTTTCCAAATTGTAGTCAAGCATGAGTTTGCCACCTGACCTTATCGAGCTGTTCAATCTGGTATTAGGCTGACCTTATTATTATCTCGAAAACTGAGTATTTTGCCATACCCAGCTCCCCGATAGGATGTTCCGTCAAGCAATGCACATGCCAACCAAGGGAGCAACCATGGCAGAACAGACCAGCAAGGCCGATCGCGTCAAACTCAATCGCGAACTCGCGCAGATGCTCAAGGGCGGCGTCATCATGGACGTCACCACGCCCGAGCAGGCACGCATCGCCGAGGAGGCAGGCGCCTGCGCCGTCATGGCACTCGAGCGCATCCCGGCCGACATCCGTGCCGCAGGCGGCGTCTCGCGCATGAGCGATCCCAAGATGATCAAGGGCATCCAAGAGGCCGTCTCCATCCCCGTCATGGCCAAGTGCCGCATCGGTCACATCGTCGAGGCGCAGGTCCTTCAAGCCATCGAGATCGACTACATCGATGAGTCCGAGGTTCTCTCCCCTGCCGACGATGTCTACCACATCGACAAGACCCAGTTTGACGTCCCGTTTGTCTGCGGTGCCCGCGACCTGGGCGAGGCGCTGCGCCGCGTCGCCGAGGGCGCCACGATGATCCGCACCAAGGGCGAGCCGGGCACGGGCGACGTGGTCCAGGCCGTGCGCCACATGCGCAAGATCCAAAAGCAGATCCGCGACGTAGTTGCCCTGCGTGACGACGAGCTCTTTGAGGCAGCCAAGCAGCTGCAGGTTCCGGTCGAGCTGGTGCGCGAGGTCCATGCCACGGGCAAGCTTCCCGTCGTGAACTTTGCCGCCGGCGGCGTAGCGACCCCCGCCGACGCCGCGCTGATGATGCAGCTGGGCGCCGAAGGCGTCTTTGTCGGATCGGGCATCTTTAAGAGCGGCGACCCCGCCAAGCGCGCCGCCGCCATCGTCAAGGCCGTGGCAAACTTCACCGATGCCAAGCTCATCGCCGAGCTTTCGGAGGACCTGGGCGAGGCTATGGTGGGCATCAACGCCGACGAGATCGAGATTATCATGGAAGAGCGCGGGCGCTAGTCCAGCAGAAAGGATCGCACATGAGCGATTATGCAGACCAAACGGTTGCCGTGCTGGCGGTCCAAGGCGCTTTTGCCGAGCACGAGGCAAGACTATTCGAGCTTGGCGCACACTGTATTGAGCTGAGGCAGGCGGCTGATTTGAAGCAGGACTTTGACCGTCTGGTACTTCCCGGCGGCGAGTCTACCGTTCAAGGGAAGCTGCTTGATGAGCTGGGCATGCTCGAGGAGCTTCGTGCCCGTATCGCTGAAGGTATGCCCGTCCTGGGCACCTGCGCCGGCCTGATTCTACTGGCTCACGACCTTGCCGCCCATGACGATAAGGGCACGCCGCGTCTGGAAACCATGGATGTACTTGTCGAGCGTAATGCCTACGGCAGGCAGCTCGGCAGCTTTCGAACCAAGGGGCAAATAGCCGGCATTGACGGTGAAGTGCCGCTGACGTTTATCCGCGCGCCCCGCATCGTCGAGGTCCACGGCGACGCCAAGGCCTTAGCGAAAGTCGACGGTCGTATTGTCGCCGCCCGTCAGGGCAACCAGCTCGGCGTAACCTTCCACCCCGAACTCGACGACGACGTCCGCCTCCACGAGCTCTTCCTCCAAATGTAGGCAGAGTAGAAACGAGCGTGGATTTTCGGACACGCAACAAATGAGAGTGGATAATCTCCCACTTTGAGCTTGAATGCAGGCTCAAACCGGGAGATCATCCACTCTTGTTCTATGTAGTCGTTTAAGAACGTCCCCAATGACTACAAGGAGTGTCCCAAGCTGCCGGCAGAAAAGGAACGTCCCTAACTGCCGCATCCGGAGCAAGACAACGCCGCAGGCAGAGGACGGACAGCGAGCGGGTCGCATTTGAGGCAAGGTGACGTGAAACGAAAGGGCGCTGACCTTCTGGTCGCGCCCTTGAAGTTGAACGTCAGATTGTCCAAATGCGGCCCGCGCAGCGTCGGCCCGTTACGGCGTTTGGTAAAACGCCGTAACTAAAAACGGTTGCCGCGGAAGCCGCCGCCGTTGCGGCCGCCACGATCGCCACCGCGACCGCCACGGTCGTTACCACGGTTGCCGCCGAAGCCGCCACGGTTGCCACCGCGATCGCCGTAGCCACCACGGTTGCCGCCAAAGCTGCCGCGACCGCCACGGTCGCTGCCACGGTCACCAAAGCCGCCACGGCCGCCACGATCGCCACCGCGGCCACCGCGGTCACCGCCACGGCCACCGCGATCGCCAAAGCCGCCGCGACCGCCACGGTCGCCGCCACGGCCACCGCGATCGTCACGACCGCCGCGAGGACCGCGGTCCTCGTCCAGGCCCATGGCGACGAGCGGAGCGATGACCTTATCGAGAGCGGCCATCAGCTCGGTGGCCTCCTCATAAGAAAGCTCAGGCAGGAGCTTCTCCTTCTTGTTGGCAAGCTCGACCAGGCCCTCAGCGGCATCCTCGGCAGCGAAGACAACGATCTTGCGCATATCGCCCTCGGCGTCGTCGATGCGGCCAACCAGATCGGCAGCCTCGGCCTCGGCCATCAGGCCATCGAGCTCACGAAGGCGCATGCCCAGCAGGTCGGACATTTCCTTCTGCTCCATCTTGGGCTTGAGGTCAAGGAGCTTGATGGCGCGCTCGATGTTCGCCATGCGCTCGGCCTTGGCCTCCTCCTCTTTGGAAATAGCAAAGCGACGGCTACGCAGCAGGCGGGCGGCCTTCTGCATCTTGTCCATCAGCTCTTCGTCATCGTAATCAACGGCGACCTCGACAACCTCGGCCTCCTCCTCGGCGGAAACCTCGTCAGCAGCCTCAACCTCGGCAGCTTCGGTCTCCACGGTCTCGACTGCCTCGACCTCGGCAGCCATGGTCTCGTTCTCGGTCTCGTTCATGATCTCTTCGTTCTCGGACATGAGACTCCTTCTTGGCCCTCTCGGGCATCATCGCCCCATTCGCGGGGCCCGTCGCGCACTCTTTGCGCTTTAAACATTCATGCCTCTCGGCAAAACGTCCATTAGTTTATGGTGTTGCCATCCAATCTAACTGCAGAATCTATGTGCACACATTAATGCGACATGTCGCGGTATCATGGCCTGAACCAAACGTATCCACCTTAAGGAGCCCGCCATGATTAAGCCCATCATGAAATCCGAGTTCTTTTTGCGTCTGCCTTCCGAAGACGCGGGACCCGACGATGCCGCGACCGGGCAGGATCTCCTAGATACACTCCACGAGCATGAGCGCGAGTGCGTGGGCCTCGCCGCCAACATGATCGGCGTGCGCAAACGCATCATCTGCGTAAAGGACGGCAACAGGACACTCCTGATGTACAACCCTCAAATTCTTGAGCAGGTCAATGCCTATCAGACGAGCGAAGGATGTCTCTCGCTGATCGGCGAGCGTCCCTGTACCCGCTATCGCCGCATTAAGGTTGAGTATTTGGACGAGAACTTCGTCAACCGCATCAAAAACTTCTCGGGCTACACCGCCGAAATCATCCAGCACGAAATCGACCACTGCAACGGGATTGTTATTTAGTTCCGCCGTTCTACCGAACGGCGGACCACTTGACGCTGCGCGAGCCGCATTCACGCCAAAATGACCTTAAAATTAGAGGGCGCCACCAAAA
>WGSL01000094.1 GCA_014871665.1 Collinsella sp. | reverse complement strand
GCGGCGTTACCTCAGCTGGATAGAGGGTCTGACTACGAATCAGAACGTCATAGGTTCGAATCCTATACGCCGCACCATTTGAGATTAAAGCTCCCGGCAACGGGGGCTTTTCTTTTACGTAAGCACTGCATGGATTCGAACCTCGGTCGAGGCGCGGGCGTGAAGAAAACGCGGAGCGTTTTTAGCCCGCGGGCGAGCGCGCCGGCAGGCGGGCGAAGCCGGTGCGGATCCGCGCAGCGGATGCGCGGAATCCTATACGCCGCACCAACTGAACTTTAAAGCCTCCGGTAACGGAGGCTTTTCTTATATCGCGATGCGTCGAAGATCGCATCAAGTGGTCAAAATGAGTAAAAATCAAATTTGATAACTTTTTTCGAAAATTGCTTGACCTTTATTCAGTCGATGTGCATAATAATCAACAAGTCGCGGCGTTACCTCAGCTGGATAGAGGGTCTGACTACGAATCAGAACGTCATAGGTTCGAATCCTATACGCCGCACCATTTGAGATTAAAGCTCCCGGCAACGGGGGCTTTTCTTTTACGTAAGCACTGCATGGATTCGAACCTCGGTCGAGGCGCGGGCGTGAAGAAAACGCGGAGCGTTTTTAGCCCGCGGGCGAGCGCGCCGGCAGGCGGGCGAAGCCGGTGCGGATCCGCGCAGCGGATGCGCGGAATCCTATACGCCGCACCAACTGAACTTTAAAGCCTCCGGTAACGGAGGCTTTTCTTATATCGCGATGCGTCGAAGATCGCATCAAGTGGTCAAAATGAGTAAAAATCAAATTTGATAACTTTTTTCGAAAATTGCTTGACCTTTATTCAGTCGATGTGCATAATAATCAACAAGTCGCGGCGTTACCTCAGCTGGATAGAGGGTCTGACTACGAATCAGAACGTCATAGGTTCGAATCCTATACGCCGCACCATTTGAGATTAAAGCTCCCGGCAACGGGGGCTTTTCTTTTGCGCCAGCTTGAGTGCTTTCGTCCAAAGGGACGATTTCCTGTCGACTCGTGTAAGATTCCGAGTAGATGTCGCGACTTATTCGCGACCACTCCTTCTCTAGACGACCGATCAGGGTGATATTTCGTGGCAGAGCGTCCGACATACAAGCTCAGGTTTCTCGATCCCAAGAAGCGCTTTCCGGCGATGCCCGAGCAGCCTGCGGGACGCTCATATGGCGTGGTCTGGAAACTCTTTGGCGAGGATCAGCATGAATCTTGTTATGTCGTCGAATTCGTTGGCAAAAGTCATGTGTCGCTTTTGGGCTACGTAAGCGTTTCGGGTGAGGTGTACAAGGTGGACCGCCCCGTCAGCGAGGCTCCGCTGCCCAACGATCCCGACATGGAACTGGTCCTTGACGAGTCGGATTCCAGTATTGGTGAGATTATGGTAAGGGAAGCCAGCGGTGCAATGCGCGCGTGCGCGCGAACCGTCGGCTCTCCCGAAGGCCCCATGCGCGAGCAGTCCGATCACGAGACATGGAATTCGGCCCGCTCCCTTCCTTACGGCGAGTTCATGGCCTCGATGTTCTTGCGCTACGTGATATTTGCCAACTCCGAAAGCGCTATTGTGAACACGTCGGACGCCGGCGGACTCGACGAGGGTATGCAAAACGTTGTCGACAAGATCAAGCTCGTAAAGTTGTCCGAGCCGGTCGAGGTGTTTTTGGGCTTTAACACGGCACCGCTCCCCGATGCTATCGAGACGCTGCTTTACCGCGTTGACCATGCCGAGAATCCGAGCGGTATCGAGCGCTATGCCGCCGCCCTTATGAGCGAAATTGACTTGCCCTGCCTGCGCACCATCGCTGCTAAGTCCGAGATGAGCCTGGCTCGCATTGATCGCTCAAAGATTTTCTATCTCAATTTTGATCGTAGCCTGTTGGACCAGGACGAGATTGACATGCTGCTTGCCATCGAGTGCCGTCTCAACCGCCTCTCCGGCATCCTTGAGCGCATCGGGGCCGGATTGGTCCCTGCGGCATCCTCGCCGAGCCTTGAGGGCTGCGCGCTCTTTGATGCGTGGCATATCGCCAAGACGACCAACGATGTTCCCCGACTGCTCGATACGGCCTCGAGCGATAACCCGTGGGCCAAGCCGGGAACGGTTTCGTGCCAACCGGGCGGCGAGTGGGACGTGCGCACCCGTTTTGCGCGAATCGTTGAGGCGCTCAACGTGGTCACGCGGCTCGACTATACCTATCGGGCAAACGTTGCCGAGGGGATTATGCTCGTTCGGTTTGGGCAGTCTGTCGTTGATGCCATGCCGCAACGTGAATACGACGCTCAGGATGACGCCTGGCGCGAGCTGGACGAGGACACGCGCGCGATCTGGGCCGCGGAGCACGATGCGCGCGTGGCACTCACGCTTGCGGCAGCGTGTTTTGCCGCGGGCACCTGCATCACGCGCTGCTATGTGCAGATTGCTGCTACCGACAGTGAGCAGGGCGAGCGCGTTGTCGCAACGTATTTCTTTGGGCGCGCGGCCTATCTGGCCGATTGCGTGCCTGTCGCCAAGGATCTTGAGAGCATGGACATGGACGATATGCCGTGCAAGCGTGTGCTTGAGGCGTATGAGTCAACCGCTCCGGAGACGATTGAGCCTGCGGAGGTTCATGCTCGTCCGCGTGATGACCATCGCACGCTGCCGCCGGCGCTGCGCAATCTGCTGCTTGCCGATACGGCTGACGAGTTGGAGGTCATGGAAGAGGACGACGACCCATACGTGGCCCGTGTTGTTGAATTGCGCGAGCAGGCAAAAGTCGACCGTACAGGTGCTTTTGAAGGCTTTTCCCGTCTTGTCGAGGAGTTGGAGGCTAAGTGCGCCGTCGCCGAGCTTTTGGCGACAGGTCCGGTTCAAACGCAGTTTTGCGATAACCAGCTGGTGCGCATGGTGCTACCGGTGTTGGAAGAAGACCGCTCGGTGCGGATCCTTCGTGCGCCTGATGCGCTGTACTTTGCCCAGCACGAGATCTGCAGCTTTTACGCCGAGCAAGAGGACTTTGAACGAGCACTGCCCGAGGTGCGCCATCTTTACGATCTGGCGCGCTCGTCCATGCAATCGCACTTTGCGCTCATCAACGTGCTTGCGCGTCTGGAGCGCTTTGACGAGATTATCGAGGTGGCGCGCCACGGCCTACGTATTGCCAGCGATCGTTCTGCAATTGGCTACCTGTTCTACCGCTTGGCGTTTGCCTATTGGAATTGCGATCAGCTCGACCTGGCGCTGGCTTGTTACCGTCTAGTGCCGCGCGGCGAGGAGTCGGGCAGCAGCGCGCTGGAAGAAATGCAGGGCCTTATGAACGAGATGGGCGTCAGCGAGCCTCCGACGTTCGAGGAAGCGGTCGAGACCATCCGCAAGGCCGGACTCGAGCTGCCGCCAGTGTCCGCCGTGACGAATCAGCTGGCAGATGCCGCTGTTCAACTGGTCGACAACGGCTTCTTTTTCCTGGCACGCGGTTGCATCTTCCAAATGTGGCGCACCATGGGCAACGACGAGCTCGGCTCCCTCAACCGCTCGCTGGGGTAGGGGCGGTATAGAGGGGCCGCACCGCGCTATTTGTATCGGTGCGGGCGGGAGGACCCGACAGAATCGGTAAGGCATAAAGCCGCCGAGCCTGCTAAAACTGTTAAACTCTGCTAAAGTTGCTAAACTTTGTTAAAGTTGTTAAAACTGGCAGAGGAGGTCGAATGTCAAAAGCTATTAATCCCTTTAAGCCAACAGCGGGCATGAATCCACCTGAGCTTATCGGACGCGACGCTGTTTTGGATGACTTTGCCGAAGCTCTTGAGAATGGCCCTGGTGCCCCCGACCGACTCATGCGCATCTCGGGTGTCCGAGGCACGGGTAAAACGGTGCTCCTCAACGCATTGGGCGATCTTGCGCGCAAAAAAGGATTCGAGGTTGTCGACGTCGCCTCAAATGCCGGTTTTTGCGACAGAATTCTCGAGGCTCTGCAGCGAAATGTTCGTCTTGCATCAATGTCGATTTCCCCATCGATTTTAGGAGTCAGCCTTGGCTCCGTAGAGCTGTCGAAGTCGGCCTCTCATCTGGGTGAGGCGATGTACGATGCCGCGAAGCGAGGTGGTTTGCTCATCACACTCGATGAGATTCAGGACGCCTCAACTGAGGAAATGCGCGAGCTGGGTAATGAAATGCAGCTCTTGATTCGCCAAGGGGCGAATGTCGCCTTTGCATTCGCTGGTTTGCCAACCTCGGTGGATGGCGTGGTGGTGGATGATACGTTGACGTTCCTTCAGAGGGCGAAGCATATCGAGCTCACGCGGCTTTCAGATTTTGAAGTCGGCGGATCGTTTGAGGATACGATGAGGCGTGCGGGCAAGGAACTCGACGAAGGCGTTGCTGAGCTTTTAACAAAGGCTTCGGCAGGCTATCCCTTTATGGTCCAGTTGGTCGGATATTACGCTTGGCAGGTTGCTGCGCGCAGCGGGGCGGAGAGCGTGAACGAAGGGTCCGCGCGTAAAGGTATCCAAGCGGCTCTTGATAGCTTTAATGCTATGGTGATTGCCCCGGCGCTGCGCAGGGTTTCAGAGCGACAGTTTCAGTATCTCGCGGCAATGGCTCAATGCGAGAGCGATGAGATTGCCAACGGTGATATCGCCAAGAAGATGGGGTTGCCGGCGAACAAGGTCGGCTCGTATCGTAAACGTCTCATCGATGCGGGGTTGATTGAGCCTGCGGGCTATGGCTGTGTTTCGTTTGCAATTCCGTATATGCGCGACTATTTGTTGGAGGCGGTGCGGGAAAGGTAAAAATGGAATCGCTCCAAATTCCCTCTTGCCCATCCTTGGCTGTTTGGTTACTATAGAACGGCTGTTACGGAGAGCTGACCGAGAGGCCGAAGGTGCTCGCCTGCTAAGCGAGTATGCCCCAAAAGGGCATCTGGGGTTCGAATCCCCAGCTCTCCGCCAGTAAGACTTTAAAGAAGGGTTCCGAAAGGGGCCCTTTTTTAGTTGAACCACGTTAGCTGGGGATTCGAACCCGAGAGGGCACGGGCGTTAAGCAAACGCGAAAGCGTTTGTAGCCCGTGGGAGAAAAGCTGCCAGGCTTTGAAGCCGGAGGGCATGCGCAGCGTGCCCGGACATCCCCAGCTCTCCGCCAGTACGAATTTGAAGAAGGGTCCCATTTGGGGTCCTTTTTTATTATCAAGAATGGCGGCTGGGGATTCGAACCCTCAAAAAGGAGGCATCCTTTCGGACGCCTCCTTTCAGTGGACTTATTATTCTTGCGCCCTACATCTCAGGAGCCTTGGCTACGGTCTCGCTCTCTGCCGCAAGTGGGCGGTTGTCGATGCGGCGGCCCAAGCGATCGAGCTTCACGAGCAGCCATTCAATGGGATTCGGCCCTGCGCCTTCCTCGTCGGCAACCAGGTCCATGACGGCGATCTTGGTGCCGTCCTGCTTGAGCGTAACGCTGCCCACCTTGTCGCCCACATGCACCGTGCCCGAAAGATCGTCGTAGCTAACCTTTTCGGTCACTTCGCCGGCGAGTGAGAACACCGTTGCCTGTGCGGCGGGGTCGGCGAGCGTGGCGTCGATTGTCTTGTCCGTCCAATCTGTCTGGCTAATGCGTGCCATAAGCGGGTTGTCGTTGGCGGTCTTTTCCTGCGTGTTGGCGATTGCGACCGTCATCTTGTGACCGTAGTACCAATTGGCAAGGGTTGCGGTA
>WGSL01000093.1 GCA_014871665.1 Collinsella sp. | reverse complement strand
GGCGGCGGGGCCATTGTGGCTCTTGACAGCGGATTGGGTCATATGAGCGAAAACGCCCCTAAGCGAGCAAGGTGCCTTGAAACGAGGCGGCATTGATCTTTTGATCATGCCGCCGAAGTTGAAAGGCAGATTGCCGCTTAGGGGCGTTTGCAGCGTCGCGCCGTTACGCGGTTTGGTAAAACCGCGTAACAAATTACGCCAATTTTGCTCCGACGATCTTTGCCGCGGCCGGCTTGTCGAAGTTACCGCCAGTAGCCTTACCCAGAGCGCCCATGACCTGGCCCATCTGCTTCTTAGAGGTCGCGCCCAGCTCGGCGATAACCTGCTCGATTAGGGCCTCGAGCTCCTCGCCCGAAACCTGCGCGGGCAGCAGGCTCTCCAGAATCTTGACCTGCTCGGTCAGGTTGTCGGTACGCTCCTGGTCGGTACCGGCCTTAATGGACATCTCCAGCGTCTCGCTCGTCTGCTTAATCAGACGCTTGATCATGCTGTTGACGTCTTCCTCGGTCACATCACGACGCTCGTTGACCTCGATGTTCTTCACCTCGGCCTTAACCTGGCGAATGATGGACAGGCGAACCTTGTCTTTGGCCTTCATGGCCGCAATCATTTCCTTCTGCAGCTCTTCGTTGGTCATCTGCAAATCCTCCTCAATAGTGCGGGCGGCACTCGCACGAG
This sequence comes from Collinsella sp., assembly GCA_014871665.1. Lineage (GTDB taxonomy): Bacteria > Actinomycetota > Coriobacteriia > Coriobacteriales > Coriobacteriaceae > Collinsella. The sequence continues at coordinate 5,223 of WGSL01000093.1, read as the reverse complement.
CGCCGCCCCATGATTACTCAGTCGTCGACGAATCGTCGGTCGAACTCTTGGTGACGCCCTTCAGGCTCACGTTATAGGGTACGTCCTTGGGCATGGGGTTAACGGTGATGTCGGCGTCCTTCTTGTACTGCTCCAGCCACTCGCTGTATGCAGTGCTGGCCGCCTGCGTCTTCACCACGTTAGAAACATACTTCTTGATGGCCTTGGGCACCTGCTTGATGTCATCGACCTGGCTATCGACATGGAAGTAGTCGGTGCACTTGATGATGTGATAGCCGTAGGTCGACTCGACCACGCCGCTCACATCGCCCTTGTTAAGCCCCTCGAGCGCCGTCTGGTAGCTGTCGACGAAGGTGGTGAGCTTATCCCAGCCCACGTCGCCCTTCTTCTCCTTGGAGCCGGTGTCGTCGGAGTACTGCTCCACGGCGTCCTCGAAGCTCAGCTCGCCGGAGTTGATCTTGTCCAGGCACTCCTGCGCCTTGGCCTTGGCGGCAGCCTTGTCCTCGTCGGAAGCGTCAGAATCGGCCTTGATCAGAATATTCGACGAACGACGGGCATCGTTGTAGTTGGACAGGTTCTCATTGATGTAATCGACAATCTCGCTGTCCTTGGGCTTGCTGGTGGGTGCCACGGCATCCTTGAGCTTCTGCTGCGCCAGGCTCTCCTTGAGCGAGTCCTTGTAGGTATCCTCGGTGTAGCCATAGGTCTTAAGCGTCTTCTTAAAGGCTTTGGCGCCGCCGGCACTCTTGCAGGCGTCCTTCCAAGCCTTCTCGACCTCCTCGTCCGAGACGGTCACGCCATTTTCCTTCTGCGCTTGCTGAAGCAGGATCTGCTGCGCGTAGGAGTCGATGAGCTGCTTGCGATACTTTTTGGGTGTGAGGTCGTTGTCGACCAGGTACTGTGCCCAGTCCTTGTCCTTGGTGTAGCCGTAGGACGTGCGCATGCTCATGATCTGCTTGGTCACGGTGTCCTCGGTGAGGTTGGTGCCGTTGATAGTGGCAGCAACACCGCCGGTCAGCTTGTAGCCCGAGCTGCTCTTTTCGGTCTGCGACATGAGACCGGAGCATGCCATGGCCGAGACGGAAAGCAGCATTGCCAGCACGCCGATGACCACCAGGACAATCTTGACGGTCTTGGACACATAGGTCTTGCGCTGCTTCTTGCGAGAGCTGGAGGCGGCGCGGGACCGTTGCTCGGACGTCGGCGCGACCTCGGGGTTCTTTTTCTTGTTTGCCATGTTTGGCCTTTCGCATCACGAATCGAACAAACGTCATTGTGTCACAACGCAGCCCCCGCGGCACACCTGGTGCATGGGGGACAGGTTAATCTGCACCATTTTGGTGCATGGGGACAGGTCTGGCAGTCGGCAGTTAGGGACGTTCCTTTTCTGCCGGCAGGTGGGGACTGTCCCTAACTGCCGGCAAAAAAGGAACGTCCCCGAGTGCCACCTTAAAAGTGACGGCGGATGGCGTCGACCATACCTTGGGGCGTGGTCTGGCCAAGCACATCGGCCGCGGCGTCGGCGTCCATAAAGATATTCATGAGCGCCTGAAGCGCCTCGACCTGGCCGCCCGGCTCGGCAATGCCCAGGTTGATGACGATCTGCGCCGGCACCGGGGCGCCCATGCCCGCCATCGCGTTGAACGTCACAGGTGCGGCGGGCTTTACCACCGCGATATAGGGCTTGGCCACAAATCCCGGATCGGTATGCGGAATGGCGATGTTTGCCGCCGGCATAGCAAGACCCGTGGGATAGGCATCCTCGCGCGTGCGGACGGCGTTGAGCCAACCCTTGGCAATGTAGCCGCGCGGGGCAAGCTCACCCTCGAGCCGCGCAAACACCTCGCCCGGCGCCGCGCACTCCCAATCAAAAAACACCAGCTCAGGCGAGAATAGCATCTCGGCGTTATCCGCCATACTGTCCTCCAAAGTTGTATGAGGTTCACAATGCCCCATATGATAGCGAAACGCCACAGACAAGGTTAGCCGAGGATCCCGATCATCTCGACCGCGCGAGCAGGTGTCAAGCACACTTCGGGCATCGCCTCCAGCATGCGCCGGTCGCTCGTGACCACATAGTCAACATCTGCCGTCTCGCCCGAAGCGATGATGAGGTTGTCTTCAAGATCCGGCATGCGCTTGCCAAGCATGCGCGCCATTTCGCACTCTGCCAACGAAAGCGGAGAGGCCGTCGCCACCTGCATCATATGGTCGATGCAGGCCCATGACGCCGAGGCAAACGACACGTTAATCCCATTCGCATTCCGCCGGGCCAGACGACGAGGCAAAATATAGAACACATCCTTTGCCGTCGTTGGCGCATACAGAAGGTCGATCTTTCCCGCCTCGGCCAGTTCAACCAATCTTTTCGCTTCGTCGAACGCCCCTTCTTGCAGGTAATAATCGAGCCAAACGTTCGTATCTACCAAGAGATGCTTTGCTTCAATCATCGGCAATTCGCCTCGATGTCGGCAATCATCGCGTCATACATATCTTCTCGTACGGCATCCCAGTTGTCCGCCGAAGATTCGGCCGGTGCAAAATCCGAAGCACTTAGCCCCAACGAAGAAAAGGCTAGGCCACACCCCTGCTCGGCCAGACTCTCCGCACGGGGCGCTTCGCGTTTATCCGCCACCATAAATCCCGGCAACGTTTGATGTTCGACGAGATAGGCCCAAAGCGCGCGAATGGCATCGCTCGGCCCCAACCCATTGCGAGTTAGGACCGCATCGCCACCGGCTTTGAGCATAGGATCGATTCGCGTGTTGAGCTGCACCGTTGCTGTACCCATAGCGACTCCTCTCTACGTGCTAGCAGTATAGCAAACATGAAAGGCCACGCAAAAGGGCCACGTCCACACACGGACGAGGCCCTATCGGATTTCTCGGGATGGAAATGGCACCCGTCACGTTATCCAGAGTCCAAAATCAAAGAGGTAATAAAAGTTGATTGGGGCACATGTGATTCCATATGCCCCAATCAACTTTTTCGATAGTTAGGTCACAACAGCGCTTCGTCATTAACAAACACAAGCTGCCTCAATTTCCCACTTCTGCCCTTTAGGCCCAATACGGAATATACCTTCGATATTTGGCGCCCACATCCTCGTCCTCTTCCTTTATCAATACCTCTTCTAGGCACTCTCTGATTAGACGAGACATCGCCACCGTGTTTTTCTTTTTATCGGAAAGTCCGAAACGCTCTCGCAGCGACTGATTGCTCATTGACTCGCCTTGGGCGTACAAAAGACAAGCATGCCAGTACACAGCATTTTTTCGTTCGCTTTTTTTCATTCGAGTATATGGGCAATCGCAATAGAGCGTCACAAGCGTTCCCAGCCCGCGCTCACTCTTATTTAATAACGAGATGTTAAAAAGATGATAAATAGAACTATGCACGATTTGATGCAAAAGACCAAACTTTCTGATCGTCTTCCCAGATAATCTCAATGCTGGAAACTTTGTTCTCTGCGAAAGAGTCGACTACCGTAATTGACAGGCAAGAAGATATGGCCCCGGTGTCAAAAGGAACTCAAGCAGCGGGAATGTAATTAAAGCAGCAACTATCGCCAAGTAAATGGGCGTTGTCCTTATCCAGCATCATGTCCTTCGAACAAATCGAGCGGCAGCGGCACAGCAACGAAAAACACAGCTGGCAAACAGTGGCGCAGCGTCACTCCATTTTTATGTATTTCTAAAATTTCCGAAAAAGCCAGAATCTCATTAGCATTTGATAATGCCCCCCCCCGATGGCGTATCTTATCCTTGGTTAGCATTTGTTAACGATATGTGCCCGTTGGAGCGATTCCGTGTCCCTAGATCCGAATTTTTTCTGTCAGTACGCCCCGTGCGACAACCAAAACCTATTAGCCGAGCTAGTGGCAATGGCTTCAATCCAGCAATTTCAAAAAAGGGAGATTATCCTTGAAATGGGTACCCAACAAAAATGGTTTTACCTTTTAAAACAGGGGGTAGCCTGTTCGTACTCTCTACAAAGCGATGGTTCGGAAATCACCGACTGCATAATGGCGGAACCGGGCATGCCTGTAATGCCTAGCCCCGAGTTTGACATTCCATCTCCGACTTATATTGAAGCTTTAACAGACTGCACGCTCGTTCTTCTTAAGATAAGCGATGTTCAAAATAAAGCCCGATATAATCCAGGACTTGCAACTCTCATTAACCGATATCTATCAAGGGCTTGGCACGATCATTATAAAACCGAATCCGCGCTTAGGCTGCTGCCAGCTCGCGACCGCTACAAATGGTTCCTCGAGGAGTATCCGGGAGTTATCGACAGGGTCCCCCATTCGCGCATCTCATCATTTTTAGGCATGTCGCCAATCACACTTTCGCGCGTAAGGGCAGGCATATAGCAACGAAACGCTATTTCCTTTTACGTTTAATCTCGACGGTTATTGTTGAACCGCATTCAGGACAAAAGTTGATCTCCCTACTGTATGCAATCCTACACTTCTTGCAATAACGCCATATGTCGCCCATATCAATAGGGCTAGCGCATATTTTACAGAATTGGGCATCTATCTCGTTTTTTGTACCGCAGCATTGGCATTCGATCTCATCACAGCAATTGGGACGTTTTTTCATTGGAGGAACTGGACAAGGATGACGTCGAGGCACCAAATCTTCAATTTGGGCATAGCAGAGGCGCTGGCTCTCTTTGATGTTTATCAGCATGCCGATTCGATGCTCAATACTCGACCGTATTTCATCTTCGCCCTCGCTTTTAACGATATCGTCGCATAACGCATCCATTAGAACCTGATAGTCATCTTCAAGTCTTTGAGCCTCTTCTTCAAGATCATAGATTAACTCGATGCGAGACGTAGACGGTTCGCCTGCATTCATGTGAAATGGCTCATGGTCAACTGGCAGCAGTGGCATATTATCCTCCTCTTAGCTTGCTGGGTAGCTATCGCAATCAATCACTAACCAGCCATTATCGCCGAAAGGCGATGGCGTTCTGGTCCCCCACATGCAGCACCTCGGCAGACATAACAAGTCGCTGCGTCACAGCGACATCATCTGCCTTGTGTCGCGTATTAAGGTCTTTCATTTCAGCCGCGTAATCTCGACACAGTTACTTGCGGCCTCCGTTACGAATTTCCCAGTATTAAATGTCATCCAACGTTTCTTGGATCCGATCCATCGGTAGTGTCGAGAAAGTTGGTGTAGAGCCCCATCCGAAGCGAGTCGGCCCGGC
>WGSL01000092.1 GCA_014871665.1 Collinsella sp. | reverse complement strand
GGGCTCGAGCTGCTCGGAAGTGAGCGGCTGGGCATCGTTTTGGGGACGCTGCAGCACGCGGCGACGGGCGCGCTCACGCGGGTCGGCGGTCAGGAAGACCTTGACCTGCGCGTTAGGGAACACGACGGTGCCGATGTCGCGACCCTCGGCCACGATATCGCGGTCTTCGGCGGCACGGCGCTGATGGATGAGCATGGCGGCGCGCACGCCCGGATAGGCCGAGACCTTGGACACGTTGGCGTCAACCTGAGGGGTGCGGATGGCGGCCGAAGCGTCCTGGCCGTCAATGGTCAGGCGCGTGTCCTCGCCGGTGCCGTTGGTAAAGCGGATCTCGATCTGCTCGGCGAGGGCGTCGATTGCCGCCTCGTCGTCCAAATCGATGCCGCGGTCGAGCGCGGCGAAGGTGACGGCGCGATACATGGCGCCCGTATCGAGCTTGTTAAAGCCCAGCTGGCGGGCGATCTCCTTGGCGATGGTGGACTTGCCGGAACCGGCTGGGCCGTCGATGGCGACGATCATGTAATGCTTCCTTTCGGTGGTTGACGTGCTGGTATGGGACGCGGACGCTGCGGCTTGGCGGGTTGCCTAGCCGGTGTAGCGCTCGCGGTAGGTGTTGCGCTTGGGTGCGGAGCCGTGGCTGCCGTGGTGACGCGTGCGGCTGGCGGGCGTGTCTTGGGGCCTGCCGCCGTTGCGCTTGGCGCTCGCCTGCTTGGGCGGGATGCCGCCGGCCTTGAGGATCTGCATCTCGCGGTCGGTGAGCTCGCGCCACGAGCCCTTGGCCACGCCCTCGAGCTCAAGGCCCGCAAAGTTGCAGCGATGCAGACGGATTACCGGATGGTGAATCTTGCTCAACATACGCTTGACCTGGTTTTTACGACCCTCGCGGATGATGACCTCCACGGCGGTGGTGCCGGGCTTGACGCCCTGGGGAGCTACGGCCTCTGCCTCGCGCGCGTTAATGACACGGCAGATTGCCGGCTGGCACAGGCCGTCGTCAAGCTCGATGCCACGGCGGAGCGGTTCTAGATCGCGGTCGGTCAGCTGCCCGTCCACCAGCGCCTGGTAGGTCTTGTAGACGTGCTTGCTGGGGTGCAGCAGGTCCTGCGACAGGTCGCCGTCGGTGGTAAAGAGCAAAAGGCCCGTGGTGTCGCGGTCCAGGCGACCCACAGGGAAAAGTCCCGGAAAGCGGTCACGGGGGACCAGGTCGGCCACGCAAGGGCGCTCCTGCGGGTCGCTCATGGTGGTGAGGTAGCCGGTCGGCTTGTAGAGCATCAGGTACACGGCGCCCTGGTTGAGCTTGACGGGCATGCCGTCGACCTCGATATGGTCGCGGTCGACGTCGACTTTGGTGCCCAGCTCGGTTGCGATCTGGCCGTTGACGGTCACGCGGCCGGCGGTCATCAGGTCCTCCGAGCCGCGGCGGCTCGCCACGCCCGCGCGTGCCAAAAAGCGCTGCAGGCGCATGGTGTGCGGATAGACGGGCTGGGCGTCGCCCGCGGGCGTTGTGGCGTCCGTGGCGCTTGCGGTGCACGTCTCCCCTACTTCGTTAGTCCTCGTCATGCAAATCCTCCGAGGTATCGCCAACGACCAGGGTCTCCAAGTCCTCGGCTGCCTCAACATCTTCAACATCGGTATCGAGCAGTTCGCGCTCTTCGTCTAAGTCCTCGGCCTGCTCCTCGAGCGTGGACTGAATACTGCGGCCGCTCAGGCGCTCGCGGATAAACTGGCGCGACTGCTCGTCAGGGGCAAACTGCTCCAGATCGGGCAGGTCGCGGGTGGAACGCAGGCCGAACTTTTCCAAGAAGGCGTTGGTCGTGCCGTAGATGATGGCCTGACCGCGCTCGGGGTCGCGGCCGAGCTCGCGCACCAGACCCTTGTCAACGAGCGACGCGATGACGCCGTCGGAGTTGACGCCGCGGATGCCCTTGACCACCTCGCGCGTTACGGGCTGGTGGTATGCGATGACGGCCAGGGTTTCGAGCGCCGCCTGCGACAGCTTTTGCGTGTCCCAGCTCAGAACATAGGCCTCGACCACGTCGTGGTAGGCGGGATGCGTAAACAGGCGCCAACCGCCGGCGACCTCGCGCAGCTGAAAGCCGCGGTTGGCCTCCTCGTACTCAACCTTGAGCTCGGCGAGCAGCGATGCGCACTCGCCGGGGGCGATATCCAGCGCACCAGCCAGCGCGGGCGCACTCACCGGGTCGCTCGACACCAGCAGCAGCGCCTCGAGGGCACCTTTGAGGCTGTTTGCCTCTAGCGTGGAAAGGGTTGACATGGTTGCGGCTCCTATTCGGTGAGCTCGGGGCCCTCGCCGGGCACATAGGCCTCGGCGCCCTCGACGCGGTTGATGCGGATGGTTCCAAAGATCTCGTCCTGGCTCAGCGTGAGCGAGCCGCGCTTGGCGAGCTCCAGCATGGCCAGGAAGGTGACGACGAGCTGCTCGGTGGTGGCATCGCCGTCCAACAGCTCGCGGAAGGTGCAGGTTTGGTGCGCCATGGTAAAGCGGTCGACTGAGGCCACGGTCAGGTCGAGCGGTACGCGATGCGGCGCCACATGCTCGGCCTCCAGCAAGAAGGTCTGGCGCTTGCCGTCCAGGTCGGCACAGATGACGGCGAGACCGCGCAGGGTAATGCCGGCAAGGTAGTCGGGCATAAGGCCTAGGAACTCCGGGTCGGGACCGGCCACACGCGGATGCATACGGCTTTCGGCCTGCATACGAGCACCGAGGGCCGCAGCCGCGCCCTTAAACTGCTTGTAGGCAATCAGGCGCTGGATCAGGACCTCGCGCAGGGCGTCGCCGTCAAGCGTGCTGAGCTCCTCAAGGTCTTCGTCGAACTCGTCATCGTCTTCATCGGCTTTGCGTGGGGCCTCCTGCGGCACCAGAGAGGCAGCCTTGATGTCCAAAAGGGTTGCCGCGACCAGCAAAAAATCGCTCGCCACGTCCAGGTCCAGTGCTTCGATGCGCTCGGCCTCGGCAAGGTATTGCTCGGCCACCTCGCTGATGGAGATGGCGCCAATATCTACTTTTTGGCGGGTTACCAGCTGCAGCAGCAGGTCGAACGGTCCGCTGTAGACCTGCGTCGACACGCGATACGACATCTTCGACCTCCTTTGACGGCGCCTTCGCGGCGCGGTTTGGGTGCATGTTGCGACCGTTTTGCACGGTCGACCTGTAAGTTTACCTTAGATGCCGGCGATTGCGAAGTTGAGCAGCTGTTCAGCAAGCGGATACACGGTAAAGTCGAAATAGCGGCCGATCACATCGATGCCGGTCCACATGGGCAGCAGGTATAGCACGATGATAAGGATCGGCATGGCGTATTGTTGTAGACGGTGGTAATAGTTGTTGAGCGCCTTGCCATTGAGGAAGGGCACGATGATCGACGAGCCATCGAGCGGCGGAATCGGGATGAGGTTGAAGAACGCAAGCGACAAGTTGACCACGATAAACGTGGCGCCGAAGTTCATGGTCTGTGACGCCACGGCAAAGGACATGCTGGTGTAGAGGCTGCCATAGGTCAGGCGCATGAGGGTGGCCGCAAGGCATGCCAGCGCGATGTTCGAAGCGGGGCCGGCTGCGCTCACCAGGACCTCATCGCGCTTGGGGTGCTTGAGGTTGTTGAGGTAGACGGGCACGGGCTTGGCAAAGGCGAACACCGGACCGCCGGCGGCAAGCATAAGCAGCGGCAGGATGATGGTGCCAAACGGGTCGATATGGTTGAGCGGGTTGAGCGAGACGCGGCCGCGCGAATGGGCCGTCTTATCGCCGAGTGCCCAAGCTGCGGCGGCGTGCGCGCTCTCGTGGATAACGATGCCAAGGATTACGGCGACGGCACTCGCGAGCAGGTTCATGAGGTAGCTGCTGGACATGGCGCTCCCCTAGCGGACGCGGCGCGAAGCGCGCGTAAGCAGGTAGTCGGCCACAAACAGGATAACGGCCACGATGGCGTAATCCAAGCGGAACACACCGCCAAAGGGCGATGTGATGACGCCGTAGCCGGCGATGGCGCTCGGCAGCGCGCGCGAGAGCTCGACGACAAAGCCCACGATCTGCAGCTTGGCGGTGAGGCCGCTAAAGCACAGCAGCACGGTCATCGCGCTCATAAAGATGCCGCAGATGCGACAAGCGATAGCGATGATGCTCATCGCCACGGCGGTGGCCTTACGAGAGTTCACGCGCGGTCTCCTCTTCGATCTGGGTGGAAAGCTCCAGCCATTCGTCCTCGAGCTTGGGCAGCTCTTGCTTAAGGCCGTTATATTCCCCCAGCGCGGCGTTGAACTTGTCCTGATCGGCATAAAGCTCTTCGCTGGCCATCAATTCCATAAGCTCGTCATAGCGGGCGCGCTTTTTGTCCAGCTCTGCCTCGATCTTCTTGAGCTGGTTGCGCACGCTCTTGAGCTTTTTGTTGAGCTCAGCGCGGGCTTGGGCCTCGGCGCGTTTTTGCTCCTTGGTCTTTTTGCCTTCGGCCGGCTTGGGGGTGGCGGCGGGGCTGCTGGCCTGGGCGGCGCTGGCTTTGGTGGACTTGGCCGCGGCAGGCGCGCTCTCCCCTGACGCCTCGGCGGCGGCGCGGGCTGCGAGGTCCTCGCGCTTGTAGAGGTAGTAGTCGTAGTCGCCATCGTAGACCGTGACCTTGCCGTCGCGGATGTCGATGATGCGGTTGGCCACTGCGCGTACCAGGTGCTCGTCGTGGCTGATCAGCACGATGGTGCCGGGGAAGTTCTGCAGGGCGTTCTCGAGCATGTCCACCGAGTCGATATCCAGATGGTTTGTGGGCTCGTCCAGGCACAGGAGTGCCTCGGGGGCAACAAGCATTTTGGCGAGCGCCAAGCGCGCCTTTTCGCCGCCGGAGAGGACGCGGACCTGCTTTTCGATTGCGTCGTTGTCGCTAAACAGGAAGGCGCCCAGCAGGCTGCGCTGCTGCGGTACGGTCCACTTGGGCGTGACGGTGTCGATCTCTTGCAGGACGGTGTTGGACTCGGTCATGCCCTCGAGTGCGTGCTGGGCGTAGTAGGCCACGCCCACGTTGGTGCCCAGGTCCCGGGTGCCGGTGGTGGGCGGCTCCAGGCCGGCGAGGATCTTCATAAGCGTGGACTTGCCGGCGCCGTTGGGACCGACGAGCGCCACGTGCTCACCGCGGTAGAGCTTGAGGTCGATGTCGCTATAGATGTGCTTGTCGCCGTAGGACTTGGATACACCCTCGAGACCCACGACCATGTCGCCGGAGCGCGGCGGATCGGGGAACTTAAAGTCGATGTGCTTGTGGCCTTCGGGCAGGATGACGAGCTCCTTTTTGATCTGCTCGATCTTGCGGATGCGCTCTTGCGCCTGGGCGGCCTTGGTGGGCTTGTAGCGAAACTTGTCAACGAAGACCTGCATGTGGGCGATGTCGCGTTCCTGGGCGGCGCGCTTGGCGCGCATCTGCTCCAGGTTGTCCTCGCGCTGCTTGAGGTAGCTGCTGTAGTTGCCGGTGTAGGTGGTTACGCGACGGTTTTCGAGGGCGGCGACGTGGTCGACGCAGGCGTCCATGAAGGCGCGGTCGTGGCTGACGATGAGGACGGCGCCGTCGTAGTTGGCGATAAAGCCGCGCAGCCATTGGACGCTCTCGAGGTCCAGGTGGTTGGTTGGCTCGTCCAGAAGCAGCAAGTCGGGGTGGCGCAGGAAGAGCTTGGCAAGCGCGATGCGCATCTGCCAGCCGCCCGAGAACTCGGAGCACGGGCGCTCAAAGTCGGTGACCTTAAAGCCCAGGCCGGACAGGATTTTGCGCGCGTTGCTCTCGAGCTCGTAGCCACCCAGGTGCTCAAAGCGGTCCTGGACCTGGCCGTACTCGTTAAGGAGCGCATCGACGTCTTTGCCCTGTTCGGAGAGCTCGGTGATCTGAGCCTGCAGCTCGTTGGCGCGCTCGCCCATGCGGCGGATTTCCTTGGCAGCGGCCATGACCTCGGCGAGGATGGTGGTGTCCTTGTGCTCGAGGTTGGTTTCCTGCTCTAGGTAGCCTACTTGGCAGTCCTTGGCGTATTGGACCTGGCCGGCATCGGGACTGTCGATGCCCATGATGATTTTGAGCATGGTGGTTTTGCCGGCGCCGTTGGGGCCCACGAGCGCGAAGCGCTCGCCGGGGTTGATCTGGAAGGACGCGCCGCTAAAGAGGACGCGCGCGCCGAAGCTTTTTTCGATCTTGTCGACCAGGAGGATCATGGTGCCGCCTTTGACCTTGTGTGCCTATATGAAAAAAGGCCCCAACTTGCGTTGGAGCCTCATTCAATGCTCGGGTGGAGACGAGGG
>WGSL01000091.1 GCA_014871665.1 Collinsella sp. | reverse complement strand
GGCATCGACCTGCGCCGATGCCCCCAACGTGGACACACATTTTGTCCTATAAGCCGTTTGGTGTCTGGGCATTGATGGCTACGTGGTTCAAGAGGCGGCGGTGCTGTTGCTTGAATTTTTGCAGTTAAAGAGGCTCGTTTCCCTAGGTTGGGGAAACGAGCCTCTTTTTGTCTCTGGGCTTGTGGATTGGTGAAGGCAGAATGCTCTGTCGGCTATTTTGAGTTCTTGATGCGGCGTGTGGCTGTGGCGGTTATTCCGAGTCCCATGGCGGCGATTCCTGCGAGTGCTATTGCGCTCGGTGCTGTGTCGCCCGTGTTCGCGAGCTTGCCGGCGGTCGTATTTGCTTGCTTGCCGCTGCTCGAGTTCGCCTGCTTGGTGGAGCTTGGTAGGGCGTCTTTGCCGGTTGCAGGCGAGCTGGCGGGCGGTGTCGCCTCGGCGGGTTGCGTTGAGCCGGAGGGAGGCGTCGTCTCGGTCGGTTTCGTTATCTCGGGCGAGGTGGCCTTGTCTGCCGCGGCCTTTGCCTCTTCGTATGCCTTGCAGGCGTCGTCATAGGCCGCTTGTGCCTTTTCCAAATCGCCGAGGAGCGCATTTCGCTTGGCTATGTCCTCGTCGATGTGGGCTTTAGCTTCCTTTGCCTCACTTTCGAAATACTGAACCTGTTTTTCCTGGCTTTCGAGCCGGCGTTGGTAGCGGTGAAGATCATCTTCACAAGATTCTTCTCGCCTTTCTGCCGTCATGATCTCCATGCGCAACTGCTTAATATGCTCCTTAATAGCTGTGCTGGGCTCCTCGCCGCCGAGTGCTTCAAGTGCCTTATCTAATTCTGCCTGAAGGCCGCTTGTCCGGTTGTGGGCCTCATCGTATTTGGCTTGGGCTGCATCGACGTTCGCTTGCATGGCGGGAAGGGGTTCCCTCCGTTTGGCGGCTTCCGCCACCACCATGTCGTAGAGTTCTTGAAATGCGGCAATGTCATCATCGATTTCCGCAATTTTCTCGGGACTTGCGGCGTCTTTTGCGGCCTCGAGGGTTTTGAGCGCTTCCTGCATGGCTGCATACGCTTTTTCTTTTGCGGCGGCCGCGTCTTCCGTCTGCAAGGCAACTGCACCGGTGGGGGCGCTGGTTTCTGCCGCGATCGCCGTTACGGGGGCGATTCCCGCGACAAGTGCCGCGGAAAGGGCGATGCCCACAGTTGCTCGTCTTGCTCTTCTTGCGAGAATGTCGTTCATCTCGGCACCTCATTTCAAGGGTCGGCGACTAACTTGGTAGCACTAATGTAAATATACCATGCTAGTTGACCCGACACTGGCTGGGTGTGCGCGTATACCCCTCCCCTGAAAACTGAATCCCGTTAGAAATGACGAGTTGTTTACGCTTCTTTTGGGGTGGCGGTACTATCATGGTTCGAATTGAATGTGGATGATGATAGGGAGCGCCTATACATGATTGAGCTGCTCAGGCGTTTTGGTGGTAAGTTTCGCCGATATATGGTGATCGGCCCTGCGTGCAAGCTAATCGAAGTGATCTTTGACCTGCTGACGCCGCTGGTGATTGCCCAGATGATCGATAAGGGCATTGGGGCGCACGACGTGAACGCCGTTATCCACTACGGTATGCTGCTTGCCGCCATGGCTGTGATCGGCATCTCGTTTACGCTCGTCTGCCAAAAGATGGCGGCGCTCACCTCGCAGGGCATGGGCACCGATATCCGCGGTGCGCTCTACCAGCACATTAACAAGTTGAGCTATGCCGAACTCGACCGCTTTGGCACGCCGTCGCTTATCACCCGCATTACCAACGACGTCAACCAGGTGCAGCTGGCCGTGGCGCTGGGCGTGCGCATGCTCATCCGTTGGCCTTTCCTGGCGATGGGCTCTATGGTTGCGGCCCTCGCCATCGACCTTAAGCTCGGCATGATCTTTTTGATTTGCACGCCCGCCATTGGCCTGGTGTTTTGGTTTGTCATGGCGCGCTGCATTCCGTACTACAAGCAGCTGCAGGCAAAGCTCGACCGCATCGCGCTCATTTGCCGCGAGGGGCTTTCGGGCGCCCGCGTGGTTCGCGCCTTTGTACGCGAAGATCACGAGCGCGAGCGCTTTGCCCAAGCCGCCGATGACCAGGCCAATACCGCCATCGCGGTGGGCAAGCTCTCGTCAATCCTTAATCCCGTCACGTTTTTGGTGATGAACCTGGGCGTGTGCGCCATCCTGTGGGTGGGCGGCATCCAGGTCAACGTGGGCGAGCTTACGCAGGGCCAGGTCATGGCGTTTGTGAACTACATGACGCAGACCCTCACCTCCATCGTCTACGTGGCCAACCTGGTCGTTGTCTTTACCAAGGCGAGCGCCAGCGCGTCGCGCATCAATGAGGTGCTCAATTGCGTGCCGAGCATCACCGACGAGGGCAATCAGCCGGTTGCGCTGCCCGAGCTGAGCGACCTGGCGGGTGGCGCTGTTCCGGCCCCTGCGCTGAGCTTGAGCCATGCGAGCTTCTCCTTTGGCACCGGCGCTGCCAACGCCGTCAACGATGTGACCCTGGAGCTTCCGCTGGGCAAGACGCTCGGCATTATCGGCGGTACGGGCAGCGGTAAGTCCACGCTCGTCTCGCTTATCCCGCGTCTGTACGATGCGGGTACCGGCAGTGTGAGCGTGATGGGCTCCGACGTGCGCGCTTGGCCGCTCGACCAACTGCGCCACGTGGTCGCGACCGTTCCGCAGCGCGCGTCGCTGGCGAGCGGCACCATCCGCAGCAACCTGACCTGGCGTGACGAGTCGGCGACCGACGATGAACTCTGGGCGGCGCTCGATATGGCGCAGGCCAGCGAGTTCGTGCGCAACAAGCCGCAGGGTCTCGACGCCCCGGTCGAGGCGGGTGGCAAGAACTTCAGCGGCGGTCAGCGCCAGCGCCTGACCATCGCGCGCGCCTTGGTGGGTTCGCCTCAGATATTGATCATGGACGACTCCGCCTCGGCGCTCGACTTTAAGACTGATGCGGCGCTTCGTCACGCTATTCGCGAGCGCAGCGTGCGCGGTGCCGCCGAGGGCGGGCTGCCGCTCACGACGGTGATCGTAAGCCAGCGCGTCTCGACCGTGCGCGACGCCGACATGATCTGCGTACTCGATCACGGCTCGGTTGCGGGCCTGGGCACGCATGACGAGCTGTACGCGACCTGCCAGCTCTACCGCGAGATCTGCCAGTCGCAGCTGCGCCGCGAGGAGCTCGAGGGTCAGCAGGGGAGCGCGACGCCCGCGTCTGTCCCGGCTGCCCCGGCATCCACTTGCGCAAAGGAGGGCTGCTAAATGAATCCGTACACTTCTTCCGGTTCGGTCGCCACGATGACGGCCAACGTGTCCGGTAACGATAACCTCAACGACCTGGGCGACGGTCCGCGCCAGCCCGGCGATCCCGAGCGCTATCCCGTGGGTGCGGTGACCCGCCGCCTGATGGGCTACGTCCGTCCGCATCGTATCTCGTTTACGGCGTCGTTTGTGAGTGCCGCCGTCTCGGTGGTCCTGCAGCTCTACACACCCATCCTCATTGGCGAGGGCATCGACCTGATCGTTGCCGCGGGCCAGGTGGACTTCGATGCGCTGCTGCCGCTCGTTACCAAACTCGCGCTCGTCGTGGTGGGAGCTGCGGCCTTCCAGTGGCTGCAGGGCTACTGCGTCAACCGCCTGTCCTACGAAACGGTGCGTGACATGCGCGTGGAGGCGAGCGACAAGCTCAGCCGCATGCCGCTCAGCTTTATCGACAGCCATGCTCACGGCGACCTTATGAGCCGTGTGGTCAACGACGTCGACCAGGTGGGCGACGGTCTGCTGCAGGGCTTCACGCAGCTCTTCACCGGCGTCATCACCATTGTGGGCACGCTCGCGTTTATGCTCTCCATTAACCTGACCATGACGCTCGTGGTGGTGCTCGTCACGCCGCTTTCCATTTTTGCAGCTGGTGCTATTGCCAAGCTTTCCAACAAAAGCTTTACGGCACAGCAGCGTATTCAAGGGCAGCTCGGTGGTCATATCGAGGAGTACGTAGGCGAGCAAAAGCTTGTCGACGCCTTTGCCTATGGCCCTAACGCCCAGCAGCGCTTCGATGCCCTCAATGCCGAGCTCTACACCGCGGGCGAGCGCGCGCAGTTTATGGGTTCGCTCTCCAACCCCGGTACGCGCTTTATCAATAACATCATCTATGCCGTGGTCGCTGTGATCGGCTGCGTGGGCGTGATCACGGGCGTGCCCGCGGCGCTTACGGTGGGCGGCGTGCAGATCTTCCTGTCCTATGCCAACCAGTACACCAAGCCGTTCAACGAGGTCACCAACGTCATTACGCAGATCCAGACCGCGTATGCCTCGGCGCGCCGCATGTTTGCGCTGCTCGATGCGCGCGAGCAGGAGCCCGACGCGCCAGATGCCGTGGAACTTGCCGCACCGCAGGGCGAGGTCGCCCTTGAGCATGTGGACTTTAGCTACGTGCCCGACCGCAAGCTGCTGCAGGATATCTGCATCGAGGCCAAGCCCGGCATGCGCTTTGCCCTGGTCGGCCCCACGGGCTGCGGCAAGACGACGCTCATCAATTTGCTGCTGCGTTTTTACGATATTGATGCCGGACGCATCATGGTCGATGGCCGGTCTTCGCGTGACTACACGCGCGCGAGCCTGCGCCGCGCCTTTGGCATGGTGCTGCAGGATACGTGGCTGTTCGAGGGCACGGTGGCGGAAAACATCGCCTTCGGCTGTCCCGACGCCACGCGCGAGCAGGTTATCGAAGCTGCCAAGCGCGCGCATGCGCACAAGTTTATCGTGCAGCTGCCAGGCGGCTACGATACGGTCATCGGCGAGGACGGCGGCACGTTTAGCCAAGGTCAAAAACAGCTGCTGTGCATTGCGCGCGTTATGCTCACCGATCCGGCGATTCTGCTGCTGGACGAGGCAACGTCGAGCATCGATACGCGTACCGAGCTGCAGGTGCAGGCGGCATTCGACGAGCTCATGGCCGGTCGCACAAGCTTTGTCGTGGCGCACCGCCTGAGCACCATCCGCAACGCCGACTGCATTCTGGTGATGCGCGACGGCCAGATTGTCGAGCGCGGCACGCACGACGAGCTGCTAGCGGCAGGCGGCTTCTACGCCGAGCTCTACCGCAGCCAGTTTGCCCAGTAGGGGCTACCGATTAGCGGCAGATGGTTTACATCTGCGTCGTTAGTACTAAGATATTCATCTAATAAATTGCATTAGTGGCTTTAGTTTTGGGGGAAACGAGGCAACGTGACTATGACGTGCTCTTTGGTGGTTAACAGCAAGAGCGGTAATACCAGGATGGTTTCTGGCGCGATCAAGCGCGCTCTGCAGGCTGCGGGCGTTGAGTTTGTCCATGCCGCGGCGTTGAGCGACGATGCGGATGCAGATCAGGTTGCGCTCGAGGCGCAGGGCGCCTGCGCGGCCGACACGGTGCTCGTCGGTTTTTGGTGCGACAAGGGCGCGTGCACGCCTTCGGTTGCCGCGCTGCTCTCCGCTCTGCACGGCAAGCGCGTTTTCCTCTTTGGTACCTGCGGTTTTGGCGCCGACCAGAGCTATTATCAGCAGATTATCAATCGCGTGACCTCCAATTTGGCTGGGGATGCCGAGCTTGCGGGCTGGGCGATGTGCCAGGGCAAGATGGGCCCCGCGGTCAAGCAGCGCTACGAGGCCATGCTCGAGCAAGATCCCGACAACGCGCGCTATAAGATGCTGCTCGACAACTGGGTTGCCGCAAAGGATCACCCCACCAAGGAAGATCTGGACAACATGGCTGCAGCCGCCAAGAAGGCCGTGCTGGGAGAGTAGCTTCGCCGTTCGCGGTCCTTCGCGCAAAACAATACAAATGGTGAAAGCCTCGAAATCCTCGAGGCTTTTTTCTTGACACTCGTGGGCGCAACGATGGCAAGCGTCTGGGACGATATTTTCCATCACCTCGATGACGAGGCCGTTCTGGACGACACACTCGCATATGTTCGCTGGATGTATTCAGAGTGGGACGGGCTTTCCGGATGGATGGGGTTTCGGAAAGTGTGTCCCGGAATTCGCCTTTGGAGTGGGATGCAGTTTCCGGTTGAGGGCTCTGGCGGAAACTGCGACCCGGAATTTGCGATCGGAGTGGGATGGAGTTTCCCAACGGGGCCGTAAGCGGAAGCCGCATCCCACTCCGGACGTGAATTCTGGGACACGGTTTCCGGATGCAAAAAGGCCACATGGCGTGGCCTTCAACTTATATATGTTCAGCAGGTGTCCCCATGACAAGCCGCGCTTCAACACCGAGGCGTCTGCCCGGCGACGCGGAATGTAAGGTTCATCGCGAGTTCCGCACGAGCCGGAGAGCACTTAATGTGCTCTCCGTGCGAGCAGGACTGTCCGAG
>WGSL01000090.1 GCA_014871665.1 Collinsella sp. | reverse complement strand
CGATGATGATCAGGTTGCTGTCGAGCTCGGCGGCATTGTTAAAGCCCTCAAACGCTAGGCCGCCCGAAAGCGAACCGTCGCCAATAACGGTAATGACGTTATACGTGTCACCCGCCAGGTCGCGCGCGTGGGCAAGGCCGCAGCCCAAGCTCACCGAGATCGAGGTATGCCCCATGGCAAACAGGTCGTGCTCGGACTCGTCGGGATTGGCAAAGCCAGAAGCCTCACCATAACGCTCCGGATCGATATAGGTGTACGCGCGCCCAGTCAGCGCCTTGTGGGCGTAGGTCTGGTGCGACACGTCAAAGACAATCTTGTCGATGGGGGAGTTAAACACGCGATGAAGCGCAACCGTAAGCTCAACGACGCCCAGGTTGGGGGCAACGTGTCCGCCGACAGCGGCGGAGCTTTCGAGGATGGCGTGGCGAATCTCGTCGCAGAGCTGCGGGAGCTCGGCGCGATTAAGAGCCTTGACGTCCTCGGGCGTTGTCGTTTGCGTAAGCAGCATCGTTGTGGGTTACTCCATGCGAATCGAGCGCCGGCGCTCCCTCGGCCGGCACAATTGCACAAAACAGTCTCGCACATTTTGGCGTTTGATATGTGACGGCGGCGCGGTAATTCGCCAACTGGCGGGGCAAAACGTTTTGTCCGATGCCATACTAGTAAATTCGATGATGATTTTATTCAATGCGTGCAGTCCGTGGTTTGCCGCCGTGAGCCGCTGGAAGGAGGCAGCATGTCCAGTGCCGTTCGTGCCGAGAAAATCGCGCGCGAGGTCGACGATGCCGCCCGCCAGCTGGCCCAGGCAGGCCGCTTGGACCTGACGCACGAGTTTATCCAGCATGGTGACGTGACGGTCTATGCACATGTGACTTCGGTAGCGCGGGCGAGCCTGTCCTTTGCCGAGCGCTTGGGCCGTGCTGGCATTTCGGTCGACCGTGCCTCGCTGCTGCGCGGAGCCCTGTTACACGATTACTTTCTCTACGATTGGCACGACCCCGACCCGAGCCATCGACTGCACGGATTTCGGCATCCGTTTTTTGCCCTGGCACGTGCGGAGGAAGATTTTGAGCTGACGTCGCGCGAGCGGAATATTATCGTGCGGCATATGTTTCCGCTGGTGCCGGTGCCGCCGACGTGTCGTGAGGCTTGGATTGTATGCCTGGCAGATAAATGGTGCGCGCTGCGCGAGACGGTCGCCGGCCGTCTGCCGCGCAAAGACGACGCGAACGATTTGAGCGAGGGCTCGAGCGACGGCTCGAGCAAAGATTCGAGTGAAAAGAGGAGAGGGTAGACGGTGGGGACCGCGATCGACATGGCATTTGACGGCGCGACGCTTGCCGCCTGTCCGCTTTCGGCACTGGTGCTCTCGTTCGTCTTCTACGGGTTTTGCGGCTGGGCATGGGAATCGACGGTCTGCGCCATGCTCAACCACGGACGCTTTGCCAACAGCGGCTTTTTGCTGGGACCGTGTTGCCCCATCTATGGCGCGGGCGGCATTGCCTGCTGGCTTTTGCTGCGCGGGATTCCGGATGCGTCGAGCCAGTTTGTCGCTGCAGCGCTCGTATGCAGCGTGATTGAGTACAGCGTGGGCGTGCTGTTGGAAAAAACAACGGGCGCTCGCTTTTGGGACTATTCGCACCTGCCGTTTAACCTGCACGGGCGCATCTGCCTGTACTGGGCCTGCGCGTTTGGCTTGGGTGCGTTGTGCATTTGTCGCGTGGTGGAGCCGGCATTACTGGGGCTGCTTGGCCATCTGCCGGTGCTGATTGTGCGGCTGTCAGCCTTTATCGTCGCGGTCGCGATGATGGTCGACGCGGTATGCTCGTTGGCGAGCTGGCGCCGTCTGTCCGATCAGCTGGAGCGCGTCCGAGCCGACCTTGCGGACCGCATCAACGAGTCGCTTGCCGATGCGTCCGACTCCATGCTCGAACGTATTCCCGATTCGGCGATCGACTCGGTGGCACAGACGCATATCCGCAGCCGTGCCGTTAACGCGTGGCTGGCGGAGCTGGGCGACGCGACGCTCGATGCCCTGCGCGAGAAGGCTTCGATGCCGACGTTTATCGCGGACGGTGCGCGCGGCCTGGCACTTGCCGCCCGCCGCGTGGCCGATGCCGCGCCGAGCATGCCGCGTCCGTCGCTCAGTCGTCGCCTTGCCGGTAAGTGCATGAGCCGTCCGGTGCCGAGCGTGTCACTCAGCCGCCGCGACCTACGCTTTTTCAATGCCTTCCCGCGTCTGCGCATCAATCGCTACGAAGGTGTCATTCGAGCAACTAATCTCCGCGACCGCGCCCACGAGCTGTTTCGGCGCTAGCCGGGATGGGCGCGCTCACGGCTCCCTTGCTCGCGTATTTCCCGTTCGTTTCGCGCCCGTTGCCGCGCCGTTTCCAAGATTGCGGCACCGTTTCCATTCGACAACGCCGCGTTTAACAACGCCGTATCTGGTCTACACCAGTTGCCCCTCGGCCGCATTATGGGCGCCGACAACGTTCATGCGATCAAGGGGGAGCGAATGTTCGATACGGGATCGACAACGTTTATGCTCATCTGCACCATGCTCGTGTTTTTAATGACACCGGGCCTGGCGTTTTTCTATGGCGGCCTGTCCAGGCGCAAAAATGTCATCAACACCATGCTTATGTGCTTTGGCGCCATTGGCCTGGTTGGTGTGCTGTGGATTGTTGCCGGCTGGTCACTGGCCTACGGCGGCGACGGTTCCAGCCCGTTTATTGGAGGCCTTGACCAGCTGCTGTGCCTGCCGGTGCTCGGCCAGGTGCTGCAGGCGGCCGAGGGCAATGCCGCGGACGGTGCCGTCTACCCTCAAATCATCAACATCGCCTTCCAAATGGCGTTTGCCATGATCACGGCAACTATCGTCACGGGCAGCCTGGCCGGCCGCGTTAAGTTTGGTGCCATGACGGCCTTCCTGGGCATTTGGCTGCTCGTGGTCTATGCGCCGCTCGCCCACATGGTCTGGGGCGGCGATGGCTCCTTTATCGGCGACATCATCGGCGCACTCGACTTTGCCGGCGGCGACGTGGTGCACATTTCGTCCGGTCTCACGGGCCTGATTCTCTGCTTAATGCTCGGCCGTCGTCGCGGTTTTGGCATGGTGAGTTATCGCCCGCATAACGTGCCGTTTGTGGCGCTGGGCGCCGGCCTGCTTTGGTTTGGCTGGTTTGGCTTTAACGGCGGCAGCGAGTTCAAGGCCGACGCCGTGGCGGCGCTCGCCATCCTCAACACCGTGACGGCCAGCGCGGCGGGCATGGTCTCGTGGCTTGCCGTCGAGCGCGTGCGCACCGGCCGCCCCACGCTGGTGGGTGCCAGCACCGGTCTGGTTGCGGGCCTTGTGGTGGTCACGCCGGGTGCGGGCTTTGTCGAGCCGTGGGCGGCGCTGGTCACGGGCCTGATCGTATCGCCCGTCTGCTACCTGGCCATCAGCCATCTTAAGACCAATTTTGGCTACGACGATGCGCTCGACGCGTTTGGTTGCCACGGCATCGGCGGCATCTTGGGCGGCGTGCTCACAGGCCTGTTCTGTGTGCCGGAGCTCTCGTGGACTGGTAAGGGCGGCCTGTTCTACACGGGCGACGTGTCGCTGCTCATCTCGCAGATTTTGGGCATTGTGGTGACGGTCGCTATTGTGTTGGTGCTCGATTTGGTGATCGCCGCGGTGGTCAAGGTGCTGTTCCACGGCAGTCTGCGCGTGGACGAGGCCGACGAGGCGCTGGGCCTGGATGCGAGTCAGCACGGCGAGAGCGCGTATCCCTCCTTCTCGGGACTTGACTAGCGGCACGGCTTCCCAGGCACCCGACCTTGCCCCTCAAACCGTCGCTTGCGTACCAAAGTACGCGGCGCTCCTCTTTCGGGACAATCTCGGGCACCTGGAAAACCCGTGCCATGTGAAGAACAATCAATTTCTTTTATTAAAGAGAGGAATTCACTATGAAGAAGATTACGGCGATTGTTCGCGCCGAGAAGCTTGAGGTTCTTAAAGATGCGCTGTTTGCTGCTGATGTTCGCGGTATGACTATCAACCAGGTGCAGGGCTGCGGTGCGCAACATGGCTGGAAGGAATACGTGCGCGGCAACGAGTTGCTTGTTAACACGATCCCTAAGGTGCAGTTCACGCTCATTTGTGCCGATGAGCATGTCGACGGAATTGTCGACATCATCTGCAACGCCGCTCGTACCGGTGCCGTTGGAGACGGCAAGATTTGGGTCGAGCCGGTCGAGGAAGTCATCCGCATCCGTACCGGCGAACACGGCCCCGCCGCGGTGTAGAATCGACCGTCTACCATCCGCAACGTTAAAATGCTGCAATGAGGCACAAGACTTGCGTTGTGGATGGACGGATTATGGGTCGTAATAAATATCCCGAGGAGACTGTCGCGAAGATTCTCGACGCGGCGCTGGAGCTATTCTGCGTACAGGGTTATGAGGGGACGAGCATCCAAGACATCGTCGACCGCCTCGATGGCATGACCAAGGGTGCTGTCTATCATCACTTTAAGAGCAAAGAGGAGATTTTCAACGCCGCATTTGATCGGGCAACGGCTCCGATTGCTGAACACCGTCGCGCGACACTCGGTGCTGGCAATATGACGGGAGCTCAAAAGCTCAAACGACTTTATGCGCCCGAGTCCGTCGTTCCGCAAATCGAGCTATGGGCTCGCATGCATCCTGCGGCAGATCCGGTAAAAAGCTCGCGGCTGCTGGCGATGCAGTACCAAGGTTCGTTTGACGAGTCGGCCGATGGCAATCTCTTGCCAGTAATCGAGGAGGGCATCGCCGACGGCTCCATTGCGTGCGAATGCCCGCGCGAAGCAGCGGAGGCCGTATCGTTGTTAGCGAATCTTTGGCTGCTGCCATTGTTCCGTCCGCTCGAGCCCAAGGAGCGAATGCTCGCTCGCGCACAATGTTTGGCACAGATGGCGGCAGCGGTGGGGCTCGATTTGGGTAATGAAGTGCTCCAGACAACGGCCCAGATTTGGGACGTATGGAACCGTGCCGGGTGGTAATATAGATACCAACGGTATGTAATTGATTTGTGAGGGTAGCCACGGCTGCCCTTTTCAAGTCATTAAATACATACTGACAGTATGTATTTGGGGGCAGGCTTATGGCTGGGATGCGAAGAATTAGCGTTTCATTGGCGCCAAAAACAGTGCGATCTATCAGGCTATTTGGTCTTCTTGTTGCACAGCTGTGTGCGTATTCGATGCTGTCGGCACTGTGCTTTGCGTGTCCGCTCTACTTGTTCGATTGCAGCGGCTCCTCAACGTTATATGGCGCCGTCGCGGCGATAGCGTTCATACCGGGCGTGCTCGCGACTCCGGTTGGCGGGATTTTGGCGGATCGGGGAAGACATCGCGGGGTTCTTGTGGTACTCGGCATTGTTCTGATGGCTGCATCACTGCTGTTTATCCCCATGAAGCGTTCGCTGCCTCTTGCGGTTGTCGTGGCAGCAATGCTTTGCGTCCAATATGGCATCCAATCGCTGCTGAAACCGATGCTTCAAATTGAGGCGGTGCGCATGACGGGCCAAGAAAAGGTTGAGCGTGCCACTGCGTTGGTCTCGCAGATAATCATGATGAGCAATATCTTGGGGCCTGTAGTCGGGACGGCAGTCTATGGGTGCTTTGGTATCGATACTCTATGCGAAACCGCGGCGTTGACGTTTACGATTTCAGCCCTGCTGTTCGGGGGCGCACTCAAGCAAAATGCCTCATCTGAAACGATGGGAGACGGCGCGACTCGTACGACACGCCGAAACGATTTTCGGGAGTTGATTCGGTACCTGTCTCAAAACTCATCATTGCTCGTTGTGTTTTTGATTGCGGCTATTTTGAACCTTGCGTTAGTTGGGTTAACGATTGGTGCTCCCGTTATTGTTGCAAAGCATCTCGGAATGCAGTCATCCTTCGTTGGGATTATTGAGGTGGCTATGGGCTTAGGTGGTCTTGTCGGCAGTGGTTTGGTCGGTATTTGGCCGCATCGTTTTTCCTTCAAGGGCATATGTCGATATGTTGCGATGATCTGTTTTGGAGTCGTGCCGATTATTGTCACGCTACTGAGCGGTCCTGATGAATTAGCGTTTGCCGCGCTTGCGGCCGGCTCGGCATGGGTCATGGCGTGGGCAAGCATTACATCGGTCGAAATCGTTTCATTTGTTCAGCGGTCAGCGCCAAAGGAATTCTGCGGAAAAGTGCTGGCACTCGTTTATGTGACGCTTTCCTGTGCAACGCCTATTGGCCAATTGGTTTACGGGCTCGCATATGATCGATGGACACCGGCGATTGTATTCGCAGGCATGTTGGCGGTGCTGACGTTGACGACGGCGCTGTTTTATCGGCTGAAAAGTCGCTTGTGGCGATTGTCTTAGCGCGCTGGGGCACCGTGAATTTGTGAAGGCAGTGGCACGTCGCGTCGTGACGGCATTGTTTGGGCGTGCCTCTCCTTCGTCTACAATATCGTGCAGACGAAGGAGAGGCA
>WGSL01000009.1 GCA_014871665.1 Collinsella sp. | reverse complement strand
GGGATGAGCTCCCGCACGTTTGTAATCGCCGCCATCGTGTGCGTGCTGCTGCAGGCAGGCCTGGCACCGCAGATCTCCATTGCGGGCGGTCGCGTCAACTTCATGATTATCTTGGTGTGCCTAAGCGTGTTCTCTGGCGACCCGACCCGTGCCGTCGTGTGCGGTTTTTGCAGCGGCTTGTTTTATGACCTGTCCGCTGCCGTGCCGGTGGGCGTTATGTCGCTCCTGCTGACCGTGGGTTCTTTTGCCCTGGTGCACAGCGCCGTCGGTCAGACGGGCGGTACCCCGAGTGCGCGCGGCGTCACTGTGGGCGCCTTCGCGCTCGTCATTAATGTGATCTACAGCATCATCTTGCTGTTTATGGGTATGGAGACGAGCTTTGTCGTGGCGATCTTCGGCCATGCGCTGCCGTCTTCGATCCTGACGGGTCTGGTTGCCATTCCGTTTTTGATGTCCGGTGTCGTGCCGCAGTCCGGCTATGGATTCTCCGCACGTGGCGGACGCCAGACGGGTATGCGCTTTAAGCCCAAGACCCGCAAGCTCAAATAGGGGAGGCCCGTAGATGTCTTCCCAGTTGACGGTTATTATCGCCGGTATCGTGCTGGTTGTGGCCATCGTGGTCGCGCTGGTCATCATGCGTCGTGGCGATTCCCGTTTTACCTACGATACGCAGCATGGAACGGCCCCGCGCGCCACCGAGGGCGAGGGCAATACCGCGGCGACCGCCTTTAAGGGCCGCTTTTCCATCCTCACCACGGGCGTAGGCGCGATGTTTGCGGCGCTTGCCATCAAGCTGTGGGGCATGCAGATGGTCTCGTCGGACTATTACGAGAAGCAGGCCAATAGTAATCAGACTCGTACCGTTACCACACCCGCTGTGCGCGGCCGCATCCTCGACCGCAATGGCGTGGCGCTTGTCCAGAATCGTCCCTCACTTGCTGTCGTGGCCTACCGCGACCTTGCCGAGGATGAGGTTTTAGTTCGCCATCTTGCCAACGTGCTCGGTATGCCCTACGTGGCGGTTCTGCGCAATATCCAGGACAATACAGAGGGCGCCCAGAGCCTGCATACCATTGCGACGGACGTCCGCCGCTCCACGGTTGCCTATATTCAGGAGCACGCCGGCGAGTTCCCGGGCGTCAAGATTGCCGAGCGTACCGAGCGCCAGTATCCGTATGGCGAGACGGCATGCCATATCTTGGGCTATACCGGCACCATTACCTCCGAGCAGCTCGAGGCTCAGAATAAGAAAACCTCTGGCGATGATGATGCTTCTGCTGGCAAGATTACGTACCAGTCGGGCGATATCGTGGGCCAGGCGGGCGTTGAGAGCTACTACGAAAACCTGCTGCAGGGTATTCGTGGCGAGCAGACCGTCAAGGTCGATGCCTCGGGCAATGTGACCGGTCAGGCCGGTGCCGTGCCCGCGAAGGCCGGCTCCGACATTAAGCTCACGCTCGACCTTAAGATCCAACAGGCCTGTGAGACGGCGCTGGCGAGCGCTATCGAGCTTGCCAAGACCACTGGTTACAGTAATGCCGGCAACGGCGCTGTGGTGTGTCTCGATCCCAACAATGGCGAGATCCTGGGCATGGCGAGCCAGCCCAAGTTCGATCCGTCTGTCTTTATCGGTGGTGTCTCAAATGACGTGTGGACCGAGCTCAATGATGACAAGGGTTCGCACCCGCTGCTCAACCGCGCCATTAGCGGACAGTACATGTCGGCCTCGACCATCAAGCCGCTCTCGGCACTGGCCGGTCTTGAGTTTGGAACCTACACTTCAACGCAGGCAACCAACTGCACGGGCTATTGGACGGGCCTGGGCAAGGCTTGGGGCAAGCGCTGCTGGCTGACGTCTGGCCACGGCACCATGACGCTGCAGTCGGGTATCGCCAACTCGTGCGACCCCGTCTTCTATGACATGGGCAAGGCGTTCTTTTATGACGAGCAACATTCCGAGGGCCTGCAGGAGGTCTTTCGTCGCTGGGGCCTAGGCAAGACCTGCGGTATCGATCTGCCGAGTGAGGGCGCGGGCCGTATTCCCGATGCCGAGTGGAAAGAGTCGTACTTCACCGACGCATCTGCCGAGGACCGCAAGTGGAATGCCGGCGATATGACTAACATTGCTATCGGCCAGGGCGACATCCTGGTGACGCCCCTGCAGATGGCGTGCGCCTATATGGGTCTTGCCAACGGCGGCAAACAGTACGTGCCTCACGTGTTTTTGTCTGCCGTGTCGCGCGATGGCGACGGTGATGCCTATAAGTACAACGGCAAGGGCAAGAAGAAGCGCCTGGAGGCCAAGATCAACAGTGATTCGGATTTGGCTCTTGTTCGCAACGGCATGCATGACGTGATTTACACGGCATCGACGTCCCTGGCGGCTCACTTTGGCACCCTGACGCCGCAGGTATACGGCAAGTCGGGCACGGGCGAGAAAAGTGGCGAGGACGAATACGCGTGGTTCTGCGCCTATGCACCGGCCGATGATCCCAAGTATGTCATCGCTACTGTTCTGGAGCAGGGCGGCGGCGGCTCAGATACCGCGATGCATGTCGTGCGCGACGTGCTCGGCGTGATTTATGACGAGCCCGATACCTCTTCGGCCTCGGGCGATTCTTCGGTTCGATAGGAGGTTGCGATGGATTTTTCTCCGGCGGATCTGTTCCGTTCAACCAAGACCGGCTCTCGCAGCAGCCTGGACCGCGTCAACAAGCAACTTTCGGCCTCGCGCGGCACGTTTCGCCAAAAGGTGCATATCGGTGTGCTCGTGGCCACTGTGGCGCTCGTCGCCTACGGTGCCATCATCATCTGGTCGGCTTCGCAGTTTAAGGCCGATGCTTCGTTCTCACGCCATCTGCTGGGAATCGGCATCGGAGCGGTGCTGGCGGTGTTGGTCTGGCGTACCGACCTGCGCGGTATTTCCAATTTCTCGACGGCGTTGCTCGTCATCGACCTGATCGTGATCTTCTCGCCCAAGATTCCGGGCCTGTCCTATACGGGCGGTCTGGGCATGACGGGCTGGATCAAGATTCCCGGTATCGGTTTGACGTTCCAGCCGGTTGAGCTTGCCAAGCTCATCACCATCTTCTTTATTGCTACGCTTGGCTCGCAGTATAACGGTCGCATCGATACCGTTCGCGACTACGTCAAGCTCTGCGGCATGCTGTCCATTCCGTTTTTGGCCGTCGTTGCCATGGGCGACCTGGGATCGGGCCTGGTCGTGCTGGTTTCCGGCGCTATCGTCATCTGTATGAGCGGTGCGCGCCGCGAATGGGTGCTGTCGACCCTGGCCCTGCTTGTGGGCCTGGTGGCCCTCGTCCTGGCGCTCGATTCGGTCTTTGATTCGCTGCTCGGCCACGATGTGCTCATCAAGCAGTATCAGATGAACCGTCTGACGGTCTTTATCGACCCCGATAATGCTGATTCGGACGATGCCTACAACCTGCAGCAGTCGCTTATCGCCGTTGGCTCGGGCGGCTTCTTTGGTAAGGGTTTGGGCCATGCGACGCAGTCAGCCGGCGGCTTTCTGCCTGAGTTCCACACCGACTTCGTCTTCGCCTTTCTGTCCGAGACCTTTGGCTTTTGTGGTTCCTTTTTGCTCCTGTGCCTCTACGTGCTGCTGATCTTTTCGACGATTCGCGTCGCCTTTAAGTGTGAGTCGCTGTTTTTGCGTCTTTCGTGTGTGGGCATCGTTGGCATGTGGGCGTTCCAGACCTTCGAAAACATCGGCATGTGCATCGGCATGATGCCGATTACCGGTATTCCGCTACCGTTTATTAGCTTCGGTTCGTCTTCGATGATGATTCAGCTGCTGACGGTGGGTATCGTACAATCCATATGGCGGCATCGTTCGGGCGCCGCGTAACCGCTGGAGGGGTTTGCTATGAAAATTCCCGTAGATAAGCTGACCCGCGCTTTTAAGATGGGCGCGTCCGTTAAGAAGGATTCCGATACGCCGGTGCGCGTTTCGGTCTATCTGGATTCGTCCGCCTCGCGCTTTCTGGCCGAGACGGTGCGTGATGCCTTTGTGCCGCAGACGACCTCGGGCATTGTGCGCGTCGAGCGTCTGGGGGAGGAGCGAATTGCTCCAAAGACCGATACCGATGTGGTGCTGGTGCTCTCGTGTGGTTCCGACCGCTTGGAGAGTGCCGTGCAGGAGCTCGTGATCGCCGGCGCGCCCGTGTGCGTGCTTGCCGAGTCTGCTGTGGAGGTGCCGTTTATCGAGGAGTCCACGCCCATGCTCGGCGTGGTAGCGGCAACCGATAAGACGTATCTGCTCGAGACGCTTGCCCGCTGGATTCTCGATCGCACCGACAAAGAAACGGCTTTTGCGGCGAACTTTGCCTTCATGCGCATCGCGGCGGCCAATCGTATCATCACCTCGTGCGCGCTCACCAATATGGCGACCGGCGCGCTGGTGTTTTTGCCGGGCGCCGATTATCCCGTTATGGCGCTGGCGCAGGTGGGCATGCTCTTTGAGCTCGCTGCCGTCTTTGGACGCGGCATTAAGCCTGAGCGCGGCTACGAGGTCGCGGGCGTGCTTGCCGGCGGTCTTGTGATCCGAGCGGTCACCCGCGCACTTGTCAAGCAGACGCCGCATATTGGGTTTGCCGTCAAGGCGCTCACTGCTGCCGCGGGCACCTATGGCATGGGCCGTGCGCTCGTTTCGCTCTACGAGCGCGATGTCGACTACAGTCGTGCCAACGAGGTGGTTACTGCTACGTTCTCCCGCGTTCGCGATCTCGTAACCACGGTCGCGGGCGCTACCCGTCCTATGGCGTCCTATCAGGACGCATCAGATCTCGCTGCTTAGGGGTTTTCCGTTGCGCGTTGCATACCAAGATTGTTTTCATTTAATTGAGCCGTTGCTCGCCAAGGTCGAGAAGCCGAGTCGCTATATCGATCACGAGTGGGGCACGCTTTCCAAGGCCGATGCCGACTACCGTTGCTGCCTGATCTACCCGGATGTGTACGAGGTTGGTCTGCCCAACCAGGGCATCGCCATCCTCTATAACATCCTTAACCAGGCCGAGGGCATCTCCTGCGAGCGTGGCTATGTGCCGTGGCCCGATATGGGTGACGCCATGCGCGAGGCGGGCATTCCGCTGCTCTCGCTCGAGGGTGCAGCGCCGGTCGCTTCGTTTGATATCGTCGGTCTGCATGTGCCGCACGAGATGGCGGTGACGAACTTCCTCGAGGCACTCGACCTCGCTGGCATTCCACTGTTGGCGGCCGACCGAGGCGAAGACGACCCCATCATCATCGCCGGCGGCCCCTCGGTGTACAACCCCGAGCCGTACGCGGCCTTCTTCGATGCCATCCTCATCGGTGAGGGCGAGGAATCGCTGCTCGAGACCTGCCAGCTGCATCGCCGCCTGCGTGACGAAAGGGTCCCGCGCGCGCAGATTGTCGAGCAGCTTGCATCCATTGCCGGCAACTACGTGCCGTCGCTCTATGAGGTTCGTCACGACGAGCCCTGCTCGCCGCATGGCTACACCGTGCCGCGTGAGGGCAAGGATGCGCCGACCGTGGTCTACAAGCGCGTCGTCGAGGATTTCGGCGCCACGAATCCGCTGTCGCAGTCGTGCGTGCCCTATGCGCAGCTGGTCCACGACCGCCTGTCTATCGAGATCCTGCGCGGCTGCGCCCGCGGCTGTCGTTTTTGTCAGGCCGGCATGACGTATCGCCCGGTGCGCGAGCGCTCGGCCGACCAGATCGTCTCGTCGGTGATTCAGGGTCTGGAAAAGACTGGCTATGACGAGGTGTCGCTGACCTCGCTCTCCACGACCGACCACTCCTGCATTCGCGACGTGCTCGGCAGGCTCAACCGTCGCCTGGAGGATACGGGTATTCGCGTGTCTATTCCGTCGCAGCGCCTGGATTCGTTTGGCGTGGATATGGCCGAGTCGGTTGCCGGCGAAAAGAAGGGCGGCCTGACGTTCGCGCCCGAGGCCGGCAGCCAGCGCATGCGCGACATTATTAACAAAAACGTGACCGAGGAGGACCTGGACCGTGCGGCCAAGGCGGCCTTCGAGGCCGGCTGGAACCGCATGAAGCTCTACTTTATGATGGGCCTTCCCGGCGAGCGCGACGAGGACATCGTGGCCATCGCCAATCTGGCCGATCACGTGCTGGAGCTCGGTCGTTCCGTGGTGCCCAAGGCTCGTCGCGGCTCGATCTCGGTTTCCATCTCGGTTTCGGTCTTTATCCCCAAGGCTGCCACGCCGTTCCAGTGGTGCCCGCAGCTCGACTACGACGACGTCAAGCGTCGCCAGAAGTTGCTTATCACGAGCGTTCGCAACCGTGCCGTCCGCGTGCATTACCACGATGCCGAGACCTCGCTCATCGAGGCCGCGCTGTCCCGCGCCGGTCGTGACATGACGCCCGTCATCATCGATGCTTGGCGCTCGGGCTCTCGCTTTGACGCCTGGGTAGAGCATTTCTCGCTCGATAACTGGAAGGAAGCTGCTGCCAAAAACGGCATCGACCTCAATGAGCTCGTGCACCTGCCCTACGAGTTGGACTGGCGCCTGCCGTGGGAGCACGTGAGCCCCGGCTGCACGCGCGGCTTCCTCGAGCGCGAGTACCGTCGCTCGCTCGAGGGCGTCACGACTCCCGACTGCACCCGCACGTCGTGCACCGGCTGCGGAATCTGTCCCACGCTCCACGCCAAGAATGTATTGATGGGTGATCGCGCATGAGTGAGCGCCTGACCGACAACCCCTCGCTCTTTAGGCTTCGTGTTCGCTATGGCAAGCGCGATCGCCTTAAGTACCTGGGCCATCTCGAAGTAATCCATACCATTGAGCGCATCGTGCGCCGTGCGGGGCTTCCCTATGCCGTCACGCAGGGCTTCTCTCCGCACATGCGCGTGGGTTTCTCTTCGGCGCTACCGGTGGGTACGTCATCGACCTGCGAGTGGTATGACCTGTTTATGACTGAGTTCGTGGCGCTCGACGAGGCGTTTGAGCGCCTGGTTGCGGCGTCTCCGGCCGATCTGGCGCCCATCGAGGCGGCGTACATCGACGTGCGCACGCCGGCATTGACGGCGCAGCTCACGCGCCTGTCGTATCGCATCGACTTACACCTGGATCCCGAGGCGCCCGTAAGCGCCGACGAGGTGCGCCGTGCGATCGACACGCTGCGCGCGGGCCACGGCATCGACTACGCGCGCGGCAAAAAGAGCAAGCGCTTGGATTTGGATCACACGCTCGTGGGCTATGAGCTCACGGCGGGGGAGCGCCCGGACCATTTGGTACTCATGCTCGACACCCATGCCGACAACGAGGGCTCCATGCGTCCGGAAATTTTGCTTTCCGCTGCTGATGTTTTGTTGCAGGGCTTGACCCCGGGCGTGGATGCACCTATTGTTTCCACCGGTATGCAAGACCTCGTGACCATCTGCTCCTACGATGTCGAGCGTCAGAATCAAGCATGCGAGGACGACGAGGGCCGACTCGTCAGCCCCATACCTGTGCGAACTTGTGGATTTGCTCCACATACTCGTTGACGGGGGTATTTTCGCCTGCTACTATATTCGGCTGTTGCACTAACTGATGCATGAAGGGCAAGTAAACATGTACGCAATCGTTAACACGGGCGGCAAGCAGTACAAGGTCGCCACCGACGATGTCATCACCGTCGAGAAGATCGAGGGCAATGAGGGCGACAAGGTCACCCTGCCGGTTATCTTCCTCAACGATGGTAAGAAGATCGTCACCGATCCCGACAAGCTGGCCAAGGCCAAGGTTACCGCTCAGATCGTTGAGCAGTTCAAGGGCGAGAAGCAGCTGGTCTTCAAGTTCCACAAGCGTAAGCGCTATCGTCGTCTGAAGGGTCACCGTCAGCAGCTCACCAAGCTGAAGATCGTGAAGGTTCAGGCTACCTCCCGCGCCAAGAAGGCTGTCAAGGCAGAGGCTGAGGCTGTTGCCGAGGCTCCCGTCGCCGAGTAGATTACACTCGTAACGAAAGAGTAGGTATACACAATGGCACACAAAAAAGGACTCGGTTCCTCCCGTAATGGCCGTGACTCCCGCGGTCAGCGCCTTGGCACGAAGCGCTATGCCGGCCAGACGGTAACCACGGGCACGATTCTCGTCCGTCAGCACGGCACGCACATCCACCCGGGTGAGAACGTTGGCCGTGGTAAGGACGACACGCTGTTCGCGCTGGTCGACGGTACCGTTGAGTTCCACAAGGGTATCAAGCACAGGGTCAGCGTACGCCCGCTCGCGAACGCGTAATTCACCCTTCATAGAGCACATATGTGGGAGGCACTTGAGTTTTAGGATTCAAGGGTCTCCCTCTTTTTTGTAGGAGGCGATTCTGTTGTCACAGTTCACCGATATCAGCCGCATTAACGTGTGCGGCGGCGACGGCGGAGCCGGATGCATGTCGTTTAGGCGCGAGGCATTTGTTCCCAAGGGCGGCCCCGATGGCGGCGACGGCGGTCGTGGCGGCAATGTCGTCATCCAGGCCGATGCTCAGCTGTCTTCGCTGATCGATTACCGCTTTAAGCATCACTTCCGCGCCGAGCGCGGCACGCATGGCCAGGGTGCCCGTCGTAACGGTAAGAGCGGCGAGGACCTGATCCTTAAGGTTCCCATGGGTACCGTGGTGCGCGAGCTCGATCCCGAGACGCAGACCCCGATGTTCGAGATTGCCGACCTGGTCCACGACGGCGAGCGCGTCGTCGTGGCGCCCGGCGGTGCCGGTGGCCTGGGCAACACGCACTTTGTGACGTCGGTGCGCCGCGCGCCCGCGTTCGCTCAGCTGGGCGAACCGGCCGAGGAGCACTGGATCGAGCTCGAGATGAAGCTCATGGCCGATGCCGCGCTCGTGGGCTTCCCCTCGGTGGGTAAGTCATCGCTCATTGCGCGCATGAGTGCCGCTCGCCCCAAGATTGCTGACTACCCGTTTACCACGCTCGTGCCGAACCTCGGCATGGTGCGTGCCGGCGAATATTCTTACGTCGTTGCCGACGTCCCCGGTCTTATCGAGGGCGCGAGCGAGGGCAAGGGCCTGGGTCACCAGTTCCTGCGCCACATTGAGCGTACGGCCCTGATCATGCATGTCGTCGACATGACGGGCGGTTTTGAGGATCGCGATCCGGTTGAGGACTATCGCATCATCAACCGCGAGCTCGAGCAGTATGGCGCCGAGCTTTCGGAGCGTCCGCAGATCGTCGTTGCCAACAAGTGCGACGCGCCGGGCACGGCCGACAAGATTGCCGACCTTAAGCGTGCAGCGCTCGACGACGGCCATATGTTCTTTGCCGTGTCCGCCGTGACGGGTGCCGGTCTCAACACGCTGATGCTTGCCGTGGGCGAGCAGGTGGCTAAGCTGCGCGCCGAGTTGGCTGTCTCCGATGAGCCGGTCGTTCTGCGCGACGATGAGTGGGAGCGCCGCCGCCTGCAGCGTGAGAAGCGCTTCCGCATTGTCCAGGAAGAGCCCGGTGCCTTCCGCGTGGTCGGTCGTGCCATCGAGCGCATGGTCATCCAGACCGACTGGGAAAATGAGGAAGCCGTCATTTACCTGCAGCATAAGTTTGCGCGTATGGGTGTTGACGACGCGCTCGAGAAGGCCGGTTGCCGTGCGGGCGACGAGGTCCGCATTTGCCAGCGTGCCTTTGACTTTGAGGGCGCTGAGGACTTCTCGGAGTACGAGGAGCTCGAGGATACTGGTGAGGACGTTGCCGTTGAGGCCATTGACGTGGCCGATGCTACGGATGAGGGCGTCGAGGTTGTCGATGCGGCGGATGCCGCGGGCGATGCCGAGACCTCGGAGGGCGAGTAAGCCATGTCGCTGCGCGGTGGAATCGGTCTGCCCGAGCTTCCTCTAGAGGACGGGCAGGAGTTTAGGCTCGGCATTATGGGTGGCACCTTTGATCCCATCCATTACGGGCACCTGGTGACCGCTGAGCAGGCGCGTGAGTCCCTCGACTTGGATGCCGTGCTCTTTATGCCGGCGGGTACGCCTGCCTTTAAGCTTGACAAGCCGGTGACGCCTGCCGAGGACCGTTATGCCATGACGGTCCTCGCCACCGCTGCGAACCCGGCCTTTTTGGCGAGTCGGTTCGAGATTGACCGTCCGGGTGTAACCTATACGGCCGATACGCTTCATGCCCTTCGCGACTTTTACCCGCCGCAGGTAAAGCTCTACTTTATTACGGGCGCCGACGCGATTATCGATATTGTTACCTGGCATGATGCCGAACGAATCGCTGAGCTTGCTACCTTTATTGCGGCGACACGACCGGGCTTTGATATCGATACGGCGCGTGCCCGAATCAAAGAGTCGGGGCTGCCGTTCGACGTGCGCTATATTCAGATTCCGGCGCTGGCGATCAGCTCGACGAACATTCGCAAGCGTGTTGCCCGCGGTATGAGCGTGCGCTATCTTACGAGCGAGTCCGTGCTCGGCTACATTCGCAAACGCAGGCTATATGCCGATTTGGGCCAAGAAGATTTTGAGTGATGGGGGTCTACGTTGTCGGTAGAGGATCAGTTTGAGGGCGATGAGCGCGCGCTGCTCAAGCGCATTCAAGAGCTGCTCGATGTTCGCATGAAGGATAAGCGCAAGCGCTATGTGCATTCGCTGGGTGTTGCCGAGACCGCACTTCATCTGGCCGAGGTCTACGGCGTTGACCGCTTTGATGCCGCTGCCGCCGGACTGATCCATGACTGGGACAAAGTGCTCTCCGACGACGAGCTGGTCACGCGCGCTCTGCATTACGGCATTAAGATTGCCGGCTCTCCTTCCGCCGCGACGCCGCTTTTGCATGGCCCTGTTGCCGCCTATGAACTTCCGCAGCTTTTTCCCGAGCTGTCGCCGGCCGTTTTCCAGGCTGTCGACCGTCACACCGTGGGTGCCTGCGACATGACGCCGCTCGATATGGTGGTCTTTGTGGCCGATGCCATCGAGCCCAACCGCCACGGCGACTATGCGCATGCGCTGCGCAAGATGGTGGGGGAGTCGACGCTCGATGAGTTGTTCTTCTCCTGTTTTGCGCAAGGTCTGGTCTATGTGATCCAGTCCGGGCGCTATCTTTATCCCACGGCTATTACGATTTACAACCATTATGCCCAGCTGCGCTAGCTCGGGCTGTCTAGAAAGAGGTATTCCATGGCCGACGAGACCATGACCGACGAGCAGATTCTTGAAGGTGTGGAGCACAAGAGCTTCGCCGCCACGTCCGACCGCACCGCCGCCTCGCTGTCCGCGAGCGGTGTCGCCGCCGAGGATGTCGCCCGCGCCGCCGCGCAGGCCGCCTACGACAAGAAGGGCGAGGACGTTCAGGTGCTCGACCTGACCGAGCTTTCCGATGTGTGTGACTACTTTGTGCTCGCTACCGGCACCAACAATCGCCAGGTTGATTCCATCGTCGACGAGATCGAGGAGAAGGTCGCCGAGGCTTGCGGCGAGCATCCGTTCTCCATCGAGGGCCGCGAGCAGAAGACCTGGATGCTCATGGACTATGGTTCGGTTGTCGTCCACGTCTTCACTCCCGAAGCCCGCGACTTCTACCGCCTCGAGAAACTCTGGGGAGACGCCCCCCAGCTCCCCCTCAACCTCCTCTAGTAGCTCATTTGAGACGGGGTTAGCTACCCTCACGCATATCGCCGGGCAGTTGCGGTTTTCCGCACCTGCCCGGCTTTCTTTTTGCCCAAAGGCGGTTAATCGTTGAAGCGGGATTGGCGGCCGAAGGAAAGGGCGGTGTCGCCGAATTTGTCTCGGACGGCGTCGATGGCGACGGAGAGGTCGCGGCGGTCGCTGGATTGGGCTCCGCGGTCATCGATCTCGCAGAATAGGTCAGTCTGGATGCCGCCTTGGTGGTCGAAGTCGCTCATGCCGATGCCCGCTAAGCGAACGTGCATGCCTTCCTGCCAGATGCTGTCGAGCAGTTCGAGTGCAACCGCCACGAAGATGTTCTCATCGTCGGTCGGATGAGGCAGCCGGCGCTGTGCCGTACGCCCGCTGCCATACGAATACTTAAGCTTGAGCGTTACCGTGGCACCCGTCAGCCCCTGACGGCGCAGGCGGCGTCCCACTGACTCTCCCAACAGCGCAATCGCCGCCTCAATATCCCCACGCTCAGTTAAATCTTTAGCAAAGGTGCGTTCATTGCTGACCGACTTGACCTCGCGCTCTTCATCGAGACTCGTGACTTCGGAGATTTCGAGTCCCAGCGCACGCTGGCGCATGCGTTCGCCGTTGACGCCAAAAATAGAGGCCAAGGTGGATTCCGGTGCACGTGATAGCTCGCCGAGGGTGTAGATGCGCATGCGGCGCAGTCGCTCCTCGGCCGAGCGCCCGATGCCGCTCATGGCAGATACCGGTAGCGCGGCCAAAAAGCGCTGCTCGGTTCCGGGGCGCACGATGGTCAGCCCAAACGGCTTATCCCGCTCGCTTGCGATCTTTGCGACCGTCTTGTTGCAGCCCACGCCAATGGAGCACGTCACTCCCAGCGCTGCCACGCGGTCGCTTATACGCCGCGCAACCAGCAGCGGGTCTTCGGGCGCAAAGCGACCCGGTGTGATATCGATAAAGGCTTCGTCGATGGATACGCGCTCAACGCGCGGGGTCTCGTCGGCGAGAATCGCCATGACCTGCGCGCTCACCTCGCGGTATCGGTCAAAGTGCCCGTGTGTCCAAATGGCTTGCGGGCACAAGCGCCGCGCCTCGGCCGAGGCCATGGCAGAGTGCACGCCAAAGCGACGCGCCTCATACGAACACGTGGACACGACGCCACGCGAATCGGCGTCTCCGCCCACGATGAGCGGCTTTCCGCGCCATTCGGGATGATCGAGCATCTCTACGCTCGCAAAAAACGCATCGAGGTCCATGAGGCCAACCGCCGGACCCGTCCAGGGAGGCGGCGTGACGCCCATGGCATCCTCATAACCGTATGTATGTTCGCGTCTTTCCATGTCATGAGTATACCGCGCAGCTCATGTGGGGTGCGTGTATGTGCTTGCAAATCCCGAATTCTTGTCTAAGATATGGATTTGCCCTCGACTACACCGAAGAAGTTGGTCTCACGGACTTCACCTGCCCGCGTCGATGGCGTATTATGTTCAACTGTTTGTTTGTAGTTGCAGCCTAAAGCTGCTTGGTTGGAGGAGTTTCCTTTGGCAGTCAAGATTCGCCTTGCTCGTCACGGCGCTAAGAAGCGTCCGTACTACCGTGTCGTCGTCGCCGATTCCCGCGCCCCGCGTGACGGTCGTATCATCGAGGAGGTTGGCCGCTACAACCCGATGACCGCCCCCAAGACCATCAACCTCGACCTCGAGAAGATTGCCGACTGGCAGTCCAAGGGCGCTCAGCTCACCGACGCCGTCGCCGCTCTGGTCAAGGCCGCCAACGAGGGCGAGAAGACCGAGACCGTCGTCAAGAAGTCCAAGAAGCAGCTCGCCAAAGAGGCCGAGGCCGCTAAGGCTGCCGCTGAGGCCGCTGAGGGCGCCGAGGAGTAAATCGTGCCTGAGGTTGACGCTGCACAGCTCGAGGGTGAGGCAATGCTCTCAGATCGCATCGCCGATCTCGTCGAATATCTCGTTGTTCAGATCGTCGACGACCCGGATTCCGTGAGCCTTGAGGTCATCGATGGTGACGACGCCTCTACGATTGAGGTTTCGGTCGCCGAGGATGACGTCGCTAAGGTCATCGGCCGTCGTGGCCGTACCATCAAGGCCATTCGCACGCTCGCCCGTGCACTGGCCGCTCGCCTCGACACTGCTGTCGAGGTAGAGGTTCTGGGCTAGGACCTTGAGGTCCCAGTACAAAAACATCGCCCGTGTGGTCAAGCCGCACGGAAGGAAGGGGGAGGTCCTCGCGCAGCCGCTGCGGGGGCTTCCTTCTGTATTAGAGCCGGGTATGCGCGTCGCCCTGACGCCGCCGGCGCTCAAGCGCGACCGCTTTTGCACGGTCGTGTCCGTCACCGATACGGGCGATGGCGATCTGGTCTCGTTTGAGGGCATTGACGACTTGACGGCCGCCGAGGGCATCACGGGATGCTACGTGCTGGCAAATCGTGACGACTTTGAGCTCGATTCGCTCGACGCTGCCTATACCGACCTGATGGGTCGCGAGGTGGTCGACGAGCGCTTCGGTTCGCTCGGCACGATCGTCGAGATCATGTCGACGCCCGCTAACGATGTTTGGGTTGTCGAGGGTGATCGGTACGGCGAGGTACTGATTCCCGTGATCGAGCAAGTCGTGCTCGATCTTCCCGATGCAGGAACAATTTCCGTCCACGTGATGGACGGCCTGATCGATATGGACAAGTAGGGAGGACAACATGCTGATCGAGACCCTTTCGGTCTTTCCCGAGGTGTTTGAGCCCGTCATGTCCACATCGATCTTGGGCCGCGCCCGCAAGGCCGGCCTTTTTGATTTCAAGGCGTATAACCTGCGCGACTGGACGCACGACCGCCATCGTACCGTCGATGACGAGCCGTACGGCGGCGGGCAGGGCATGCTCATGAAGGTCGAGCCTATCGCAGAGGCCATCGAGGCCATTAGCGCAGAGGGTCCCAAGCCCACTGTGGTGTTCTTTACCCCCTGTGGCGAGCCTTTTACGCAGCATGTGGCCGAGCGCCTGCTCAAAAGTGAGCGCCTGCTGTTTGTGTGCAGTCGCTACGAGGGCGTCGACGAGCGCGCGTATGCGTATGCCGATGAGCGTCTGTCGATCGGCGACTACGTGCTCACGGGCGGCGAGCTTCCCGCTATGGTCGTTGCCGATGCCGTCGTACGCCTGATTCCCGGCGCCCTGGGCGACGAGATGAGCAACGTGGACGAGTCGTTCTCGACCGCCGAGGACGGAGGCCTGCTCGAGTACGCGCAGTACACCCGCCCCGCCGAGTTCAACGGCGAGGGCGTGCCGCCGGTGCTTGTGAGCGGCGATCACGCCAAGGTCGATGCCTGGCGCCGTAAGAATGCCATCGAGCGCACCTGCCGCTGGCGTCCCGATCTGATCGAGACAGCGCGGCTCACGCCCGAGGAGCGCGCTTACGCGCAGGAGATTTTGGACGCTGCGTATTCGCAGAGCGAGGAGTGAGAATGGTTCCATCGCAGCATTCCGCGTTGAGGGGCGCTTTTGAGTGGATCGCGGTCATCGCGATCGCGCTCGTGGCCACCTTCTTGATTCGCTCGTTTGTGGTCGAGCCCTTTGTGGTGCCCACCGGCTCCATGGAGTCCACGATCGAGATTGGCGACCAGATCCTGGCACAAAAGGTGAGCCTCGAGATCGGTCAGCCCGTCAAGCAGGGTGATATCGTGGTGTTTCACAACCCCGATGGCACCTCCGAGCATGATGTTCTTGTCAAGCGTGTTATTGCCACGGCCGGCCAGACGGTCGACCTGCAGGATGGCAAGGTGGTCGTTGACGGCCAAGCGCTCGACGAGGACTATACGACGGGCATGAGCTGGCCGCTTTCGGTCCAAGCGCCCGGCGCTCAGGTAAGCTATCCCTACACGGTTCCCGACGGGTGCGTGTGGGTGATGGGCGACAATCGCGAAAACTCTGCCGACTCACGTTATTTTGGTCCCGTCGATCGCTCTGATTTGATCGCAGTGGCGCTTGTGCGCTACTGGCCGCTCAACCGTATCGGCGCTATCGACTAAAAACCGCTATAGTACAGTACCTAACCGTGTAATCGTTTCGACGAGGGGATATTAGAGGCATGAACGCTTCATCGCTTTCCTTCCAAGACATCATCCTGCGCCTCCAGCAGTACTGGGGCGAGCAGGGCTGCGTCATCATGCAGCCCTATGACTCCGAGGTCGGTGCCGGTACCTTCCATACCGCGACCACGCTGCGCTCGCTCGGTCCCGCCGAGTGGCGCACCTGCTATGCACAGCCCTGCCGCCGTCCCGCCGACGGCCGCTACGGCGAGAACCCCAACCGCATGCAGCACTACTATCAGTTCCAGGTGCTCATCAAGCCCTCGCCGGTCAACGCCCAAGAGCTCTACCTGGGGTCTCTTGCCGCCATTGGCCTGGACCCCAACGACCATGACGTCCGCTTTGTCGAGGATGACTGGGAGAGCCCGACCCTTGGCGCCTGGGGCCTTGGCTGGGAGGTCTGGCTCAACGGCATGGAGGTCACGCAGTTTACGTACTTCCAGCAGGTGGGCGGCATCGAGGTCGACCCCGTGCCTGTCGAGATCACCTATGGCCTGGAGCGTATCGCCATGTACGCCCAGGGCGTCAACTCGGTCTACGACCTGGTGTGGAGCTACCTGCCCGACGGCACGCCCATGACCTATGGCGACGTGTTCCTCGAGAACGAGCGCGAGTTCAGTGCCTATAACTTTGAGGTCGCCAACGTCGAGATGATGCGTCAGAAGTTTGACGACTACGAGGCCGAGTGCCATGCCTGCCTGGAGCGCAAGCTTCCGCTGCCGGCGTACGATTGCGTCATGAAGTGCAGCCATGCCTTCAACCTGCTCGATGCCCGCGGTGCGCTGTCCGCAGTCGAGCGTGCCAACTACATCCTGCGCGTCCGTGCCGTCGCCAAGGCGTGCTGCGAGGCCTATATGGCCGAGGTCGCCGGAGTCAACGAGAATGCCGACCAGGAAGGCGAGGTGGCGTAAGCCATGGCAGACGCTAAAGATTTCCTGTTTGAGATCGGTACGGAGGAAATGCCCTCCGCACCGCTGAACAATGCCGTCAAGCAGCTTGGCACCATGATCGCCAAGGGTCTCGACGAGGCCGGTCTGGCCCACGGCGAGGTCCGCGTGATCTCGAGCCCGCGCCGTCTTGCCGCGCTCGTGGCTAATGTCGCCACCGCGACCGACGAGGTTCACGAAGTCAAGCGCGGCCCTGCGGCAAACATTGCCTTCGATGCCGACGGCAACGCCACTAAGGCCGCCCAGGGCTTTGCCCGCAAGTGCGGTGTGGCTGCCGAGGACCTGGTCCGTCGCGAGGACACCGACGGTCGCGAGTATGTCTTTGCCGAGAAGAACATTCCCTCTGCACCGGCTACGCCGATTCTGACCGCTCTGTGCGAGAAGACCATCGCCGGCCTGCAGTGGCCCAACTACCGCAGCCAGCGCTGGGGTCACGAGCATGCGACTTTTGTTCGTCCGGTCCGCTGGATCTGCTGCCTTTTGGGCGAGGATGTTGTGCCCGTGTCGTTTGCCGACGTGACGAGCGGCAACACCACGCGCGGTCATCGTGTACTTGGCCCTGGCGACCATGTGGTTGCCAGCCCCGCCGTCTACGAGCAGGTGCTCGAGGACGCCGGCGTGCTTTCTGCCGAGCGTCGTCGCGAGGCCATCCTTGCCGGTATCGCCGAGGTCGAGGCCGCTCGCCCCGGCTGTCATGTCGACACGCCCAAGAAGGTCTTTGAGGAGGTCATTAACCTCTGCGAGTGGCCGACGGTGCTCGTCGGTACCTTCGATGAGGAGTTCCTCAAGGTCCCGCATGAGATCATCTGCGAGTCCATGCTCACTAACCAGCGCTACTTTCCGATCTATGACGGCGAGGGCAAGCTCACGCGTGAGTTCGTGGTCGTCTCCAACAGCAAGCCCGAGAACGCCGAGCGCGTGATCGACGGCAACGAGCGCGTCGTGCGCGCCCGTCTGGACGACGCTAAGTTCTTCTATGAGGAGGACCTGAAGATCTCCCTCGATGAGTTCCGCGAGCGTTTGGCTAAGGTCGCCTTCCAGGAGAAGCTCGGTAGCGTGCTCGCCAAGTCCGAGCGCATCGAGCAGCTCGCGCTCGCTATTGCCCGCGAGGCTCATCTGGGCGCTCATCTTGCCGCTGACGCTGCTCGCGCCGCGCACCTGTGCAAGGCCGACCTGGTATCCAACGCCGTCGTCGAGTTCACGAGCCAGCAGGGCGTGATGGGCGGTTACTACGCCACCGCGATGGGGGAGAACGACGAGGTCGCCCACGCCATTCGCGATCACTATCGTCCCCGCTTTGCCGGTGACGAGCTGCCCGAGGGCATCGCTGGCTGCATCGTGGCCTGTGCCGACAAGCTCGATACCATTGCCGGTATCTTTGCCATCGGCGAGCCCCCGACCGGCTCCTCCGACCCCTATGCGCTGCGTCGTGCCGCTATCGGCATCATCAACATCCTGCGCGACCGTCTGCCGATCGACCCCACGTCGCTCATCGACTTCGCCCTCGAGCTCTACAGTGAGCAGGGCATTGAGTTCGACGCCGCCGAGGTCGCCCAGCAGGTCCGTGACTTCTTCCACGGCCGCCTGGTGAGCATGGCCCGCGACGAGAAGATTCCTGCCGATACCGTTGCCGCCGTCTCCGCGGTGCACATCATCGCCCCGTCCGTCTTCTTCGCCCGCTGCGCCGCCCTCGACGAGGCCCGCAAGAACGACGCTGAGACGTTCGACAACCTGGCGACCGCCTATGCCCGCGCCGCGCACATCTCCAAGCCCGAGCTGGGTGCGGAGTACGACCGCAGCCTGATGGGCGAGGCCGAGCTCGCGCTTGCCGACGCCTCCGAGGCTGCTCAGACTGCTGTCGACGTCGCCCTTACTGCCGAGGATTACCCGGCCGCATTTGCCGCCCTTGCCGCCCTGCGTGCTCCCATCGACCGTTTCTTCGATGAGGTCATGGTCATGGACAAGGACGAGCAGCTCCGCGATAATCGCCTTAAGCTGCTCAACCGCTTCGAGGCCGTTTTCTCCGGCATCGCAAACATCGGTGAGCTTGCCCGCAAAAAGTAAGCCAGCCTGCGCGTAAGCGCAAAAGGAGCCCCGCATGGATTGCCCGGTCACCGCTCGTCCCACCGTTATCGTTATCTCCGACTCGCTCGGCGATACCGCTTGTGAGGTGGTGCTTGCGGCGTCCGGGCAATTTGATGAAGGGACTTTTCATCTCTTGCGCCTGCCTAAGGTGACCTCGGTGGAGCAGGTTAAGTCGTTTGTGGGACCTCGCGTCGATGCCGACCATCGCGATATTGCCGTGTTCCATACCATTGTCGATCCGGCGCTTCGCGCCCGTGTGCTCGATTACCTGGGTATGTTGCATATTCGCTCGGTCGACCTGATCGGCCCGACGCTTGCCGTGCTGTCGTCGCTCATCGGTGTGCCGCCCAAGGGCGTTGCGGGCGTGATTCACAGGACCGATGACCGCTATTTCCATCGTATCGAGGCCATGGAGTATTTCGTTGAGCACGATGACGGGCGCGGCTGCGACGATCTGTCGGGTGCCGATATCGTGCTGCTGGGCGTATCGCGCACGTCCAAGACGCCGCTGTCGATGTATTTGGCCTATCAGGGTTACAAGGTTGCCAATGTTCCGTTGGCCCATGGCGTGGAGCCGCCGAAGTCGATTTACGAGGTTGACCCGATGCGCCTGTTCGGCCTGATTTCGACCGTCGACGTTATTTCTGAGATTCGCGATAGCCGCTTGGGCGATGACTACGCCCGTGCCGTTGCCGGCTCCTATGCCGAGCCCGAGAGCGTGCGCAGCGAGCTTGAGGAAGCCCGTTCCCTCATGAAGCGGCTAGGCTGCTTTGTGGTGCGTACCGACGGCAAGGCGATCGAGGAGAGCGCCTCCGAGATCATTAGCCACTTGGAGGAAATCCAAGAAGCTCGCGCCCGCCGCGCCGCCAGTCGAGTGCAGCAAAGTTAGCTCATTGGAGTAGTTAAAAAGCCCCGTCCTAAATAGACTACCTCAAAATAATGCACGATAATGATAAAGCGATTTAGCAAGAAACTTGCATCTGACCTGCATTTCTCTTGCAGTGGTATCTTCATAAGGTAACCACCTTTATCTACCGTTTACCGCCAGTTTTAGCACGTTTACCAAACCGCGCACCCTCTGCTCAAGCCTGCCCAAAACGCGCCGTATAGTTCCCTCACGGCCCGCATGTGGCGGGTCGATTCGTTACCACGGTCGTGCGCGTAAGTGCATGGAAGGGGAAGTATCGTGAGCGATTGCAAGAGGGTTTACCGTTTTGGAACCGACGCCCAGGGCACCTGTGTCACTGAGGGCGACAAGTCCATGAACTTCGTGCTTGGCGGCAAGGGCGCAAACCTTGCCGAGATGAGCCGCATCGGCCTGCCGGTTCCCGGTGGCTTTACCATTACCTGCCAG
The DNA here is from genome assembly GCA_014871665.1 of Collinsella sp. Lineage (GTDB taxonomy): Bacteria > Actinomycetota > Coriobacteriia > Coriobacteriales > Coriobacteriaceae > Collinsella. The sequence goes on along the minus strand of WGSL01000009.1, from coordinate 27,237 downwards.
ACTTGCGTCGAGTACTCCGGTGCCGGCAACGTGTGGCCCGGGGGCGCACTCGATGAGATCGTTGCTGCCGAGGCGGACCTCGAGGCCCGCTGCGGCAAGAAGCTCGGCGACGCCTCCGATCCGCTGCTCGTGTCGGTTCGCTCGGGCGCTCCGTTCTCCATGCCCGGTATGATGGACACGGTCCTCAACTTGGGCCTCAATGACGATTCCGTCCAGGGCCTCATCGCGCAGACGCAGAACCCGCGTTTTGCCTGGGATAGCTACCGCCGCTTTATCCAGATGTTTTCCAATGTCGTCATGGGCGTTGACGCCGACCTGTTCGAGAACGCCCTGACCCAGGCCCGTCTGGTCGCCGGCGTTCGCGTCGATTCCGAGCTTTCGGCCGAGGACCTGCAGGAACTCGTCGAGACCTTTAAGGGCATCTTCTCCGAGAACGTCGATGCCTCCCTGTATCCCGAGCTCGAGGTCGCTGACGGCAAGCCCGTTTTCCCGCACGACCCGGAGCTTCAGCTACGCCTTGCAATCCAGGCCGTCTTTGGCAGCTGGATGAACGAGCGTGCCTGCATCTACCGCAAGCAGCATGGCATTTCCGACGACCTCGGCACCGCCGTCAACGTACAGGCCATGGCCTTTGGCAACAAGGGCGAGACCTCTGCGACGGGCGTCGCCTTTACGCGTAATCCGGCCGACGGCACCAAGGAGTTCTACGGTGACTTTTTGGTCAACGCCCAGGGCGAGGACGTCGTCGCCGGTATCCGCAACACCGAGCCCATCGCCGACCTCAAGGCCACCCCGGGCCTCGAGTCTGCAGGTGAGGAGCTCGAGCGCGTGTTCCTGACGCTCGAGGACCATTACCGCGATATGTGCGATATCGAGTTCACCATCGAGCAGGGCAAGCTCTGGATGCTCCAGACACGCGTGGGTAAACGCACTGCCACCGCCGCCCTGCGCATCGCCATCGAAATGGTCGAGGAAGGCCTGATCACCCGCGAAGAGGCCGTGAGCCGTATCGATCCCGCGCAACTCGACCAGCTCCTGCACCCGCAGTTTGACGCTTCCAAGAGGTACGAGGCGCTGGCCAGCGGTCTGAACGCCAGCCCCGGCGCCGCCGTGGGCGAGGTCGTGTTCTCGAGCGATGACGCCGTCGCGCGCGCAAACGAGGGTCATAAGGTTATCTTGGTCCGTTGGGAGACCAACCCCGACGACTTGAAGGGCATGGTCGCCGCCGAGGGCATCCTGACCAGCCACGGTGGCAAGACGAGCCATGCCGCTGTTATCGCCCGCGGTATGGGTACGCCCTGCGTCTGCGGCGTTGAGCGCTTCCACATCGATGCCGCCGAGAAGGTCGTGCGCATCGAGGGCAGCGACCGCGTGCTGCACGAGGGCGACATCATCTCCATCGACGGCACCCAGGGCATCGTCGTCGACGGTCCCGTCGACCTGGTCTCCGCCGAGCTCACTGGCGATCTGGACACCATCCTGTCCTGGGCCGACGAGATTCGCCTGGACGAGACCTGTGGCCACGCCAACCATGTGCGCGTCAACGCCGACAACCCTGAGGATGCCGAGCTCGCACTCGAGTTTGGCGCCGAGGCTATTGGCCTGTGCCGCACCGAGCACATGTTCCTGGGCGACCGTAAGAACATCATCCAGAGCTTTATACTGTCCGACGATGAGGCCGTGAAGCAGCGGGCCCTCGCCGATCTGCTCAAGGTTCAGACGGAGGACTTCCTGGCCATGTTCAAGACCATGTCCGGTCGCGATGTGGTCGTTCGTCTGCTCGATCCGCCGCTTCATGAGTTCCTGGATAATCCTCGCGAGTTCGAGGTTGCCATCACCAAGAAGGAGGCCGCTGGCGCCAGCGAGGAAGAGCTTGCCGCCCTGCGTGCCCGCCTGCGTCGCATCGACGGCATGGTCGAGTCCAACCCGATGCTCGGCCTGCGCGGCGTGCGCCTATCCGTCGTCTTTAGCGATCTGCCGCTCATGCAGGTTCGCGCCGTCGCCACGGCTGCTGCCTGCCTTATCAAGGAGGGCGTCGACCCGCGTCCCGAGATCATGGTTCCGCTCGTCTCCATCACGGCCGAGCACGTCCAGACCCGCGAGGTCATTGAGCGCGTGATCGCCGAGGTTTCCGTCGAAGAAGGCGTCGAGCTCAATATTCCCGTGGGCACGATGCTCGAGCTGCCGCGCGCCTGCATGGTCGCTGACGAGATCGCCCACCATGCCGACTTCTTCTGCTTTGGCACCAACGACCTCACCCAGACGACCTTCGGTTTCTCGCGTGACGACGCCGAGGCTAAGTTCATCCCGCTGTACATGCATAAGAAGATTCTGAAGGACAACCCCTTCGAGACCATCGATACGGCAGTACTCGAGCTGGTACGCATGGCCGTCGAGAAGGGCCGTGCCACCAACCCCGACATGCACTTTGGCGTGTGCGGTGAGCACGGCGGCGACCCCAAGTCCATCAAGGGCCTGTTTAACGTGGCCGACGTGGACTACGTGTCCTGCTCGCCCTACCGCGTGCCCCTCGCGCGCTTGGCTGCCGCCCAGGCCAAGCTCGAGGCCAAGCGTCCCGCCTAACGTTTTGGGTTTAGACGCCTAGCGTAGCCCCCTTCATGCCGCCCGTCTCATTCGTGAGGCGGGCGGTTATCATGTGCGGGTTTTGTCTTTTTGTCTGCGTAAAAAATTGTTCTTGCAGCAGAAACCCGCGCGTGTATACTCGAATACGTTTGTTCAACTACGTGCCGGCCAAGGTGGTACGGCACCTCTAGAAGAGTAAGGAATTGCACATGGATTACATCCGCGCAATCGAGCGTCAGCAGATCCGCGAGGACATTCCTCAGGTTCGCGTCGCCGACAACGTCAAGGTTCACTACCGCATTAAGGAAGGCGACCGCGAGCGCATCCAGGTCTTCCAGGGCGACGTCATCCGCATGGCCGGCGCCGGTGCCCGCGAGACCTTCACCGTCCGCAAGATGTCCTTCGGTGTCGGTGTTGAGCGTACCTTCCCGCTTCACAGCCCCAAGATCGCCAAGCTCGAGGTCGTTCGTCATGGTCGCGTCCGTCGCGCCAAGCTGTACTACCTCCGCGACAAGGTGGGCAAGGCTGCTCGCATCCCCGAGAAGCGCTAAGAAGATCGCAGCGTCTGTCCACTCGTTTGGACACAAGGGTCACCTTCGGGTGGCCCTTCTTTTTATCTGATTTGCATGCAAGGAGGGCCTGGTATGGCCAACATGACGAGCTCGGTTTCGGCATCGCAGGTTGCCGGAGAGCTGGCGAGCGCAACGTTTGAGGAGATCCCCGCCCTCGTGGAGCATTATCGCGAGGACCCGCGCCAGCAGGTGATCAAGGCTTGCGAGCGTGCTCTTAAGCGCCATGCCAAGGAACTTGCCGAGCGCGAGCGCGTCAATGACATGTACGAGCTTATGCATGAGCTTGGCGGTGATGGTGTGGTCGTGGGCGTCGACGAGGTGGGCCGTGGCTCGGTAGCGGGTCCCTTGACCGTGTGTGCCGTGTGTCTTCCCATGGAGCCGCGCGTCTGGGGCATCAACGATTCCAAAAAGCTCACGCCGGCGCGCCGCGAGTTGCTCTCAGTGAAGATTGCCGAGGTGGCGACGGCGATCGGTTTTTGCCATATCGCGCCTAAGGATATCGATGAGATGGGCATGGCCCGTGCTATCCGTACCGCCGTTGCGGGCGCCGTGGCCGATACGGGACTTGAACCCGACTGCGTCCTCATGGATGGCAACCCCTTGGGCGCTGTTCCTAACGAGCGCGATGTGGTGAAAGGCGATGCCAAGATCGCCTGCATCGCCGCAGCGTCCATCATGGCCAAGGTCACGCGTGACGAGATGATGGTCGAGTACGACGCCGAGTACCCCGAGTACCATCTGGCCGAGTCGAAGGGCTATGCGAGCCCCGAGCACATCGAGGCCATTCGCAAACATGGACTTTGTCCGCTGCACCGCGTGAGCTTTTGCGGAAACTTTCTGCAGACTGAGCGCCTTTTCTAGGCCAATTGTGGAGACAGGGACCTCTGTGGTTTTATAAACCTGCTGGTAGCGGGCCGTATGCAGCAGCATTGCTGCGTACGGCCCGTTTTTTGTCGGCATTTGGTCAGCTTTTGGTTTGCTTCCGGTACTTACCCGCATGAAAGGTGCCCTCATCATCGGGGCAATGCAGTGTGCGGGAAAGGAGACCCCATGAGTGCCGCAAGCAAAAAGAGCAAGACGCAGCAGCTCAAGGAGCGTTGGGAAAACGGCGAGCTCGACTGTGGGGCGATGACGCCCGAGTTTATCAAGGGACTCAGTCCCCGCGAGCTGGGCATGCTAGGCGAGCTGATCACCATCGACTACTTTAACGAGCGCGGCTACACCTTGCTGGAGCAGGGTTATCGTTGCACCGAGGGCGAGGCCGATCTGGTGCTGCTCGATGAGCTCGACGATGTCGTGGTGATGGCCGAGGTCAAGACCAGACGCGTTGCGCTGGATTGCAGCACGAGGGTCTTTCCGGAGGAGGCCGTGGACGCCCAAAAGCAACGCCGCTACCGCCGCATCGCAAGTTGCTATCTCATGGAGCATTATCCGCTCAAGGCGATTCGCTTCGATGCCGTGGGCGTCACCATCCGCGACGGGCATATCGCCGAGATCGAGCACCAGTACAACGCGTTCGATTGGCAGGTGTCGTGATGGCGTTCGAGACGTTTGCCGTTCACGCGGCCTGCATCCGCGGCGTCGAGGCGATTCCCGTCACGGTCGAGGTCTCGCTTGCCGGTGGCGTTCCGGGCATTCAGATGCTCGGTATTCCGAGTATGGAGGTGATGGAGTCACGTGGTCGTATTCGCTGTGCGATGCGCTCGGCCGGCTTTGAGATCCCGCGCTCGGGCATTACGGTCAATCTGGCGCCCGGCGATATTCGCAAGACCGGTAGCGGCTTTGATCTGCCCATCGCCCTCGCGGTTCTAGCGGCCGATGGTCAGATTCCCCGCGACAACCTCGATCGTTGTCTTATCGCCGGCGAGCTCGGCTTGGACGGCACGGTGCTTCCTGTCAAAGGCGAGGTGGCGTTTCAGCTATTGGCTCGCGACATGGGGCTGTCTTTTATCGCCGGCAGGTCCGACCAGCATGTGCCACTCGCGGGCGTGGATTGCGGCTTTATCGACCATCTGTCTCAGCTTGCTCACGGCATGGGCGATGCCGCACGGCACTACTTGGATTCCGAGGGTGTCGAGGCGACCTTTGAGCCCGAGCTCGACTATGCAGACGTGCTGGGGCAGGAAGTCGCTAAACGCGGCATGGCGCTTGCGGCGGCAGGAGAACTCGGCTTGCTCATGATCGGGTCTCCGGGATCGGGCAAGACGATGCTCGCACGCCGTATGACCGGCATCCTGCCCGAGCTTTCCGTTGAGGATCAGCAGGAGGCACTGTGCATCCATTCGGTTTTGGGTGAGAACATTGATGGCTTGTTGGCGGGGCACCGCCCCTTCCGCAGTCCCCACCACAGTATTTCGACCGCAGGCCTTATCGGCGGCGGGCGCCCGGTGCACCCGGGTGAGATCAGCCTTGCTCATGGCGGCGTGCTCTTTTTGGACGAGCTTGCCGAGTTTCCCACGGGCGTGCTGCAGACGCTGCGTCAGCCCATCGAGCGCGGCTACGTGAGGATCGTACGCGTCGACGGGGCTTTTACCTTCCCGTCGCGCTTTCAGCTGCTGGCTGCGAGCAATCCCTGCCCCTGCGGCTTTTTGGGCGATCGCGAGGTGCCGTGTCGCTGCTCGGCGGCGATGGTCGAGCGCTATCGGTCTAAACTGCGCGGTCCTTTGGCCGACCGTATCGACATGATGATCGATGTGACCCGTCCCGACCCTCAAGTGATTATCGAGGGTGCGGAGGGCATGTCGTCGGCCGAGTTACGTGACTACGTTGTGCGCGGTCGCGCCTTTCGCGCTTGGCGCGAATCCCGCATGGACGATGCGGATGCTGAGGCCGAGGATGACGAGACACGGTCCATTGACGGCGTCGTTTCGACCTTTGAGCTCGATGATGCGGCGGAGAAGTGTGTGCTCGGCCTGTCGAAGCGCACGTATCTCACAGGGCGTGGCATCGTGCGCCTTGTTCGCATTGCGCGCACGATCGCAGATGTCGCCGAGAGCGAGCAGGTGACGCAGGACCACGTGCTCGAGGCGGCGATGTACCAGGGAAGGAGGGACCAATGATGGCTGAGGGGACCTTCGAGCTGCATCCAGGTGACGCGTTGTATCCCGAGACCGTTTTGGAGCTTTCTGATATACCCCAGACGCTTTATGTGCGCGGCAACCCCGAGGTGCTTTCGACGCCCGCGCTCTCCATCATCGGCGCGCGCAAGGCCTCGCCGTATGGTTTTGCCGTGGCAGAGCTTGCGGCAAAGGTGGCGGTTGATGCGGGAGTGACGGTAGTTTCGGGAGGCGCGGTCGGTTGTGACCAGGCCTCGGGTTGGGCTGCGGTCAACGCCGGCGGCAAACACGTCGTGGTGCTGGGGACGGGCGCCGACGTGGTCTACCCGCGTTCGAGCGCGGGGCTGATTACGCGCACGCTTGATACGGGTGGCGCGGTCGTGTCGATCTCTCCGTGGGGCATGGGTCCGCGCAAGTTCGCCTTTCCGCGCCGCAATCGCGTAATCGCGGCCCTGTCGCAAGCCCTCTTTGTATCCGAGGCGGGTATGCCTTCTGGGACGTTTTCCACAGCCGAGGCTGCTATGGATTTGGGGCGCGAACTTCTTGCCGTGCCGGGGTCGATCCTATCGCCCGAGTCGCGTGGCACGAATTACCTCATTGCGAACGGTGCCTGCTGCATCGTCGACGAGGAATCTATCGAGATGGCTATCTCACGCATCTACGGAACCCTGCGCTACTCGCGCCCCGATGCTCCCGGCATTGCCGACCTGGATCCAACGCAGCAGACCGTGATGCATGCGCTCATCGCCTCTCCGCTCAAGGTCGACGACATCGCGGCGCTCGTCTCGCTCGATGCTGTCGGCGTACTCAAACTCTTGGGTTCGCTTGAACTCGAGGGTCTTATCGAGCGCATGATGGATGGAAGGTATGCGCCCTCCAAGTTTGCCCTTCACGCCCAGACACCCTTCGGTCACAATGGAAAACGTGTCAATTAGAAAGGTGTTTGCAGATGCAGTTCGATCAGGTGACAGTTATCGGTGGCGGTCTGGCGGGTTCGGAGTGCGCGATCCAGCTGGCAGATCGCGGTTTTGCCGTAAAGCTGTGCGAGATGCGCCCCCAGGTGAGCTCCCCGGCTCACCATACCGATCACCTGGCAGAGCTCGTCTGCTCGAATTCGTTTAAGTCGACCCGTCCGGATTCCGCGGCTGGTTTGCTGAAGGCCGAGCTTGAGCGCATGGGTTCAGTCCTGCTCGATTGCGCCCATCGCGCGGCTGTTCCCGCCGGTGGCGCCTTGGCGGTCGACCGCGTCAAGTTTTCCGAGCTTGTCGAGGCCGAGGTTGCCGCTCGTCCCAATATCGAGGTCGTGCACGGTGAGGTCACACAGATTCCCGAGGGTCACGTGGTCATTGCCGCGGGCCCGCTGTGTTCACCGGCGCTGAGCGAAGAGGTTATGAAGCTCGTCGGTGGCGATGCCCTGGCATTCTTTGATGCGGCGGCGCCGATCGTCGATGCCTCCACGCTCGATATGGACGTGCTGTTCTCGCAGTCGCGCTACGAGGAGCAGGGGAGCGGCGACTATCTCAACGCTCCGCTCAACAAGGAGGAGTACGAGGCCTTTATCGAGGCGCTTACCACGGCCGACCGCGTGGTGCTCAAGGATTTTGAGGGCGGCGATCTGTTCCAGGCCTGCCAGCCTGCTGAGGAGGTTGCACGCACCGGCAAGGACGCTATTCGCTTTGGCGCCATGAAGCCCGTCGGCCTCACCGACCCGCGTACCGGACGTCGCCCCTGGGCGGCGATTCAGCTGCGTGCCGAGAACAAGGAGAAGACCGCCTATAACCTGGTGGGCTTCCAGACCAACTTGACCTTTGGCGAGCAGAAGCGCGTCTTCCATATGGTGCCGGGCCTGGAGAACGCTGAGTTCTTCCGCTACGGTGTCATGCACCGCAATACCTTTGTCGACGCCCCTCACGTGCTCGATAGCACCTTTGCCGTGCCCGGTACCGGCGTGCGCCTGGCCGGTCAGATCACCGGCACCGAGGGGTACATGGAAGCCGTGGCGACAGGTCTGCTCGCGGCGCTCAACACCTATGCCGAGGCTATCGGTGCCGCGGGCGTCGAGTTGCCGCGTGTGGGCGCCCTGGGTGCGCTCGTGGGCTATGCGACCGATCCTGCCACCGTGGGCTATCAGCCTATGCATGTCAACTTTGGCCTGGTGCCGCCACTCGAGGATGGTAAGCGCCGCAGCAAACGCGACCGCTATCAGGCTTATGCGGATCGCGCCCTCGAGGCCCTTGATGCCTACTTGGCCACGCGCTCCGACTTGTTTGGAGGCGACCGGTCATAGCCTTTGACCTGTACGACACCGTCGACTCGTTTATCGCCTATATCGCACGTGTTGAGGGACTTTCTCCCAACACGGTGACGGCCTATGGCTCGAGGCTAGAGCGCTTTGCTGTCTGGTGCGAGCGCGAGAATATTGATGCTTTCGCTGCCGACGTGCGCACCATTCGTCGCTATCTTGCCGAGCTTTCGCGTGAGCAGGTGGCTCCCCGAACGCTTGCGGCGCACCTGTCGGCTATTCGATCTCTCTATCGCTGGATGGCTGCCGAGGGGATTGTCGAGGGCGATGCGGTCTCGGCGATCGCATCGCCCAAGCTGCCACGTGACCTGCCGGGCGTCCTTACGACCCAGCAGGTTGAGGCGCTGCTCAAGACGCCTGATACCTCGACGCCCGCGGGACTGCGCGATGCGGCGATGCTTGAGTTGCTCTATGCCTCCGGCGCGCGAATCTCGGAGCTCGCGGCGCTCAACGTGGAGTCTATTGGTTGGTCCGAGCGAACGCTGCGACTTTGGGGCAAGGGGAGCAAGGAGCGTATCGTCCCTCTGTATCGTCGCGCACTCGAGGCGACGCGTCTCTATATTGAGGAGGGGAGGCCGGAGTTGCTCGCTCAGGCAAAGCGCCGTGACCCCGCTACCGGGCCGCATCCGCTGCTTATATCGGCGCGCGGCAATCGCATGAGTGCCGCCATGCTCAGGCGGCGGTTCCATACGCTGGCGACGCTCGCCGGCATTCCGGCCGACATTGCCCCGCATGCGATGCGCCATACCTTTGCGACCGATTTGCTCGAGGGCGGTGCGGACCTGCGCTCGGTTCAAGAGCTGCTAGGTCATGCGAGCCTGTCCACGACGCAGATCTACACGCATCTCACGCCCGATCGGCTCAAACGTGCCGTGGCTCAAGCCCATCCCCGCGGCGAATAGTGGCTGGGACGTCCCGCGCCGCACTCAGGTGTGTGGTTTTGATTGCGGGTTGGCAGGAAGATGCATTCCTGCTATCATTCATCGGGTTGCTTCACGGCAACATGTTTTTATCACGCACGCGCGGCTACTTCATACCGTGGTGCCCGGGATTTGGTAGCACATGTCCGGGTTGGTTTTGGAGGATGACCCCGCGCGGAGGCAAACCACAGGAGGTTTAACATGGCTACCAAGATTAATATCCGCACCCTGCTCGAGGCCGGCTGCCACTTCGGTCACCAGACCCGTCGCTGGAACCCCAAGATGAAGCCGTTCATCTTCGGTGAGCGCAACGGCATCTACATCCTCGACCTCAAGCAGACCATCCTCGACGCCGACCAGGCCTACACCTTCGTCAAGAACGTCGCCAAGGGCGGCAACGTGCTGTTCGTCGGCACCAAGAAGCAGGCTCAGGAGGCCGTCAAGAACGCTGCTGAGCGCGCCAACATGCCTTACATCAACCAGCGTTGGCTCGGCGGCATGCTGACCAACTTCGTCACCATCCGCTCCCGCATCAACCGCATGGAGGAGCTCGAGGCCATGGTCGAGGACGGACGCATGGCTGTTCTGCCCAAGAAGGAGCAGGCTGTTCTCGGCAAGGAGCTCACCAAGCTCCAGACCAACCTCGGTGGCGCCCGCGACATGAAGGGTCTGCCCCAGGCTCTCTTCGTCATCGACACCAAGCGCGAGGAGAACGCCATCAAGGAGGCCCAGCGCCTGAACATCCCCGTCGTCGCTCTGATCGACACCAACTCTGATCCCGACGAGGTCGAGTACGGCATCCCCTGCAACGATGACGCTATCTCCGCTGTCACCCTTATGTGCGAGCTCATGGCTGACGCCTGCCTCGCTGGCTCCGGCAAGGAGCAGGTCTCCGAGGCCGAGATGGCCGCTGAGCCCAAGGCCGAGTAAATCAGTCTTAGTTAATTCTTTTTCATCTCTTTGAAAGGAACCACAATGGCCCAGATTACCGCCGCTATGGTCAAGCAGCTCCGCGAGATGACCGACTCCCCGATGATGGAGTGCAAGAAGGCTCTCGTCGAGGCTGACGGCGACATGGACGCCGCTGTCGACGTTCTGCGTAAGAACGGCCTTGCCAAGGCTGCCAAGAAGGCTGGCCGTGAGACCAACGAGGGCGCTGTCGCCGCGTTCGTCTCCGAGGATGGCAAGACCGGCGCTCTGCTCGAGCTCTCCTGCGAGACCGACTTCGTTGGCTCTAACGCCAAGTTCACCGGCTTTGCTTCCAAGGTCGCTGAGGTTGTCGCTACCACCGAGCCTGCTGACGTCGACGCTCTGCTCGAGAAGCCGATGGGCGAGGAGACCGTTTCCTCCGAGCTCACCGAGATGATTCACATCATGGGCGAGAACATGAAGATCTCCCGCTTCGCTGCCCGCAAGGCTGAGAACGGCGCGCTCGCTTCTTACATCCACATGGGTGGTAAGATCGGCGTCCTCGTCGAGTTCGCCTTCGAGAAGGCTGAGACCGCTCAGGCTGAATCCTTCAAGACCTTCGCTCACGACGTTGCCCTTCAGGTTGCCGCCGTCGCCCCGATCTGCGCTACCCGCGATCAGGTTCCGGCCGAGACCGTCGAGCACGAGAAGCAGATCTACATGGCTCAGGCTGCCGAGTCCGGTAAGCCCGAGGCTATCCAGGAGAAGATGGCTGTCGGCCGTCTGGAGAAGTTCTACAAGCAGTCCGTGCTCACCGAGCAGGAGTTCATCAAGGACAGCTCCCTCACCATCAAGAAGTACGCTGAGCAGGTCTCCAAGGAGCTCGGCGACACCATTACCGTCGTTGCCTTTGACCGTCTGGTCCGTGGCGAGTAAATAAGCTCTTGTAGCTGGTAATGAGCAGGCTGTGGGTTTTACTCACAGCCTGCTTTTTCATGGCTCTTCTTAGAGCCTTTGATAGAATGTTGAGAGTTCAATCTAAAGGAGGATCGCTTTGTCCGACATCCGATATAAACGCGTGCTTCTTAAGCTTTCCGGCGAAGCGCTGATGGGCGACGGCCAATATGGCATCGACCCCAAGGTTACCGACCATCTTGCTAAGCAGGTCAAGGAGCTGCTCGCCGTTGGCCATGAGGTCGGCGTCGTTGTCGGCGGCGGCAATATTTTCCGCGGCATGGCAGGCGCTGCCGGTGGCATGGAGCGTGCTCAGGCCGACTACATGGGCATGCTGGCAACCGTTATGAACGCGCTCGCCCTGCAGGATGCCTTCGAGCATAACGATGTTCCCTGCCGCGTGATGAGCGCTATCCAGATGAACGAGATCTGCGAGCCCTATATTCGCCGTCGCGCCATCAACCACCTTTCCAAGGGCAACGTCGTTATTTTTGCCGCCGGTTCGGGCAATCCGTACTTTACGACCGACACCGCCGCGGCTCTTCGTGCGTGCGAGATCGGCGCCGAGATTCTGATTAAAGCCACCAAGGTTGACGGCATCTACGATAAGGATCCCGTCAAGTGCGCTGATGCCGTCCGTTTTGACAAGATTACCTATCACGAGGTTCTCGTCCGCGGTCTGCAGGTTATGGATTCCACGGCTACGGCACTGTGCCAGGACAACCGTATGCCGATTTTGGTCCTCAACATCGATGGCGAGGACACCGTCAAGCGCGCGCTTTCGGGTGAGCCCGTCGGCACGCTCGTCTATCAGGAGGATTAAGCATGGCAGAGAACATCACCGCCCACATGGACAAGTCGCTCGAGTCCCTCAAGCATAACTTCTCCAAGGTCCGTACCGGCCGCGCCAATGCCAACATTCTGTCCGACATCACCGTCGATTATTACGGTGTTCCCACGCCGGTCACGCAGGTTGCCGCCGTCAAGACCCCCGAGGCCCACATGCTGCTCATCGAGCCGTGGGACAAGGCACTCATCAATGCTATCGTCAAGGCCATCGGCGCTTCCGATCTGGGTATTACCCCCAACTCCGATGGCACCGTCGTTCGTCTTCCGTTCCCGGCTCCCACTGAGGAGCGCCGTCGCGAGCTCGTCAAGGAGTGCCGCGAGTACGCCGAGCAGGCCAAGGTGTCTATCCGTAACATCCGTCGCGACTTCAACAACAAGCTCGAGCGCGATGAGGAGCTCACCGAGGACGATGTCCGTCGCGAGCAGGCCAAGGTCCAGAAGCACACTGATGAGTATGTCGCCAAGGTCGAGGAGCTTCTGAAGGAAAAAGAAGCCGAGGTCATGGAGATCTAAGGTGCAATACGACGAGCATAAACTGGTCGAGTACTTTGCCGACGCCCCTGCGGGCGTCGGTTTTTCCGACCTTGACCTCAATAACATTCCGCACCATATCTCGTGCATCATGGACGGCAACGGTCGTTGGGCCACGTCGCGCGGTCTTGCACGCACTGAGGGCCACAAGGCGGGTATCGTCTCGCTGCGCGAGATCATTACCGCCTGCGTGCGCCTGGGCGTCGACGTGCTTTCTGCCTATGCGTTTTCTACCGAAAACTGGAACCGCCCGCAGCATGAGGTCAACGTCTTGATGCACTTGTTTGCCAAGACGTTCATCGACGAGTTGCCGCTTCTGAAGCGCGAAAACGTGCGCGTTGTCTTTTTGGGTGATATTTCCGCGCTGCCCAAGAAGACCCGCGACGTTTTTGAACGCGGTCTTGCCGAGTGCGCCGATCACACCGGTATGACGCTGGCGCTTGCCGTCAACTACGGCGCGCGTTCCGAGATTACCCGCGCTGTCCGTCAGATCGCACTCGACGCTGCCGCCGGTAAGATCGATCCTGGCGCAATTGATGACGACATGGTGGCTTCCCACCTCTATACCGCCGGTCTTCCCGATCCTGAGCTTGTGATTCGCACCTCTGGTGAGCTGCGCCTTTCGAACTATCTGCTGTGGCAGGTGGCTTATTCCGAGTTCTACGTCACCGATACCTATTGGCCCGACTTTGATCGCTGGGGCCTTGTCGACGCCATTTTGGCCTATCAGGGCCGTGACCGTAGGTTTGGTGGACTGAGCAAGACCGAGGAGGCTTAATCGTGTCCGATCGTCCCAAGGCATCTGCTCCCAAGACGCCTGCGCGCAAAGCTGTCACTGCTGGCGCGCCTGCAGCGAAGGGCGGCACCGGTTCGTGGCTGTCGGGCTTTATTACCCGTGCCGCCGCCGGTATCGTTTACGCCGTTGTCTTTATCCTGTGCCTGGTTTTGGGTATCGTGCCCACGGCCATCTTTGTTTCTGTCATGAGTGGTCTGTGCTGCTATGAGTTTTTCCGTATGACGAGGCTCGATGGCAAGATGGCTAACGAGCGCATGGGTATCGCTGCCGCCGTGCTCTTTCCGCTGTCGGCGTTGGGCGATTCGATGTTGCTGAATGCCCTGCTTTTTGCCCTGATGCTCGCTGTGGGCATTTGGTATGTCTGGTCGCCGCGTACCCGCATCTCTGATGTGGCCGTGACGCTCATGGGTCCCATCTACACTGGCTTTATGCTGTCGGCTATCGTGCTGCTGCGCGATGCCGTGCCCGGTTTTGCCGGCGCCCTGCTTTCGGTGGGCGTTTGCGCGTCCCTTTGGGTCTCCGATTCGTTTGCCTACATCGTGGGTAGCCGTATCGGCAAGCACAAGATGGTTCCCAAGATCTCTCCCAAAAAGAGCTGGGAGGGGTTTGTCGGCGGCATCCTGGGCTCGGTTTTGATTTGGCTCATCCTGTGGGCGACGCATTTCTACAAGCTCAGCCTGCCCTATGCGTTGCTGTGCGGCGTGGTCGTGTCCGTCCTGGGCGTTATCGGCGACCTTATCGAGTCTCGCATCAAGCGCGGTGTGGGCGTCAAGGATTCCGGTAACCTTATCCCGGGCCACGGCGGCATGCTCGATCGTAGCGATTCGCTTATCTTCGGTTGCATCACCGCGCAGCTGATGCTGATGATCGGAGGCGTGCTGTAATGTCCTTCCAGACGACGTATGGCCCCGATGGACGTCTCCGTGTTGCCATCTTGGGTTGTACGGGCTCTATCGGCACCCAGGCGCTCGATGTGTGCCGTCAGCATGCCGATCGCCTGCAGGTGACGGCGCTGTCCGTTAACTCCAGTACCTCCGAGCTCGTTGCCGCTGCCCGCGAGTTCTCGGTTCCGGCGGTTGCCGTGGCCGATGTCGCTCATGGTGATGACGCCGTGCTGCAGGAGTTGCCCGAGGGAACGAAGCTCGGCGTTGGCGCGCAGGCGGTTTGCGAGCTCGCGCGTCGCGACGATGTCGACTGCGTGCTCGTCGCTATTGTGGGCGCCGCCGGTCTCGAGGCGAGCCATGCGGCCTTGACCTCTAATAAGCGCCTTGCCCTTGCCAACAAGGAGTCCCTCGTCGTCGGTGGCGACTTGCTTATGCCGTTGGCACAACCGGGCCAGCTTATTCCGGTCGACTCTGAGCACTCCGCCATCTACCAGTGCTATCTGGGGGAGGACCCGCGCGAGGCTCATTGTATTTGGCTTACCTGCTCGGGCGGTCCGTTCTTTGGCCGCACGCGCGACGAGCTCAATCGCGTGACGCGTGCCGATGCCCTTGCACATCCCACGTGGGCCATGGGTGCCAAGATCACCATCGACTCCGCCACCCTCATGAACAAGGGCCTGGAGCGCATTGAGGCCATGCATCTGTTTAACTGCGACCTCGATTTCATTAACGTGGTCGTGCAGCGTCAGTCCAAGATTCACTCTATGGTCGAGTTTGCCGACGGCTCCGTGATGGCGCATCTCGGTGCTTCCGACATGCGTATTCCCATCCAGTTCGCGTTCTCGTATCCCGAGCGTTGGGATACCCCGGCGCCTCGTATCGATTTCCGCGAGCTGGGGCAGCTCACGTTTGATGCTGCCGACATGGATACCTTCCGCTGTCTGGCACTGGCCGAACGTGCCGGCAAGACGGGTAGCACCATGCCGTGCGTGCTCAATGCCGCCAACGAGGTCGCCGTCGATGCCTTCCTGCACGATGGCTGCAGCTTTACCGATATCGATTGCATTGTGGAATCCTGCATGGATGCCCACGATATACAGGCGGTCGATTCGTTTGAGCAGCTTCGCGACATCGATGCGTGGGCGCGTGAAAAAGCTGCGCAGGTGCTCGCCGCAACCCGTTCCTAACCATAAGGATTGCTTTTTCGTTTTATGGATACTGTTCTGAGCGTTCTCTCATCGGTCTTTTGGGGCCTGCTGATGCTTTCCGTCCTCGTGTTTTTGCACGAGGGCGGCCACTTTTTGGCGGCGCGTGCCTGCGGCGTCCGTGTGACCGAGTTCTTTTTGGGCCTGCCGTGCCGCTTTGACATCCATTACACGTCGCGTCGCATTGGAACCAAGTTTGGCGTGACCCCGCTGCTGTTGGGTGGCTACGCTGCCATTTGCGGTATGGATCCGACCGACGTCTCGTGTGCCGACCGCGTGCTCGCGGCTATCTATCGTCATGGTCGCGTGACCGTGGCCGACCTTGCTGTCGAGCTCGAGCTATCCGAGGAGGTTGTGCTCGAGGCATGCGCCTTGCTCTTGGGTTGGGGCTCTATCGCGCCTTGGTATGAGGAAGGGGAGAAGCCCTCGCCGAGCTACTATCCCACCAAGTATCAGACGCTGCCGCGAGACGCGGCGGGTTTCACCACCTTTGACGGCCGCCGTTTCGATCGAGAGCATGCGACTACCGAGGGCGATGTGTGGGAGCTGCCGTGCGGCGAAGCCGAGTTCCTTGCGCAAGAGCGTTCGCATACCTATCTGGGCCAGGGTTTTCTCAAGCGCGCCTTTATGCTGCTCGCGGGCATTCTCGTCAATATCCTGACGGGCTTTTTGCTGCTTATGAGCATCTATTCTATTGCGGGTGTCACCGTGCCGATGGATACCAACGTGATCGGTCAGGTTGACGAGGGGTCTATTGCCGCCAAGGCGGGTATCGAGGGCGGCGACGCGATCCTTTCGGTTGACGGAGTATCGTGCTCTACCTGGATGGACGTTTACGATGCCATCGGCAAGGCCGCCGGTAAGGACGATATCGCCATTGAGTATGAGCGCGACGGCAAGCAGCATTCGACCTCGGTTGCGCTCAAAGAGGACGAGCGCCTAGGTGTGTATGCCTCTACGCAGGTGGTCCGTTTAGACCCCATCACGTCGGCTCGCCTTTCGTTCTCCTATGTCGTGCAGACAGCGGAGGGCGTGATGCGCCTGCTCCAGCCGCAGCATACGATGGAGATTCTCGATCAGTCTTCTTCGATTGTGGGCATTAGCGTTATGTCCTCACAGGCTGCTGCTGCCGGCCCTGCCACGTTCCTTTCGTTTGCCGCCCTCATTTCGTTCTCGCTTGGCTTTATGAACCTGCTGCCCATCCCACCACTCGATGGCGGCAAGCTGGTCATCGAGATCATTCAAAAGATTGCTGGCCGCGAGCTTCCGCTCAAGGTCCAGACGATTGTGAGCTATGTGGGCATCGCGCTCTTTGCGCTGCTGTTTGTCTATATGCTTCGTTCCGACGTCCTTCGATTTATCCTGTAGGGGAGTGTTTGGATTGTCTTTATCCCATCCTTTGCCTCGCGAGTTGACGCGCCCCGTGCATGTGGGCGGTGTGCAGATCGGTGGCGGCGCGCCGGTGGTGGTCCAATCCATGACCTGCACCGATACCGCTGACGCCCAGGCAACGCTTGCGCAAGTGTGCGCGTTGGCGCAGGCTGGCTGCGATATCGTGCGTGTGAGCGTGCCCACCGAGGCCGCGCTTGAGGGTTTCCGCACCATCTGTGCCGAGTCTCCGGTGCCGATCGTCGCCGATATTCACTTTAACCATAAGCTCGCCATCGGCGCCGTCGAGGCTGGTGCCGCCAAGCTTCGCATCAATCCCGGCAATATCGGCGATTGGGCTAAGGTCGATGCCGTGATCGATGCCGCGGGCGCCGCTGGGTGCGCGATTCGTATCGGCGTCAATGCCGGTTCGCTCGAGCAGGATATCGCCGAGCGCGACGACCTCACGCAGCCCGAAAAGCTCGTTATGTCGAGCGAGCGCTTCGTCAAGCACTTTGAGGACCGCGGTTTTACGAACATTGTGCTTTCGGCCAAGGCCCATAGCGTGCAAACGACGCTTGATACCTATCGAGCCCTGTCGCGTGAGATTCCCCACGTTCCGCTTCACCTGGGCGTGACGGAGGCGGGGACCAAGCTCCAGGGCACCATCAAGAGCTCTGTAGGCTTGGGTATCTTGCTTTCCGAAGGCATTGGCGACACCATGCGTGTGTCGCTCACAGCCGATCCGGTTGAGGAGCCGCCGGTTGCCTGGGGTATTCTGCAGTCGTTGGGCCTGCGTCGCCGTGGCCCCGAGATTGTCTCGTGCCCCACATGCGCCCGCTGCCAGGTTAACCTTATTCCCATTGCCGAGGAGGTTACCGAGCGGCTTAAGAACTACTCCGCTCCGCTTTCGATCGCTGTGATGGGATGTGCCGTTAATGGTCCCGGCGAGGCTTCTGATGCCGATCTGGGCGTTGCTTGCGGACGTGGTCAGGCCTTGCTCTTTTCGCATGGCCAGATCATTGGTAAAGTAGCTGAGGACCAAATTGTCGACGCGCTTATGGCCGAGGTCGACAAGCTTATTGAGGAGAAATAAATGACCCGAGCAATGTATATGTCTAAGCTTTATGCGCCGACGCTTAAAGAGGATCCGGCGGACGCTGAGCTCGCCAGCCACCGTCTGCTGCTCCGTGCCGGCATGATCCGCAAGGAGGCCGCCGGTCTCTATTCCTACCTGCCGCTTGCTTGGCGCTCGATTCGCAAGATCGAGAACATCGTGCGCGACGAGATGGACGCCGCCGGCGCCCAGGAGCTTATGATGCCTATCATGGTCGATGCCGAGTTGTGGCGTGAGTCCGGCCGCATCGACGCCTATGGTAAGGAGCTTGTGCGCTTTGACGACCGTCATGGTCGCGAGTTCGTCCTGGGCCCCACGCACGAGGAGACCGTCACGGCCCTGGTGCGCAACGAGCTACGCTCCTATAAGCAGCTGCCCGTCAACCTGTATCACATTCAGGACAAGTTCCGCGACGAGTTCCGTCCCCGCTTTGGCCTGATGCGCGGCCGCGAGTTCATCATGAAGGACGCCTACAGCTTCTCCGCCACGCAGGAGAGCCTGCAGGAGGAGTACGACAAGATGAAGCAGGCGTACGCCAATATCTGCGAGCGCTGCTACATCAAGGCTCTGCCCGTCGTCGCCGATTCTGGCGAGATCGGTGGCGATACCTCCGTCGAGTACATGGCTTTGGCTGACGCCGGCGAGGCTTCGCTCGTCTACTGCGACGATTGCGGCTTCGCTGCCGATGACGAGGCTGCAAGCACCAAGGTCGTCGTGACCGAGGGTCCTGGTGACGGTACGCTCACCAAGGTTGAGACTCCGGGCATGGGCACCATTGAGGCTGTTGCTAAGTTCTTTGGGTTCCCCGAGAACGGCACGCGCAAGTCGCTGGCACTCATCGACGCCGAGGGCAAGCCGGTCGTGGCCATTGTTCCGGGCGATCACGAGCTCAACGATTGCAAGGCCGAGCACGTCTTTGGCAAGGGCTATCGCATGATGACCGACGAGGAGCTTCAGGCGAACGGTCTGCACAAGGGCTTTATCGGACCGGTTAACCTGCCCGATGGCATTCGTCTGGTCTGCGACGAGAGCCTGCGCGAGTCCAAACAGTGGGCCTGCGGTGCCAACGAGGTCGATTATCACTTTACCGGTGCCTGTCCCGAGCGCGACTTTACCGTCGACGAGTGGGCCGACTTGGTAACCGTCGTTGCCGGCGATCCCTGCCCGCACTGCGGCAAGCCGCTCTCCGCTGCCCGCGGCATCGAGGTCTCTCAGGTCTTCCAGCTGGGCACCAAGTACTCCGAGGCCATGGGTGCCACCTTTATGGATGAGGACGGCAAGGAGAAGCCGCTCATCATGGGTTGCTACGGCGTGGGCGTGTCCCGCTCGCTTGCTGCCGTCGTGGAGCAGCACAACGACGAGCACGGTATCGTCTGGCCGGTCTCCGTTGCCCCGTACGAGGTCGCGGTGATTCCGCTTGATCCCAAGAAGGAAGAGTGCGCTACCGTCTGCGAGCAGATTGTTGATGGCCTGTGTGCCGAGGGTATCGAGGTCGTCGTCGACGATCGCGATGAGCGTCCGGGCTTTAAGTTTGCCGATAACGACCTCATGGGCTTCCCGTATCAGGTGGTTCTGGGCAAGCGCGGCCTTAAGAATGGCACCGTTGAGCTCAAGGACCGTGCTACGGGCGAGCGCGAGGACGTGGCGATCGACGAGGTCGTTGCCAAGGTTGCCGAGCTTGTTAAGGCAGCCCGCCGTTAATCGACGATTTCGCTTGTAGTTCGATATGTGGGACGGCCCCGCATTTCTCCAATCGGGGAGATGCGGGGCCGTCCTATTATCTTGTAGCATCCTCGATATCTAAAAGGAAAACCCCACAGCCCATGCGAGCTGCGGGGTTTTCCATTATGCCTCCGATGCGAAATAAATCGCTCAGATATTACTGATAATCGACGACGTCGATCCAGTTCTTCAGGAACTCATCGTTCACGTTGCGCTTACGAGCGAGCTCGGAAGCGGCGACGATGCTCGTCCACTGACGCACGACCTGCATGGGCATGTCGGCACGGTCGCAGTAGAGCTCCAGGTAGGCCTCGGCCTGGTCCTTGCTGTTGAGGGCAAAGAGCAGGTAGGTGGTGGCAACGTCGGCAGCAGGGGAGCCCTGGGTGGCGTGTGCCCAGTCGCACACATAGAGCTGGCCGTCGTCGCCGACGATGACGTTGGAGGGGTTGAAGTCGCCGTGGCAGACCTTGAACTCCTTGGTCATGCCGTCCAGACGCTCCTGAAGGTTGTAGCGCGTGGTGGCATTGAGCTGATCAAGGCTGTCGATCATACGGGCGAACTTGTCGCGCTGACGGTTGAGCAGCGGGGAGGTGTAGCCGTGGATCTCGATCTGGAGGTCGACGAACATCTCGAGGTACTCACCAAAGCGCTGGGGCTCGGCAGTCATCTTCTCGGCAAGGGTGGTGCCCGGAACCTTCTCGGTCACGAGCGCCCAGCCGTTGGCGTTCTCGAGCTGGGAAACCTCGAGAGCCTTGGGGCTGCGGATGCCGCACTCATTGATGCGGGCAAGATTCAAAGCCTCGTTGAACACGTCGGAGACAGGCTTGGTCTCGTTAAAGACCTTGACGATCTTGTCGCCCAGGTCGTAAACGACCTTGTTGCCACGGCGGACGAGCTCGGTCTTGGAATCGGGTAGCAGCATGGTTGCATCCTTTCAACGATGCGATAGAAGCGACGGCGGGGGCGTGTGAAACACCCGTGCACCCCCGCCGCAAAAAACCGTGCTAAAAACTAGCAGACGGCGTAGTCCTGGGGCTCGCGGCCGTAGTAGGCGTCCAGGTAGAGCTCCTTGATCTCGCTCATGAGCGGGTAGCGCGGGTTAGCGCCGGTGCACTGGTCGTTGAATGCCTGCTCGGTCATCTCGTCGAGGGTGTCGAGGAAGTACTGCTCGTCAACACCGTAGTCGGCGATGGTCTTCTTGACACCGATGAAGTCCTTGAGCTCCTCGAGCTTCGTGATGAAGTTCTCGAAGACCTCCTTGTCGTCCTTGCCCTCGATGCCGCAGTACTTGGCCATCTCGGCGTAGTTGTGCAGCGCGTTGGGGTAAGGATACTGGGAGAAGGTACCCATCTTGACGGGAGCCTCGGCGGCGTTGTAGCGCATGACGCGGGTCAGGATGACGGCGTTAGCGATGCCGTGGGGCAGGTGATGGAAAGCGCCGAGCTTGTGAGCCATGGAGTGGTTGAGGCCCAGGAAGGCGTTGGCGAAGGCCATACCGGCCATGCAGGAGGCGTTGTGCATCTCCTCGCGGGCGTGCGGGTCCTTGGCGCCGTTCGTGAAGCTGGAGGGCAGGTTCTCAAAGACGAGCTTGGCAGCGCGCTCGGAGAGGCCCTTGGTGTAGTCGGAAGCCATGATGGAGACGTAGGACTCGATGGCGTGGGTCATGACGTCGATGCCGGAGGCAGCGGTCAGGCCGCGCGGGGCGGTCATGCAGTTGTCGGCGTCGACGATAGCCATGTTGGGGAGCAGCGCGTAGTCGGCGAGCGGCCACTTGATGCCGGTCTCCTTGTCGGTGATGATGGCGAACGGCGTGCACTCGGAGCCGGTACCCGAGGAGGTCGGGACGGCGACGAAGTAGGCCTTCTTGCCCATCTCGGGGAAGGTGAAGATACGCTTGCGGATGTCCATGAAGTCCATGGCCATGTCCTCAAACTTGCACTCGGGGTGCTCGTACATCATCCACATGATCTTGCCGGCGTCCATAGCGGAGCCACCGCCGACGGCGATGATGACGTCCGGCTCAAAGAGGGCCATCTGCTTGGCGCCGCGACGTGCGCACTGCAGCGACGGATCGGGCTCGACGTCGTAGAAGCAGTCGTGGGCGATGCCCATCTCGTCGAGCTTGGCCTCGATGGCGCGGGTGTTGCCATTCTTGAAGAGGAACTGGTCGGTGACGATGAAGGCGCGCTTCTTGCCCATGACGTTGCCCAGCTCGTCGAGGGCGACGGGCGTGGAACCCTTCTTGAAGTAGACCTTCTCGGGAGCGCGGAACCACAGCATGTTCTCACGGCGCTCGGCCACAGTCTTAACGTTGATCAAGTGCTTCACCCCAACGTTCTCGGAGACGGAGTTGCCGCCCCAGGAGCCGCAGCCCAGGGTCAGAGACGGCTTCATGCCAAAGTTGTACAGGTCACCGATGCCGCCGTGCGAGGACGGGGTGTTGATGACGATACGGCAGGCCTTCATGACGTGCTCGAACAGGCTGATCTTCTCGGCCTGGGCGGGGTGCACGTACAGAGAGGCGGTGTGGCCCGGGCCACCGGCGAGCACCAGGTGCTCGGCCTTGTCGACGGCCTCCTGGAAGTCCTTGGCGTGGTACATGGCCAGGACCGGGGAGAGCTTCTCGTGGGAGAACTCCTCCTTGGCGGGGTCGGTGGAGGTGACCTCGGCGATCAGGATCTTGGTCTTGGCGGGAACCTCGATGCCGGCGAGCTCGGCGATCTTGGCGGCGGCCATGCCGGGGATGCGGTGATCGAGAGCGCCGTTCTTGAACATGGCGGCACGCAGGGCCTCCATCTCGGCACCCTGCTTGACGAAGTAGCAGCCGCGCTTCTGGAACTCGGCCTTAACCTGGTCATAGATGGTGTCGATGACGGTCACGGACTGCTCGGAAGCGCAGATCATGCCGTTGTCGAAGGTCTTGGAGTGGATGATGGAGTTGACGGCGAGCAGCACGTCGGCGGTGTCGTCGATGACGACCGGGGTGTTACCGGCGCCAACGCCCAGGGCGGGCTTGCCCGAGGAGTAAGCGGCCTTGACCATGCCCGGGCCACCGGTGGCGAGGATGATGTCGACGTCGCGCATGACCATGTTGGTCAGCTCGATGGAGGGGACATCGACCCAGCCGATGATGCCCTCGGGGGCGCCGGCCTTGACGGCGGCGTCAAGCACGAGCTTGGCGGCGGCGATGGTGCACTTGGCGGCAGCCGGGTGCGGGGAGATGATGATGGCGTTGCGGGTCTTCAGGCAGATCAGC
The DNA here is from genome assembly GCA_014871665.1 of Collinsella sp. Classification (GTDB taxonomy): domain Bacteria; phylum Actinomycetota; class Coriobacteriia; order Coriobacteriales; family Coriobacteriaceae; genus Collinsella. The sequence goes on along the minus strand of WGSL01000009.1, from coordinate 4,213 downwards.
GTCTTGAAGATCGCGGTGGAGGTGGGGTTGGTCGTCGGGATGACGGCGCCCACGATGCCGATAGGCTCGGCGATCTTGGTGATGCCGTAAGCCTCGTCGCGCTCCAGGACACCACAGGTCTTGGTGTTCTTGTAAGCGTTATAGATGTACTCTGCGGCGTAGTGGTTCTTGATGACCTTGTCCTCAAGAACGCCGCGGCCGGTCTCCTCGATGGCCATCTTCGCCAACGGGATACGAGCCTTGTTGGCGGCCATGGCGGCCTCATAGAAGATCTTGTCGACCTGCTCCTGCGTGTACGTAGCAAAAAGCGCCTGGGCCTCTCGCATCTGAGCGAGCTTAGCCTCAAGCGCCTCTACGTTGTCCACAATTGCGGGAGTAGTGTTTTCCGGTGACTTTTTCACCATTTGTGTCTCCTTGCGATCGGAGATTTACCCTACAAGATGCATGATAGCAAGAAATAATTCGGTGAACGGTCAGATTCCCGTAAAAGACAAACTAAAACGCTTCAATCAAATGAACCGTTTCAACTAAAACTATCTGCCTGCTCCATCTCCCCGCTCATTGGGGACAGACTTACATGAGTGCTTTCACTCATTTGGGACAGACATCGTTTTGCCATTTTGCCGTTCTGAACCTGTTTTTGCCGATCATTGGATATAAATAGGTCACAGGCTCAGCATTTCGCGTTCCTTCTCTCCTTTTAGGTGTTGCCTGTTCAGTTTTGAAAGGAGAGATTATGCCCCGATGTGCCCGCGCCGTTTCGCTCACCGGCTATTACCACGTCTTTGACCGTGGCAACTCCAAACAGATTATTTTTGAAGATGACTCTGACCGATATCGTTTCTTATCGGACATCTCGGACAGGTTTGCACGCCATAAAGTGGCAGTGTTGGCTTGGTGCCTTATGGACAACCACTTCCATTTGATGGTTGATGACCCATATGACAACCTTTCAAAGGCAATGCAGTGCGCACTGACGGCGTATGCTAAGTATTTCAATGGGAAAACGGGAAGAACGGGCCATCTGTTTGACAATCGCTATTCGCGTGTTGCGGTTGAGTCGGACACACAGGCGGTGCAGCTACTCGATTATATCCATCTCAATCCTGTGAAAGGTGCGATCGACTCTCTCGAAGCATACCGCTGGTCAAGCTTTAGGGCATACCAGCTGGGCTATGATCCCTTTGACATCTGCGATGCGGCCCCTATGCTCGATATTGTCGGGGGGTCTCGTCACTATAGTGAGCATCTTAAGGAAGTTGCCGGGCGGATCTGGTCAGTTGAGATTCTTCCACGCCGACGGATCCTCGATGAGGATGCTCTTTCCGTTGCGCGCGAAGTCCTTCCGAGCATAGATCCTGCGCTGCTCAAGGCCCTGCCACGCCCCGATCGTGATGCGTGTCTGCTGAGGCTCAGGCGGGCACATCTCACGGTCAAGCAAATTGCCCGTATCACCGGCATCGGCGCTACAAGCGTGACCAAGGCCACCGTAGGCTGGAGGGAGGCTGCGTGAGGCAGGGGCCGAACCGCTGGCGGCATGCGTAATGTCTGTCCCAAATGCGTGAAAACACTCATGTAAGTCTGTCCCCAATGAGTGCAAAAAGGCGCCCTCATTGGGGAGGGTGCCTTTGGTAAGTTCTATATGAACGCGAGGTCTTTGACCCGGAGAGTCCGAGGTACTTGTTGGTAAGACCTTATTTAGGAGCGCGCAACCTTGCCAGACTTGAGGCAGGTGGAGCAAACGTTCATCTTGCGACGGTGACCATCGACGACGACGTAGACGCGCTGGATGTTGGGGCGGAACTTACGGTTGGTGACGCGGTGAGAGTGGCTGATGGAGCGACCGGCAACGGGGTGCTTACCGCAAACTTCGCAAACTTTGGACATAACTGACCCTCCTTGGGCGACAAACGAACATGTCGCGTTAACAAACAAGCCTGAACTATAGCACAGAAGTCGCTCCCTGTGCGCAATCTACACAGAGATATTCCTCTTTTGGCGATAGTGCCCACGCCACGGCCCTGGACGTAGATCCGATTTGCGTGCAGCAGAGGGGATTATGCCAGCTCGTGCGTGCGTTTTCAAGCTCGTCCCACAAATATATATAGGTTTATGGAGCATTGGGCTCCGTTTACGGATTGCTCTGTATTTATGCTCGCAATTAAGCCCGAGGTTGGCTACACTATCCCTTGACCATTAAAGGGGTACGAGATACCCACATGGAATTACATAGCTGCCAAAGAGCAGCCTTTCCTGTGGGTGTCTGGTCCGCTTTAAGCGGTCGGGCATCTATTTTTTTGACTGTGTCAGCAGTCAAGACATGTGAGGAAGGAGATCGATGGGCACGACTTCCCCCAAGGCGGTCATCATGGACGAGACCGCCGTCAATCGAGCGATGACCCGCATCGCGCACGAGATTCTCGAGCGCAACGAGGGCTGTGAAGACCTCGCTCTGGTCGGCATCGTCACGCGCGGCGACCTTCTGGCAAAGAAGCTCGCCGAGGAGATCAAGGAGATCGAGGGCGTCGACGTTCCGCTCGGCAGCCTCGATATCAGCTTCTACCGCGATGACTACGCTACCAATTTCGCTCCCGCGATCCACGCCACCAACATTCCCTTCAGCGTCGATGGCAAACGCGTCGTTTTGGTGGACGACATCCTGTACACGGGTCGTACCATCCGCGCCGCTCTAGACGCCGTCATGGACCTGGGCCGTCCGAGCCGCATTGAGCTGGCAGTCCTCGTTGACCGCGGCCACCGCGAGCTCCCCATCTCGCCGGACTTTGTCGGCAAGAACGTTCCCTCGTCGCATGAGGAGAACGTGCACCTATATATGAAGGAAGTCGACGGCCACACCGCTGTCGAGATTAACGACGTCGCGCCGGGTTCCCACGTGGGCTCCGCGCCGCTGGGAGGTGAGTAGTACCGTGGCGTTCAACCATAAGCACCTGATCGACATTACCGAGTACTCCGAAGAGGACATCAAGCTCATCCTCGAGACCGCCAAGGCGTTCTCCGAGGTCAACGAGCGTGCCATCAAGAAGGTCCCCACGCTCAAGGGCAAGACCATCGTCAACATGTTCAACGAGCCCTCGACGCGCACCCGCAGCTCCTTCGAGCTCGCCGAGAAGCGTCTTTCGGCCGACAGCCTCAACTTTGGCGGCTCCTCGACCTCCACGGTCAAGGGCGAGAGCCTCGTCGACACCGTCGAGACCCTCAACGCCTACAAGATCGACTGCATCGTCGTGCGCGATAAGCACGCCGGTGCTCCCTACATCGTCACGCAGAACTCGCCCGCGAGCGTCATCTGCGCCGGTGACGGCAAGCACAACCATCCCACGCAGGCCCTGCTCGACCTGTACACCATCTGGGAGCACAAGGGTGACTTCCACGGTCTGAAGGTCGCCGTCGTCGGCGATATCGCGCACTCCCGCGTCTGCGGCTCGCTGATTCCCGCCCTTAAGATCATGGGCTGCGAGACCTACGCCGTCGCCCCCGGCACGCTGCTGCCGCCGGCGCCCGAGGTCCTGGGCTGCGACCACGTGACGAGCGACCTCGATTCCGTCCTGCCCGAGCTGGACGTCGTTTACATGCTGCGCGTGCAGCAGGAGCGTCTCGAGGGTGCCCCGTTCCCGACCATTAGTGAGTACCACAAGCTCTTCGGTCTGACCAAGGACGGCGAGAAGCTCATGAAGCCCGACGCGATTATCTGCCACCCGGGCCCCATCAACCGCGGCGTCGAGTTCGATTCCTATATGGCCGACCACCCGCAACGCTCCGTCATCCTGGAGCAGGTCTACGCCGGTATCTGCGTGCGTATGGCTATCCTGTATCTGCTGCTTGGAGGTGCCGATAATGGCCTTGCTTCTTAAGAATGCCCACGTCGTCGACCCGTCCGTCGAGCTTGACGGTGTCGTTGACGTCCTGATTGACAGCGACAAGATCGCCGAGGTCGGCGAGAATCTCGCCGTCGAGGGAGCCGAGGTCCGCGACCTTTCCGGCAAGTACCTCGTCCCCGGCCTGGTGGACATGCACGTCCACCTGCGCGAGCCCGGCTACGAGGTCAAAGAGGACATTGAGAGCGGCACCCGCGCAGCTGCCAAGGGCGGCTTTACCGGCGTGTGCGCCATGCCCAACACCGACCCCGTTACCGACAACGGTACCGTCGTTGAGTTTGTCAAGTCCCGCGCTGCCGAGGTCGGCCACTGCCGCG
>WGSL01000089.1 GCA_014871665.1 Collinsella sp. | reverse complement strand
AGCGAAAACCTTGCGCCTGGCCTTCGGCGGCGCGTGCCGGATGGTGGAATTGTGTGCAGCCCGGTTTTCCGTTGACCGACGCCGGGGTCCCCGCCATAATACTTTCGGTTCACGCACGAATCCGCTGCCAGAGACAGCCGGTGCAAACGGGCATCGCCCGCGAGCTTAATGGGATATCCCGCCAGCCGAGGTGGTCGAGTAGATATGTCTTCTCGCCCCCGTCGCTCATGCAGCGCGGGGGCTTTCTTTTTGGACATGCCCCCGTCACGTCCTTGTGGCGGACCGTGCCCGGAAAGAATTCGAGGAGGTGTAATTCATGCCCCAGCAGTACAAAATCGACAAGGTTGCAGAGATCGAGTCCCGTATCGCCGAGAACGCCGGTCTGTTCGTCGTCAACTACAACGGTCTGACGGTTAAGCAGGCTCAGGAGCTGCGTCATCAGCTTCGCGAGTGCGGCGCCGAGATGAAGGTCTACAAGAACAACCTGGTCAAGATCGCTCTCAAGAACCAGGAGCAGCCCGAGCTCGACGAGATCCTCGCCGGCCCCGTCGCTTATGTGTTCTACGAGTCCGAGCCGGTCGAGGCCGCTAAGGCCCTTAAGGACTTCTCCGCTCAGTCCAAGGGCGTCCTTGAGATCAAGGGCGGTATCTCCGACGGCAAGGCCGTTTCCGCTGATGATGTTAAGGCTATCGCCGAGCTGCCCACCAAGGATCAGCTTCTCGGCCAGATCGCCGGTCTCATCTCCGGTTTCGCTCGCGACATCGCTGTCTGCGTCAACGGCGTTTCCTCTGGTCTCGCTCGTTCGATCCAGCAGGTCTCCGAGCAGAAGGCAGCCTAGTCGCTGTTTTCACCCGCGGCGGCAACGCCGCACCCCTGGCGCATTCGCGCCGTGTTTTAACTGATCTCCGTGCACAGACACGGAAACCGAAAGGACTTAGAAATGGCTAAGCTTACCACCGATGAGATCATCGATGCTCTTAAGGAAATGACCCTTCTCGAGGCTTCCGAGCTCGTCAAGGCTATCGAGGACACCTTCGGCGTTTCCGCCGCTGCTCCTGCCGCTGTTGTCGCCGCTCCCGCTGCTGGCGCTGCTGAGGCCGAGGAGAAGACCGAGTTTGACGTCGTGCTCGAGGGCTTCGGCGACAACAAGATCCAGGTCATCAAGGCCGTCCGTGAGCTCACCAACCTTGGCCTGAAGGAGGCCAAGGAGGTCGTCGAGGGCGCTCCCAAGGCTGTTCTCGAGGGTGCCAAGAAGGAGGACGCCGAGGCTGCCAAGGAGAAGCTCGAGGCTGCTGGCGCTGCTGTCACCCTCAAGTAATCAGGCTTTCTCGCCAGATTTCTTTGCAGACGGGGTTCGCATTGCGAGCCCCGTCTTTTTTGTTATGACCCCTCTATTTTGCTGGCTCGGCATGCAAATTGCTGCCGTTTGCGGTGCTTTGGGATCGCTACCGTTGGTCGATAAAATTGCACCATTCGAGCACTAATTTGCGTTGACCTGCTGAAGAATGGCGTTTGCCTGCATTAACGTTAATTAACAGCGATAAGATAATTCGGTATCGCAATTTGGTCTGCGGCCGCCGTGCCGCACGCACAGGGCGCATCCTGCGCCTGCGAAAGGATCCTTGAATAATATGAAGGCAATCATCCCCGCCGCCGGTCTTGGCACGCGTTTTCTGCCTGGCACCAAGTGCACGCCCAAAGAGATGCTGCCGGTTCTCGACAAGCCGGTCATCCAGTATGTTGTTGAGGAGGCACTCGACCCCGAGGAGGTCGACGACGCCATCATCGTTACCTCGCCCGGCAAGCCCGAGCTGCTGAACTACTTCCAGCCCGACCGTTCGCTCGAGAACCTGCTGCGCGAGCGCGGTAAGGACGCCTACGCCGACGCTGTCGCTCATGCGGGCGGTATGCCGGTCGATTTCCGTTATCAGTACGAGCCCAAGGGCCTCGGTCACGCCATTCGCTCTGCTGCCGACGCTGTGGCAGGGGAGAACTTCCTGGTTCTTCTGGGCGACTATGTTGTGCCCAACCGCGACATCTGCGACAAGATGCTGGCCGTCTCCAAGGAGCACGGTGGCGCTTCGGTTATCGCCGTTGCCGCGTGCGCTCCCGAGGAAGTCAGCCGCTATGGCGTCATCGCCGGCGATCGCGTGGGCTCTCTCGAGGGCTTCGAGAATGCCGCTGACGACGAGCCCGGTGCCGTTTGGCGCATCGGCGGCCTGGTCGAGAAGCCCGCTCCCGAGGCGGCTCCGTCCAACCTGTACATCGTCGGTCGCTACCTGCTGAGCCCGCTGGTCATGGACCTGCTGGCCGATCAGCAGGCCGGTAAGGGCGGCGAGATCCAGCTGACCGACGCCATGGCCCGCTCGCTCGACCGCGAGGCCATGTACGCTGTCGTTATCGACCCACTGTCGGGCTACGATACCGGTACCCCGTCTGGCTGGATGGCCACCAACGCCCTCATGGCTGCAAACGATCCTCGCTTTGCCAGCGCCTTCTGGGACGCCATCGACGAGCGCGGCGGATTGATGCGCAAGTAAGCCTTCGGGCATCGACATTTACGGGCGCGGACCTCGGTTCGCGCCCGTTTTTTATAAGAGCTGCGATTGCCGGCTCTCTGTTCACAGAAAATATATGAACAGATGTTCGATACATATACATCTACCTGCGTGTTTTCTGTCGAAAAACTTTGCTACTCCAAAAACTCAATCGCGTCAAGGCTTTTCTTGCCCAACGGTCGGTACCTGATAAACTATTAGGTTGCGATAACTGGCGAAGCCATGCCTCGCCAACCCACCGAGCATTTCCGTGAAGGAGGAAAAACCTGGTGACCTACGCATACACTGCCACTGAGCGCAAGCGCGTCAGCTTCGGGAAAATCCCGGAGGCCATGGAGCTCCCCAACCTTATCTCTGTTCAAAGGGAATCCTTTGAGCGTTTTAAGGACGAGGGCCTTCGTGAGGCGTTCAAGGAATCCAGCCCCATCCAGAGCCAGAACCATGTTCTCGAGGTTACCTTCGGCGAGCATCAGTTCGGCGACCCCGCGCACACCGTCGAGGAGTGCCGCGAGAAGGATATGACCTATCAGGCTCCGCTTCTGACCAACGTCCGTCTCACCAACAAGGAGACCGGCGAGATCAGGGAGCAGCTCGTCTTCATGGGCGACTTCCCCATGATGACCGATCAGGGCACTTTCATCATCAACGGTACCGAGCGTATCGTCGTCTCGCAGCTCGTCCGCTCCCCGGGCGTGTACTACAGCTCCGAGATGGATTCGGGCAAGCAGATCTACAAGGCCCAGATTATCCCGTCCCGCGGTGCCTGGCTTGAGTTTGAGGTCGACAAGCGCGACCAGCTCATGGTCTCCATCGACCGTAAGCGCAAGCAGAGCGCCACGATGTTCCTGCGCGCCCTTGGCATCGCCGTCACCAACGACGACATCATCGAGCTGCTCGGCAACTCCGATGTGATCAAGCGCACCCTGGAGCGCGACACCGCCCTCACCCGCGAGGACGCCCTCATCGAGATCTACCGTCGCCTGCGCCCGGGCGAGCCTCCCACCGTGGACGCTTCCCGCAGCCTGCTCGAGGGTCTGCTCTTTAACCCGCAGCGCTACGATCTGGCCCGCGTCGGTCGCTACAAGGTCAACAAGAAGCTCAACCTCACCACCGAGGAAGAGGTCACGGTGCTCACCGACGAGGATATCGTCGCGACGCTGCGCTACCTGCTGTCCCTCGCTGCCGGCGAGCAGGGCTTCAAGGTCGACGACATCGACCACTTTGGCAACCGCCGCATCCGTACCGTCGGCGAGCTCGTCGCCAACCAGTTCCGTATCGGCATGAGCCGTATGGAGCGCGTCGTCCGTGAGCGCATGAGCTCCCAGGACATCGACGAGATCACCCCGCAGTCGCTCATCAACATCCGCCCGATCGTGGCCTCCATCAAGGAGTTCTTCGGTTCCTCGCAGCTCTCGCAGTTCATGGACCAGGCGAACCCCCTGACCGGTCTGACCCACAAGCGCCGTCTGTCCGCACTCGGCCCTGGCGGTCTTGCCGGCCACAAGTCGGGCTCCAGTCGCCGCACCAACGTGCCGACGGCCGTCCGCGACGTTCACAACTCGCACTACAGCCGCATGTGCCCAATCGAGACCCCCGAAGGCCCCAACATCGGCCTGATCGGCTCGCTCGCCCTCTACGCCCGCGTCAACGAGTACGGCTTCATCGAGGCCCCGTTCCGCCGCGTCGAGAACGGCGTTGCCACCGACCAGATTGACTGGATGACTGCTGACGAGGAAGAGAAGCACGTCATCGCGCCGGCCAACACGCCGCTCGATCCCAAGACCAACGAGTTCATCACGACCGATGCCGAGGGCAAGATCGTCCGTCCGCACACCGTGATCGCCCGTACCCGCGACTTCGACGGCTCCTTCGGCGCTCCCGCCGACGTGCCTGTCGAGGACGTTGACTACATGGACGTCTCGCCGCGTCAGATGCTCTCCGTCGCAGCTACGCTGATCCCGTTCCTTGAGCACGACGACGCTAAGCGTACGCTCATGGGCGCCAACATGCAGCGTCAGGCCGTGCCGCTGGTTCACCCCGCCGCTCCCTATGTCGGTACCGGCATGGAGCGTCGCGCCGCCCTGGACTCTGGCGAGGTCACCCTGGCCAAGAACGCCGGCGAGGTCATCTTTGCCGACGCTTCCAAGATTATCGTCAAGCATGCCGGCGGCATGGACGAGTATCACCTGGCCAAGTACCAGCGCTCCAACCAGTCCACCTGCATCAACCACCGTCCGCTCGTGCGCGTCGGTGACACCGTTGAGCAGGGCGAGCCTCTGGCCGACGGTCCTTCGACCGATCACGGCGAGCTCGCACTGGGCCAGAACCTCACCGTGGCATACATGCCGTGGGAAGGCTTCAACTACGAGGACGGTATCGTCGTGTCCGAGCGCCTGGTGGCCGAGGACCTGCTGACGACCATCAATATCACCCGTCACGAGATCGACGCCCGCGACACCAAGCTCGGCCCCGAGGAGATCACCCGCGAGATCCCGAACCTCTCCGAGGACATGCTTGCCAACCTCGACGAGGACGGCATCATCCGCATCGGCGCCGAGGTCGGCCCTGGCGACATCCTGGTCGGCAAGGTCACGCCTAAGGGCGAGAGCGCTCTGACCGCCGAGGAGCGCCTGCTGCGCGCCATCTTCGGTGCCAAGGCTCATGACGTTCGCGACACCTCCCTTAAGATGCCTCACGGCGCTTACGGCCGCGTCATCGACGTCGTCCGCTTTAGCCGCGAGAACGGCGACGACCTGGCCCCCGGCGTCAACGAGCAGGTGCGCGTCTACGTCGCCCAGCGTCGTAAGATCCAGCAGGGCGACAAGATCGCCGGTCGCCACGGCAACAAGGGCGTTATCTGTAACGTTCTGCCGGTCGAGGACATGCCCTACATGGCTGACGGTACCCCGATCGACGTTATCCTCAACCCGCTGGGCGTTCCTTCGCGTATGAACGTCGGCCAGCTGCTCGAGTGCCACCTTGGCTGGGCTGCTGCCTGCGGTTGGGATACCGAGGATGCCGACTCCGACAAGTATGTCCCCGGTCCGTTCTTCGTCTCGACGCCCGTTTTCGACGGCGCCAAGGAGGACGAGATCGCCGAGGTCATCCGTCGCGCCAACAAGAACATGCTCAACAAGGCCACCGCTGCCTTTGGCGATCACATGCGCCCCGAGTTTGTCACCCAGCTTGACGAGCGCGGCAAGACCCGTCTGTTCGACGGCCGCACCGGCGAGGAGTTCCGCGAGCCCATTACCGTGGGTACGTCCTACATCCTCAAGCTCGGCCACATGGTCGATGACAAGATCCACGCCCGTTCGACTGGCCCTTACAGCCTGGTTACCCAGCAGCCGCTGGGCGGCAAGGCTCAGTTCGGCGGTCAGCGCTTCGGCGAGATGGAAGTTTGGGCACTGTACGCATACGGTGCTTCCAACGTCCTGCAGGAGATCCTGACCGTCAAGTCCGACGATACCGTGGGCCGCGTCAAGACCTACGAGTCCATTGTCAAGGGCGAGAACGTCCCGGTTCCGGGTATCCCCGAGTCCTTCAAGGTTCTCGTCAAGGAGATTCGTTCCCTCGCGCTGGACATCGAGCCCATGCACGATGCCGACGAGGACGCCTCCGCCCCCGTGACCGCCGAGGAGACCTCCGCTCTCGACGACCTGGCTGCGCTCGCCGGCGTTGACGCCGACGTCGAGGCCGAGGATGCCGAGACCGCCGAGGCACCCGAGGCTGTCGCCGCCACGACCACTGATAAGGAGTAGTTGACTGTGGCAGATTTCGAAGCTACTGATTTTGACGCGGTAAAGATCTCCCTTGCCTCCGCCGACCAGATCCGTTCCTGGTCGCACGGTGAGGTCAAGAAGCCGGAGACCATCAATTACCGTACCCTCAAGCCCGAGAAGGACGGCCTGTTCTGCGAGAAGATCTTCGGTCCCGCCAAGGACTGGGAGT
>WGSL01000088.1 GCA_014871665.1 Collinsella sp. | reverse complement strand
CGTTTCCCCAGGTCAGAAGGGGTAAACGGGCCTCAGCAACTGTCAAATTCAGGTTCTAGCAGCCAAAGCCGCTATTTTCCGTTGTTGTAAGGGGCATTATAAGGCTGAAATCAGCTCAATTTTCGATTTGTCATCCCCTCAATTTGACCTAGTGTTTTAATCAAATACCATCGAAAATGGCCCGGTGATTCGCGATTGATTCGAATCACCCTCAAACAGCGCGACAATCGCCAAAACACTCGTCGCAGGTGGTTTGGCGATTGTCGCTTTTTCGTCATGCCGTCGCATGGTCGCCATAGGGTATGACGAATGCCGAATCCATAGAATGACAACGAATCAAAATACCTGTTCAAAGGCATAAAAATACCCCGGAAACTTACGCTTCCGGGGTGGAATCATTCTCATGTTTTGCAAGTGGCTTGATTCGCTATGGCCCTCAATGGAACTTCATGAGCCATGGTGAATCGTTGCAGGTGGCTTTGCAAAATTAGCCTAGGGTCACTCCCACTCAATAGTTAAAAACTATCTCCAGTTTGTTCCAGTTTGCCGCAGTTTGCTCCAGCTTGTTCTATTTACGCCCAGTCTCAAAAAATGCCGCGAATCCATGGGGTCAAATTTGGGTCACGGTTTTTCGGGTCATCTGAACCATTTCCTGGGGTCACATGGGGTCATGAAAAATCCCCATCTACTAGCGCGTGTATGCTGAATCTTGATTGTGGGCTACAAGACATCATCGTTGCTGGCGATCGTATACAGAAGATTTGCCCTATAGATGCTATTCCAGCGATATCTGGATTCTTTGACGGCATTAATTAAGTCCTCGGGCTCCATCCCGAGGAATAGCGCGATTGAACCATATGCCAGCATTTGAGTTGCCTCTGTGTGAGTAAATAGATCGGCATTGGACAATCGCTGGTCATCTTTGATGGTTCTTCTGTGCGTATATGCGTCTCGATGAGCACGATGCTCTTTCAGGTATTTCGAAACATCGGGAACCACAAAGGTGGCATAGTCGCCCAGCCTACCAACAAGGTCATCAGCCAGAGAGTTGGCGGATTTCCATTTCGCATCCCTCAGCTTATAGATGACCCATTTCCTTAGCTTTGAGTTCATATTGGAAGATTTGATCGCAGAAAGCTTCTCTTGCAACTCTTCGTCTGAGATTTCCTGCTCGTTTGCCCCTGACCTTGATGCTGCTTCAAACGCTTGCGCAGACGCGAGAAACAGCATATCCAAAGGCATTTTCCAGTCGTTCATTAGAGACGTGACGAGTGCTGAACTGTTTCGCGCATACTCGTCAAAGCCAATCCATCGAGAAATCATCTCGTTTATCTTATTTTCGATTCGTTTATAGGAAAGTGGAATTCTGTCAAGTTGGGCATTTGTGGGGACGCCCGCGAGGCCGACAAGTGGCGCAAGGTATTCCGCGCATACTCCCTCAATTGTTTTGAACTCGATTGAAGATATCGTATACCGAAAGCCCATGCAGAACGCGAGAAAATCAACAACTGGAAACACGTGCAGTTCCATTGCCCTATCGAAGCCCAGACTCGGCTGTTTGTATCTGAAGTTCAGCTTACAGTTGGATTTAAAAGAGAATTCGTATGAGGGGATTCGTCCGCCGTCGCGCAAGAAAGAGAATGACACGTAAATCTCGAGCTCGTCATTTTCGTACAGAGCCACGTTTTCGACTTCATCGATATCGAAATTGAAGGTGAGCTCGGTAAGCCTATTTCCCCCGAGCTTGGATGTGACGGTAAACGGCACTGTTCCAATCCACTCTCTAAGACCGGGAATCTTTATTGAGATCGACTCGGCCGTTGGATCTGCTTCGACCCTCTGCCTCGAGATAAAAATCGATGCGCCTGACAGGGACTGCTTTTGAAAGCCTGGAGCAGCAAAGCTTGGCCCAGGGGAGGATACGTCGCGCAATATATAGTATTCTCCCGTTTGGGAGAACCCGTAAACGCAGTCCGTATGCAATCCTTCGACAGTGTGACATTGCATGTAGCCGTCTTTAGTTGGAATCTTTGGCCAGTCGAGCAAAACGCCAGTCGGGATATCTAGTTCGAGGTAACTCTTGCCGTCGAAGCTCAACTGTCCTGAGACAGCGTCATCTTCGAAGTTGGAATTCGGATTAAGACTCCATAATGCCGGGGCAAAAATCTTCTCGTTCAAGCGGAACTCCTTTGCTTACCGCATTTGTAGCGGCTTAATCGGTGGAATACCTTAGCGCATCTCCTTCTTCTGGATATGCTTCAGATGGTTCTTCTTGAATGCCGCGTAATTGGTGCCGAACACTTTCGCGTCCGTCTCGGTAAGTTCGTTCCTCTGGAACTTGATGTCGGTGAGCTCCAGGGTGCAGATGCAGTCAGCGACCTGGGAGAGCCTGTACTCCCTGGCGTTGGCCATCCGATACAGAACGGCCTCTTTGGAGAGGATGAAGTCCAACGCGCTGTGAAGGGCGGCCGTCACCATCTGCTGGCCGTTGTCGTAGTAGATCTTCACGCGGTCGAAGGCCTGGAAGTACTCCAGATTGTCGGTTAGGAAGACGACGAGGTCGCGCTTGAACCGGGCGGTGAAGAGCTCGGGCTCCATAACCTCGCTCCTCTTGTATGCGAACGACTTGCATCGGAACGGAGCACGGCGGCAGAAGGCTTCGAAGCTGGCGAGAATCTTCTTTCTGGTGTCCATCTCAAAGCCCCTGTAGGGCTCCTTGCCGTACATCAAGGGAGACGCGTGGAATGGGAGGTTGGGCAACCCTTTCCTCGCGAGGTCCTCCTCCATGGACGAGATGTATCCGTCGAGCGCCTCGTCCTGCTCATGGAAGACCAGGGACACGATGCAGTAGGCCGAGTGGCCGCTCTGGCTGCCCGACTCATCAACGAATATGCTCAGCTCCCTGCCTATGGGAAACCTCCTAAAACGAAAAGTGCCGGGGGACACCCCCGGCCACTTGGTAGAAGCAATTGCCTCCGATGAATTTATACCACGAATAGAGAGGTGCTTCAAGAAAGGAGATCTCATGGGTGCTTACAGGGACGAGAAGAGGGGAACCTGGTACGTGAGCCTCAGGTACAAAGACTGGCGGGGCGAAAGCAAAAAGAAGATGAGGAGGGGATTTCCCACGAGGCGCGAGGCGCTGGCGTGGGAAAAGTCGTTCAAGGGCCGTATGGCAGGCGTGGCGTCGATGCCATTCGAGGACGCCTGCGAGCTCTATCTCGAGGAGGTTGCCCCCAGGCTCAGGCCGGGAACGGCCCAGGGAAAACGCTGCATGTTCGACCAGCGTATCATCCCGTTCTTCAAGGGGGTTGCATTATGCGACGTCAGCACGCTGGCGGTGATGGAGTGGGGAACGTGGCTCATGTCATTGCGGACAAGGGCCGGAAAGCCCTACTCGACGACGTATCTGAACGCGCTCTCCTCCCAACTGTCTGCGATGTTCAACCACATGATCAGGTACCACGCCCTTGCTATGGGAAACCCGGTGTATGCTGTAGGGGCGCTGGAGGGTCACGAAACCGGTGCAAGATCAATCTGGACGGCCGAAGAGTATCTGAGGTTTTCGGAGCAGATGGCAGAGCGCCCTCACCTGCACCTTGCATTCGAGCTGCTGTTCTGGTGCGGGCTGCGCAGGGGCGAGATGCTGGCGCTCACCTACGAGGACTTCGATCTGGACAAGGGGGCACCGTGAGGATCACCAAGAGCCTGTCCAGGATAGGCGGAAGGGACGTGGTCGGCCCGCCGAAGACGAGGCAATCGAACCGCATCGTGACCATGCCCGGCTTCCTCGTGGACGAAATCGGGGACTACCTCTCATGGAACAAGGGGTCGAACCCTGCTGATAGAGTCCTGCCGAAGGTGACCGCGAGCACTCTGGGAAAAGCCCTGGCGCGCGGAGCAAGAGATGCGGGCCTTCAGCGAATCCGCGTCCACGACCTGAGGCACAGCCATGCTTCGATGCTCATCGAAAAGGGGTTCAGCGTCCCGGCAATCGCGGCGAGACTCGGGCATTCGGGGCAGGAGATAACGCATAGGTACATGCACCCCTACTCCAATGCAGACTCCAGGATTGCCATGGCCTTGGACAGGGGGCTGTAGATGGACGCGATGTCAAGAAAGGGCAGAAAGCGCATGAGAACCGTGGCGTTCAGGGTCGACGAGGAGGCTTTTGCCAGGATCGACGTGCTCAGCGGGCTCTCGGGACTGAGCAAGCAGGACTACATGGAGGCGCGGATGCTCGATGAGAGCGTCGTCGTTTTCCCGAGCTCGAGGGTGGTGAAGAAGCTGCTGGAATATGCTCAGGAGATCTACGAAGAGTTGCTCTGCGCGAGGCGCGAGGGCAGAGCGTTCGACGAAAGTTTCGCATGGTCTTTGCTCACCTTGTCGGAATTCTTAACAGGTTTTGGAGGTGGTGCAATGCGCGACATGGACGCGGAAATCGCATCATGGGAGCGCTCGAGGTGACTTCATAGCGACTTCAAGGGCTGACCTGCGAGTATGGCAAAGATCAGCATATATCGATGATGCTTTCGACCCTCTTTGCAACTATTCGCGGCGAATAGTCGCAGGTGGCTTGCACCTTAGTTGAGTAAATACAAAACCGCAGGTCAAAGGTGGTTTTCAGAATAACGTGAAGTCACAAAAACGGCCCGTGATGCCGATTTGAAGCCGTAAAATCGCTCAAATCTTTGTCACGGGCCGATTCTTCAGTCGGTTCAAATTTCGTAAAACCGCAGGTTAGAGGCCATTTTTCACAACCTGTAAACCACTACGGCCTTACTCCCACTCGGTGGCTTCAGTTCTGCCATCCCGTCATTCCAGTTGCGCCCAGTTTTTGGTGTCGCCTCGAGCCGAGTGCCGTCAGGTAACGCCGTGTCGTGTTTCATCGGCTTCGGGGACAAAAGTCGGGACAACTTCAAAAAATTTTTTCAAACTCAGTGGGTTGAGTTTTTGTTTTTGTCCCATAGGGCACGATGGGCCGTCTTCAAAGGCTCGATAGCGCCGAAAACGCCCGTTTTGAAACTCAACCGCCCTTTAGCCCGCAAGCCGCCAGCCGCAATCGCAAGTGAGTCAACGCGGGTGGTTTGCGCACCATTTGCAAAACCCCAGGTCGCGACTCTTCGCCATCGGTGAGCAAAGTGAGTAGTCTCAGGTGGCTTGCGCATGAGTTGGCGAACGGGCCTTGAGATTCCGCTGACGACCGGAAACGCTTCGAGCTCCCTTGAATTTCCGCGCAGCCCATGATATAAAATAATTGGTTTTCCGCAAGGAAGGCTTCCAAGTGCCGGGGACGTTTTCCCCGGCTTTTTTCTTATTCAGGAGAGCAATGCGAGAACTCAGCATCTTCGTCGACGAATCGGGAAGCGACGGCCTCTCCGACCGATACTACCTGCTTACCGTCGTTATGCACGACCAATCGGACAGCATCGCGGAGTCGATCAAGGCATACGAGGACGCCCTCCGCGCCAAGGGACTTCCGGACATACCCTTCCATGCGTCGCCGCTCATGAACGGCAAGGACCTGTACTCCGGACTCGACCTAAGGACGCGCAAGATGCTGCTCGGCTCGTTCCGAGTCTTCTTCCGCCACATGCCCGTGAGGTACCACACCTTCGCATACGCGACCAAAAAGTTCGACTCGCTCGACAAGCTCGCGGGGACGATGCGAAGGGACATCGTGAACTTCCTGTTCGACAACCTCGCGGAGCTGCAGGCCTACGACGCGGTCAAGGTCTACTACGACAACGGCCAGCACTCCATCGCCGAGTCTCTCCACCTCGCAATCGAGTACGCGCTGTCGAAGGACGCAGTAGTCTACCGCTCCGCACAGCCCTCCGAGTACCGGCTTTCGCAGGCGACGGACTACATCTGCACCATGGAACTCACAGCGATCAAGTACGCGGACCATACAGCCACCGCTACGGACGAGAAGTTCTTCGGAAAGTGGTCAGACTTCAAGAAGGGCATTCTTAAGGAGACGCGCAAGAAGCTCGTCTAATGAAACGCCAAAAGCGCCGTGCTCGTTGCAGGATTTCATCGAGATGTACCGCCGCCTTTGGTTCCACGCACCCCCGAAGCGAACCAGCCTCTTGTCGCCGTCTATTTCCATGAACGGTCGCAAAGGAGTTCATGGCCCATCGACGCTCCTAACCGAGATGGTGCGGATGGCAAAGACGACGCACCTGGTCGCAACGAGGCACCGTGAAAGGACGGCGCCTCCGTTCTCAAGCTGGGGGCGAGCGGGCCATCTCACTGCCGGATAGCAACTTGGGCCTGCACAAAGTGGCACCCTTGGCAGCTGCGCAGGTATCCTTACTACGCTGCCGCCAGGGGTGAGCGCGCGCCTCTACGGCGCGAGCAAGGCGACAAGGTGTGGCGGCGTGTAGCGAGGACTAAATCAGGTCGCTTTTCACCTCAATGTCCTCGATGCCATCGACCTCCGCCTCGGTGGGCAGGGCATCGTCGGGATCCTCGCCCTCCATGACCATCCTGATGGCGTTCTTAGCCACGATGCTTATGGAAGCCACGTCCATGCCTCCGCCTACGACGCCGCCGACGAGAGGCACCATTTTGCC
>WGSL01000087.1 GCA_014871665.1 Collinsella sp. | reverse complement strand
TGCCGGCGTTGACAACAAGTACGTTCATGAGACTCCTTCGTGATTACAGTACGGTCGGCAAACCCATAGGGCGGCCGTACCCTTAATAAGAAGTTATCAGAATTCAATAAATATCTATTAAACTCTTCGCCCAAAGAGCATAAAAGGGGGCTGAACGGCACAAGGCCATCCAGTCCCCTCCCCTTGCATCAATTACTTGCCGCTGACGATGCGCTCGACGTCGGAAGCGATCATGAACTCCTCGTCCGTGGGGATGACGAAAATCTTGACCTTGGAATCCTTGGCGGACAGGCACCAAGCGCCGTCGCCACGCAGAGCGTTGCGGGCATGGTCCATCTTGACGCCCATAAAGGCCAGACGATCGGCCACGCCGGCGCGGACAGCCGGAGCGTGCTCGCCGATGCCGGCGGTAAAGACCAGGGTGTCCATGCCGCACATGGAAGTGGCCATCTCGGCAGCCTTGGCGGCAATCTTGTAAACGAACATATCGAAGGCGAGCTGGGCCTCGGGGTCACCAGCAGCGGCGAGCTCCTCGACGTTGCGGCAGTCGTTGGTCTTGCCGCCGGTCACAGCCAAAAGGCCGGACTTCTTGTTCATCATCTCGTCGACCTCGTCGAAGGTGTAGCCACCTTCGCGCTGCAGGTAGCACACGGTAGCAGGGTCGATGGAGCCGCAGCGGGTGCCCATCATGACACCGTCGAGCGGCGTCAAGCCCATGGTGGTGTCCATGCACTTGCCGTCCTCGATGGCGCACAGGGAAGCGCCGGAGCCAATGTGGCACACGACGACCTTGCGGGCCTCGCCGTTGGTCATCTCGGCGACCTTCTTGGAGATGTAGCGATAGCTGGTGCCGTGGGCGCCATACTTACGGATGTGCAGCTTGTCGCAAACATCCTTGGGAAGGGCGTAGGTCTTGGCGACCTCGGGCATGTTGAAGTGGAAAGCGGTGTCGTAGACCGTGACGTTGGGCAGATCGGGATACTGCTCGAGGCAGTACTCGATAACGTTGGCCTCGGGGTTGTTGTGCAGCGGCGCGAGCGGGGCGACCTCGCGAATCTTGGCGAGAACGTCCTCGTCGACGAGGGAGGAGTCGCCAAAGTACCAACCGCCCTGAACGATGCGATGGCCGATGCCCTCGATCTTGACGCCGTTGGCCTCGAGGTCCTTCAGAACGACCTCAATGGCGACCTTATGATCGGGGAACTCGATGTTCTCGGTCACCTTCTTGGAACCGTTGGCAGCATGGGTGAAGGTACCGCCGGTAAAGCAGACGCGCTCGCAGGAGCCCTTTGCGGACACCTTGTGGGACTTGGTATCGATGACCTGATACTTAAGGGTCGAAGATCCTGCGTTGACGACCAGAACGTTCATGTGTCTCCCTACTAACAGGCGGTGTGGCGCCGCCAGGTTACATACGCTTCAATAATAAACCCAAACGCCCTCGCGCTCGGGTTTATTGCGTTGATATATAAGTTATCGGTGCCCAAATACTCATGGCCTTTGACTTGTAAGACGAAAGAGCGCGGGGATATACACCAAAGAAGATATCCCGAGCGCTACAAGCAATATGACTCGAATGCCCGCGATGCTGTTCAACGCAGCATTGAACAGATAGAAAAGGATAGCGCCCACCGCCACCATCTGGCTTTGGACCGAAATTAGTGAACAGCGCATCGAAGAATCGACAGCATTTTGAAAAATTGAGTATTTAATTGGCGCAAATAACGAGTAAGCGACCGTCTGCAGCACATAGAACACGGGCAGCAAATAGACCGGAGTAAAGGGAATCAAAAACAGGGCAGTCAGGGAAAGGCGCACGATGCCGCAAATACGCGCAAAACGGCCCTTGTCGACATGAGCAATCACACTGGGCACAATAAGCCCCATGGAGGCCGAGGCAAGGAGCTGGACCGCAATGATCACACCCGAAGCGACGGCATTCATTCCGCGACCCGCAAGCAACAGTGAGAAAAAGTCTTCCAGGGCGACAAAAGCAAATGCCTGAGAGCAGTCCATGATGAACGCTGAACGAAGAATGCCGTTACGCGCAATAGCGGCACCGATCATCTTCGGGCTAATTCCACGCTTAGGCGTCGCTGCAGTGTCCCCTCTTCGCATCTCGGGAATGCAGACAACAACAACCAACGTCAACACCATTGCGATGATATCTGCCGAAAGACCAATGAGATATGCACCGACAGACGAAATGAAACCGCCCACGCAAGCGGAGATGGCATAAGAGGCATAGAAAACAAATCGCTCAACGACATTAAGTCTTACGAGCTGGTCCTGAGAGACGCTGTCAATGTAGATCGCTTCTATGGATCCGCTCACACATGCAACTGCAAATCCTTTGAGAGCAAACGCGCCGATTAAAAGCAGAGGAGAACGGACGAGAAGCAGGGCGGCGTAGTATCCAAGCATCCCAACGACGCCAACGAGACCGCTTGTCTTTCGTCCAAACCTATCAGCAATATAGCCAGTGGGAACTTCAAGGATGAACTTGCTCACTTGATATGCAATCATCATGCTAGAAATCGCTACCATCGAAAGCCCAACGAACTCAAGGTAGACAGTTAGGAAATACAAGATGGTGCTGAAGTTCGACAGGAAAACGAACATCATATAAAGCAAAATCGTACGATTTTTCATGCTCCGCCCTCCAAGAGTCAGCAATCTAAATCGAAATCTTGGAAAAGCATGAGGGCAAAGCTGTCAGCTATGTGTTGCAGGGCGTCAACATTCACTTGACGACACGAGGCCAAATGGCCTCACGAAGCGAGATGACGCAATAGGTGAAGAAATACCGTCTGGTGTCGATCGGTCCAGGCATTTTGTCGATAGCAAAAGTAGATGGGCAAGGCTACGTCATGTGAGGCTTCAATGGAGCACTCGCTCACTTCCGATCCATCCGATGCGAGAGAAGAGCCAGAAAAACTCAATATCAATCCCCCGGCTTGAAGAAACTCAGCCTGCGCCCTGTTTCCGTATTCGACATCGCGAAAGCGGAAATTAACCAGCTGAGCTTCGGGACATTGATTGATTGCATTGAGACAGGGTGACAAATTAATGGGAACAGCGAGCCTGCCGCCCAGTAACTCACGAATGGTCATGGCGCCCACAGATTGATGACCCGCTGGACACGAAAGAACCTTGAGCTCCTTTTCACCCAAGTATTTCGAAGAAAGGACGCTGTCCCTTGGTTCCTCAAATGAGATGGCCGCGTCCGAAATTCCAAGCATAAGCGACTCAAAGCATGTAGCCGTTGGCTGATGCCACACATCGAGGTGAATATGAGGGTGAGAGCGTTCAAACGAGTCATACCAGTTTTCGGCAAAAAGACGCCCCCGCCCATGAAGGCAGGGGACGTAAAGACGAAAGTGGCCATCGGGCGAGACGCCGTCGTCCCTTGATTGAGCGTACTTTTTGAGATCGTCGACTTGCGCCAGGATCACGCGTGCACGACGCGCAAATTCTCTGCCTGCCGGAGACAAAACAGCCTCCCCCGCCGATCGGTCGAGCAAAACAATCTGATACTCAGATTCCAACTTTTTGATTGCCGACGAAACGGCCTGTGGGCTCACGTGAACGGCGCGAGCCGCTTTGCGCACGCCGCCGTAGTTCGCTACCGCTTGAAGGTATTCGAGTTGAGAAAGCTGCATAGGTTACTCCAAAGGCAGCCAAGGCGACGGGCTGTGCGCCCTCAGATGAGGTTCTCGCCCAGGTTCTTGCCGCCGAGGACGTGCATGTGGAAGTGCATGACGGTCTGACCAGCATTAACGCCCTTGTTGGAGATGACGCGGAAACCGTCCTCCAGACCCTTGGCCTTGGCGACCTCCTGGATGGCGTGAGCCATGGCGCCCATGGTCTCGGCAGGCACGTTGTCGGCGATGTCGCTGTAGTGCTTCTTGGGGATCACGAGCGTGTGAACCGGCGCCTGGGGGTTGAGGTCGTCGAACGCGATGACCTGGTCGTCCTCATAGACAACGGTCGAGGGGATCTCGTGGTTGGCAATTTTGCAGAAGATGCAATCACACATAGCTGGTTCCTTTCTTACAGACCAGGGTAATTATATTTGGTCGGGATGGTTAGAACGAGAGGTTGTCGTCGGTGTTGGCGGCCTCGCCGTCGGCGAGCACGTCGTTGCCGTCGACGTCCTTCAGGAGCACCGAAACCTTCTGCTCGGCATCGGACAAGCGGGTACGCAGGCTCTTGAGGAGCTCGACGCCGCGGGTGTAGCTCTCGAGCGACTCCTCGAGCTCCATATCGCCCGACTCCAGGCTGCGGATGATGAGCTCCAGCTCCTGCGAGGCCTGCTTGTACGTAAGCTGCTCGACCGGGGTCTTCTCTGCCATATCTGTTTCCTTTCCTAAAGGTTTATCGCTATGAAACGCGGCTTACTCGACCGTATCGACCGTTGCCGCCACGTTGCCGTCTGCCATGCGCACGCGAATGGCGTCGCCGGGCTTAAAGGTCTTGGCACTCGTAGCCACACCGTCCTCGCTGTACGCGATGGAGTAACCGCGGGCAAGCACCTTGAGCGGCGACAAGGCATCGAGCGACGCGGCAGCTCGGCCCAGGTCGGACGCGGGCTTGCTGAGCATCGTGCGCCCCTGATGCTCCAGACGGGAGCTCGCAAGCGTGAGCGCATGGCGCTTGCCATCGAGCCCCGAGGTGCTTGCGATCAAGCGCTCGGGCAGACGCTCGAAGTTGGAGCGGAAGGCCCCAACCGAACGCGTTATGGCGCCGGACAGACGATCGGCCGTCAAGGCAAGCTCAGACTCGCGACGCTCGACCATAAACGTTGGATCGTTGAGGCACGGGCGGCACGCGGCCGCATCGAGCGCGTCGCCCAGACGAGCCGTATAGGTGCCCCAGGCACGACGACCGCGCTGGTCGAGCATTTCCAGATCGACCTGATCCGACCCAATCATCGATGCCATCGCAGCACCCAGACGCTGATGGCGTGTCTCGAGCACATCGGCCAGCTCCGTCATAGCCGGCGCCACCGATTCTGCCGCTGCCGTTGGCGTGGAGGCGCGACGGTCGCTCACCATATCGCAGATCGAGGTATCGGGCTCATGCCCAATGCCCGTCACCACGGGCACGGGACAGGCTGCCACCGCACGGGCAAGCTCCTCGTCGTTAAAGGTCATGAGGTCCTCGAAGGAACCGCCGCCACGCACGAGCAAAATGCAATCGGGCGCCGGCGTAATGGCAGCGGCGCGGTGTAAGCCTTCAATAAGCTCTGCCGGCGCACCCTCGCCCTGGACCTTTGCGCCCACGCAGACAAGCTCGACGAGCGGGTTGCGACGGCGCAGCGTACGCTTGACGTCGTCGATTACGGCGCCCGAAAGCGAGGTAACGACCGCCACACGTGAGCAAAACACCGGAATGCGACGTTTGCGCGCCTCGTCCATCAGGCCCTCGCGGCGTAGCTTATCGGCCAACTGAGCCACCTGCTGACGCAGCAAGCCCTCCCCCGCCAGCGAGAACGAGCGGGCGACGAAGCTCATGCGACCCGTAGGCTTGTAGAGATTGAAGCTGCCCTTAAAGCTCACCTGCATGCCATCACGCAGATCGAAGGTACGCTTAAGGTAGGCGCCCTTCCAGATGATGCAGTCGACGGCCGCCGAGTCGTCCTTAATTTGGAAGTAGCAGTGGCCGCTTCGGGCGTTAGGACCACGAAAACCCGTGACCTCACCCAAAACGCTCAGCTGCGGAATGGCATCGAGCGCGCCGGCGGCAATCTCCACCGCTTGGCTCACGCTGAGCTCTTTGCGCTCCTGCTCATCCGAACCGTCGAACTCGGCGGAAACGGTATTGCCGGTCAGATTCCAGCCTGCCACGCAGCCCCCTTTCGTCATCGTGCACATGGGCTCCGGCCCTGCGCAAATTCAAGTCCAACACATAGTACAGCGCCGCGGGGACACAAATCCCCACGGCGCCCGTCGGTCCTATTTGTTATCGGTTGGAGTTTCTGTTGTAGCGAGCCATCAGGTAGAGCAGCTGAATAATCGAGGTGAGCGCCGCCGCCACGTAGGTGAGCGCGGCCGCCGTCAGGACCTTCTTGGCACCGTTGACCTGCTTGGAGCTCATGCCCGACTGCTCGATATACGCCACGGCGCGGCGACTGGCATCGATCTCGACCGGCAGCGTAACCAGCTGGAACAGCACGCTAAACGAGAAGAAGACTAGCGCGAGGGTCGTGAGCCCCGCGATGTTCATGAACAGGCCCATGAGCAGCACGATCGTCCAGGTGTTCTGGGTAAAGTTGACGACGGGGACCAAAGCGGTACGTACCTTCATCATGGCGTAACCGCTTTGGCGCTGGGCGGCATGGCCCGCCTCGTGGCAGGCGACGGCAACACTTGCGACCGACCCGCCCGAACGGTTGGCATCCGACAGATACAGATTGTTGTCCTGCGGGTTGTAATGATCGGTGAGCTCGCCGGCAACGCCCTTGATGCCCACGGCGCTACAACCGTTGGCGTCGAGCATGCGGCGAGCGACCGTGGCACCCGTATCGCCGTCCGAGCGAACCTTAGACCACGTCTTGTACGTCGAGTTGATATAGCTCTGCGCGGCAAGGCCAAGCACCGTGCAGACAAGAACAACCAGCAGGTACAGCGGGTCAATGCCAAAGCCATATCCATAGTAATAAGGCATGCGAATTCCTCCGAATCGAGTTACACGTTGGAGGCATTCTACCCATTCGACTGACTAGCAAATCAACATCGATGTTTTGGCAATGTCAGACACTATGACCCAATCCAGGGGCACGGAAACGACAGGAGCCCCCGCTCGT
>WGSL01000086.1 GCA_014871665.1 Collinsella sp. | reverse complement strand
ATATCATCCCGTGCTCAAACATTCTCGCGTTGCTGCGAAACTGCGCGCGGGACGATATGTGGGCGCTCAGCACCGGGGACTGCGTTGTTCTGGCTCGGTTCGCCCGGGTGCCGTCGGGCCAGGGATGGGCGTCTTCGCTGATAGGTGCTTTGCTGAAAGAGCTGCTTTTATTGCGGCTCTTTCTTTTGTTTTGGGTATATTTGTTCTTGTTGAATTGTTATTGCGGATGGGCTGGGTACTTGGCTTTCCGCTGTTATTTGTAGCCGTCTCGGCTTTGGTTGAGGGGAGACGTTCTTTATGCGTATTGTGTTTATGGGTACGCCTGATTTTGCTGTGCCTTCGCTGACTTCGCTTGTTGAGGCTGGAAACGAGATTGCGCTCGTAATTACTCGTCCCGATGCTGTTCGTGGGCGTGGTAAAAAGTTGGAGCCGTCTCCTGTTAAGGCCAAGGCGCTTGAGCTTGGTCTGCCTGTTGTTGAGGCAAATCGTATGACGCCTGAGGTCGTTGAGGCGCTTAAGGCTGCCCAGGCTGACATTTTCTGCGTGGCTGCCTATGGCTGCATTTTGCCCGATGAGGTGCTGCATATGGCGCCGCTTGGTATTGTGAATGTTCATGCTTCGCTGCTGCCGCGTTGGCGTGGCGCCGCTCCCATTCAGCGTGCGATTCTTGCTGGTGATGAGGTTGCCGGCGTTTCCATTATGCGCATTGGGCATGGCGTGGATACCGGCGCTTATTGTGCGCAGGCCTCGACATCTGTCGCCGGCAAGCATGCCGAGGCACTGACGATGGAGCTTGGCGAGCTGGGCGGTAAGCTGCTGGCCGATACGCTGCCCTCGCTTGCCGATGACACAGCGGTGTGGACCGAGCAGGATGAGTCGCTTGTTACCCATGCCGCCAAGATTTCTAAGCAGGAGATGCGTCTAGATCCGCAGATGGCGGCGCTCGATTGTGTGCGTCATGTGCTTGCTTCGTCCGATACCGCGCCTGCTCGTTGCGTGATTGCCGGAAAGTCGGTTCGCGTGCTCGATGCTGCGCTGGCGGATGTGTCGCTTGGCGAGGGCGCTGTTGCCGTTAAGAGCAAGCATGTCTACCTGGGACTTTCCGATGGTGCGGTCGAGCTGCTTGAGGTTAAGCCCGATGGCAAGCGCGCTATGGCTGCTTCTGCCTGGGCTGCCGGCCTGCAGGGCGCCGATCTGACGTGGGGTGCTTTGTCATGAGCAAGCTTTCCCCCGCGCGTAAGCTCGGGCTCGATGTGCTGATGGAGGCCGATCGCCGCGGCATGTACGCACGTGACGTTCTCTCGTCCCGTGCTTCGGCCAAGGCCATTGACCAGCGCGATTCTGCCTTTGCCGCTCGTTTGGCACTTGGTGTTGCAGCCACCCAGGGCATTTTGGACGAGCTGCTCGATCAGTTTCTCGATAAGCCCAAAAAGGTCGCGCCGCGCGTTCGCATGGCGCTTCGCATCTCGGCCTTCGAGATGCTCTACCTGCATACCCCGGGTCGCGTTGCCGTGAGTCAGGGCGTTGAGCTGGTTCGTAGCGGCGCTAAATCGGCTGCCGGTCTGGCGAACGCCGTACTGCATAAGGTCGCGGACAACGTCGAGGACTTTGCCACTGCGGCGGATGCCGATGAGTCCGAGCGCCGATTGGTTCGCCTGTCTCGCCTGATGGGCATGCCGCGCTGGCTGTGCGCTCGCATTATGGCCTCGTTCGATACGCCCGAGGGAGCGCTCAACTTTGCCGGAAATCTGGCGCCCGCGCCGCTCGCTTTGCACGAGAACGCCTTTGCAACCAAGCCTGATCCGTACCTATCGCAGCTTGTGGCGCCGGTGTTCCCGGGCTGCCATGCGCCGGTCGATTCGCAGGCTACGGTTGCGTCGGGTGTGTTTGAACGCGCGGCGGCCGTGGCCTCGGACCTTAACGCCCAGCTCATCGCTACTGCGGCGACCCGTCCTGGGCTTTGCCTGGAGATCGGCGCCGGTCGCGGCACCAAGACCTATGTGATGATGTGCCAGGCCAAGCGTGCCGGCTACGAGCGTCAGCACACTGCACTCGATTTGCACGATCGCAAGTGTGATCAGAATCTTGCGCGCCTGCATAAGGCTGGTATTAAGGGCGTTCGTACCGTCTCGGGTGATGCGTGCGAGCTCGATACGGTCCTCACGTCGTTCGATGCGATGCTTGGTAAACCCGTTCTGTTCGATACGGTGTTTATCGATGCCCCGTGCTCGGGTACCGGCACCATGCGCCGTCATCCTGAGATTCCGTGGCGCTTGACCGAAAAGGACGTGACGGTTGAGCTTCCTAAACTGCAGCTGACGATGCTCAAGGAAGCCGCCGCGCGCGTGGCTGCCGGCGGTGAGCTTATCTATGCCACCTGCTCGGTTTTTGCTGAGGAGAACACTCAGGTCGTGGATGCCTTCCTGGCTTCTCCCGAGGGTGCCGGCTTTACCGTGGCGCCGCTCTCCGAGGCGCAAATCCTGCAGCTGCCCGAGTTTGCCCAGGCTAAGAAACTCGTCTCCGTCCGCCAGAACGCTCGAGGCCTCTTCCAAAGCGTGCCGGTAAACGCCGATTCCTACGACGGCCACTTCTGCGCCCGCCTGGTCCACAAGTAACTACTAAGTTGCGGTGAAATAGGGATTGGAAAGCCGCTTCTGCCCGCCAAACAGTCCTTATTTCACCGCAACTCACAAGGAAACCTGGGTAGCTTAATTAACTACCCATAGAGCAAAGAAATAGCCCCGTGATCGGTGTCGGTCGCGGGGCTGCTTGGTTTCTAGTGGCTGTGCGGGCAGTTGGCGCAGCAGCCGCTGGTGGCGCTGGTGCTGGAGCCGCCGCTTCGCTGGTCGGTGTTGTAGAAACCGCTGCCCTCAAATTTAATGCCGCTGGCCGAGAACGTCTTGGCCGCCGGGGCACCGCAGCTGGGGCACACGACCTCGGGGGTCTCGGACATGGGATGCTCAACCTCAAACACGTTGCCGCAGCTCGAGCACTTGTAATCGTAGCGCGCCATAATACTTCCTTTTCAGCACAAAGCGGGCAGATTACTCTGCCCGCAAAAATTCAAACGTCTGTAACTGTACCCTATATCGGGGGTTTTATCACGCTTCGCCCCAGAATCTATGGTTGTTGCGCAAGAGCTGTGCGGTTTTGTTCTCGGCGGCTGCGATGTCCGCCTCGTCAGCCTGCCAGGTCCAGTTGCCCGTGGCCACGCCCGGAACGTTCATGCGCGCGTCGGCGCCAAGCCCCAGGACATCCTGCAGCGGCATCATCACCAGGGGAGCGTCGCTTGCCAGCGCGTCGCTCATCAGCTTGGCCGCCAGCTCAACACCGCTCGGTTCATCGCCGCCCGCAAAGGAACGCGTGCACCAGCCGGCAAGCGTCGACGTATCGTGCGTCGAGGTGTACAGGATCTTGCCGGGCGTGGGATGCACGCCGCAACGAACGTCGTAGTCGCTAAACTCCAGCACGTCCATGCCGGGGAAACCACAGGTCGAGGCCATGGCGCGAACACCGGGCGTCAAATAGCCCAGGTCCTCGGCGATAAAGTTGAGCGGACCAAGCTCGTCGTAGGCGGTCTGGAATAGGTCCTTGCCCGGGCCCGCTAGCCAGCGGCCGTCGGCGCATGCCTTGCCCGCGGGAATGCTGTAATAGCTGTGGAATCCCAGGAAGTGATCCAGACGCACGCGGTCGTAGAGCGAAAACGCACGACGCAGGCGATCCATCCACCAGCTATAGCCGTTCTGCTTCATGTGGTCCCAGCGGAACGTCGGGTTGCCCCACACCTGGCCCTCGGGCGCAAAGTTGTCGGGCGGCGCGCCGGAAATCTCAATCGCCTTGCCGGTATCGGACAGCCAGAAGTTCTCGGGTTCGCTCCACGCATCCGCCGAATCGTCCGAGACGTACATGGGGATATCTCCGATGACCTCGATGCCCTTCTTGTGCGCATAGTTCATGAGTTCGCACCAAGCCAGGTCAAAGCGGTACTGCATGTACGCCTGAAGCTCGGCCTCGTTGTGGAAGCGCTTGTCGTCGATCAGATGCTCGCTGTAGCGCGCGACATCTGCCGGCCAATCATGGCGCGACTCGCCCTCAAAGTACTTCTTAACGGCCATGTAGACGCAGTATTTCTCGAGCCAATCGGCATTGCGATGTTTAAACGCGGTGTACAGCGGATCGGCATCCTCGCCGCCGCGGGCCTTCCAGGTCTCAAAGTCGGCTGCCAGCTCTTCGTGGCTCTCGGGTAGCAGGTCGATATTGCCTGCAAAGGCCGAAGGACCAGCGTAAGGGGAGCGGAAGAAGTCCGTGGGGTTGACGGGGAGAACCTGCCAGTAGCGCATGCCCATGGCGGCCAGATGGTCGATAAAGCGACGCGTGGGCGCGCCGATTGTACCGGGCTTGCCGTCGTCGGTCGGTACCGAGGTGATATGACACACAACACCCGCACCGTGATCGAGCGGCTCCTGCAGGCGCTGCTCGGCATGGTGATAGATGATCGACGAGCCCAGCGGATAAAGATCGAGCGTGACCGTGCCGTTGTGGATCTCGCACTCGTGACCGCTAATAACATCGCTCGCGCATTCGCCGAGCGCCGGAATCGTCACACGATGCGAATTGCGCAGGCTGCGGTTGATGATGACTGTCGCGGACTCGCCGTCTTTACCGGTACGGTTGTAGGCCAGCACCTCGTCATTGAGCGCGAAGGCCTTGATCTCGCCATCGATCATAAACGGCAGGGCGCGGCGCACGGCCGAGGCATTCTTGACGATCACGAATGTATCGAAGTCGTGCAGGTTTTCCTTGGTCGGCATGGTGCGGCGATTGCCCGGATCGGTGAGACCCTCCAAGCCGTACTCGTCACCGTAATAGATTGAGGGAACGCCCGGGAACGTCATCTGCATGAGCGTCGCCAGCCAAAAGCGGCTCTTGGCCAGGCCCATGGAGTTCTCGTCCAGGCGCCATTTGCTGCGCTCACTCTCGGGCAGCTGCGACTCGTCAGGGCCGCCGCCGAGCACCGAGATAATGCGCGGGCGGTCGTGGCTCGACAGCAGATTGAGCGCGCAGGATAATGCCTCGCGCGGGTAGTTCTCGCGCAGGGTCTCGATATCCTCGGCAGCTTGGTAGGCGTTTTTGTAGCCCATCAAAAAGCCGATGACCATGTCGCGGAAGGGGTAATCCATAGCAGAGTCCAGCTCGGAGCCCTGCAGGTAGCGACGCAGATGGCCGTAGCTGATCTTGTTGGAGGCATCTTCCCAGACCTCGCCGAGCAGCAGCGCGTCGGGCTTCTCGGCGAGCACGGCCTTTTTGATCTCGGTCAGGAAGTCATCGGAAAGCTCGTCGGCCACATCCAGGCGCCAGCCGTGAGCGCCGGCGCGCAGCCATTTACGAATGACGCCGTCCTTGCCCAGGAGCCGCTCGCGTACCAGTTCGGAGCTCTCATTGATGGCGGGCATATTGCTCACGCCCCACCAACAGTCGTACGAGCCGTCCTCGTGGAAATAAAATGCATCGCGCCACGGCGAATCCTCGCTCTGCCACGCGCCCACGCCGGGGTAGTTGCCGTAGCGGTTGAAGTAGATCGAATCGTCGCCCGTGTGGTTGAACACACCGTCCAGAATGATGGAAATGCCGAGCTTCTCGGCCGCCTCGCACAGCTCAGTAAAGTCCTGCTCGGTGCCCAGAATCGGATCGATCTTGGTGTAATCGGCGGTGTCGTAGCGGTGGTTGCTCGCGGCTTCAAAAATGGGGTTGAGATAGATTGCCGTAAAGCCCAGCTCGGCGATGCGGGGCAGGTCATTCTGGATGCCCTTGAGCGAGCCGCCGTAAAAGTCCCAGGTCTTGATGGATCCGTCTTCGGCGCGCTCGTACACAGGCGGCTCGTTCCAGTCCTCGACCATGCGGCGCTGAATGCCCTTACGCGGTTTTTCGACCTCGGCCAGCGTGCGCTCGCGCCAGTGCTCGTCGCGGGCATAGCGATCGGGGAAGATCTGGTAGACCATACCGCGCTCGTACCAGGTGGGACGGTTCTCACGGTGTTTGTAGACGGTGACCTGGAACGACGGCACCTCAGCGTAGTCGTAGGTTACGCCTTCGCCGCCGGTGCGGCCCTGTGGTGCGCCCAGACGAACCTCGGGCTGGCCCTCAATATTGCAGATAAAGCTGTACCAAATAAGACAGGGCTCGGTGCACTCAAGCTCTGCGGTAAATATGCCGTCGCCCTCGTGCGTCATAGGATACCGAGACTCACCGATCTCATCGACCCAGGTGCGCAGCGTAAGCGTTGCCTGCGCGGGATCGGCATCCTCCAGAATCACGGAGAGTGAAAGGGGAGTTCCTGTGGTCACAGCGCCAAAAGGAGTGCGAAACTGCGGCAGACGGCTGTTGTGTATCAATCTCATAGTACGGTCCAGTTCAATAGAATCATGGCCTGCTGGCCATGGGCTTTACGCACAGGATGTAAGTATATCTGTTGTACACAGGCTGTATAAACAACATCCGTTTACCATCGGCGAACGGTTGTCCTGGTAAATCGTTTTAGCAACTACCTACAGAGAAGGGGCGCCCAGTTGAAGCGCCCCTTACTTAGGGTTTGATGAGGTTTTGAATCGTCTGTGGGCTAGCGGCGCTTGCGGGTGGCCGTTGCCTTGCGGACGGATGTCTTCTTGGACGGGGCTTTTTCCTTTGCCGGAGCGGCGGGGGAGACCGGAGTCTCCTTGGCGGGCTCGGGCTTGACCGTAGCCTTCGGTGCGGCCTTGACCTCAGCGGCCTTCGGTGCCGGCTTGGCTTTTACCTCGGCCTTGGGCTCCTCTTTGGCAGCAGCGGGCTTAGTCTCTGCCTTGGGAGTCGTGGTCTTTGCCGTGGTCTTCTTGGCCGTCGTCGTGCGCTTTCGCTTGGTGGTCTTGGCGGTGGGC
>WGSL01000085.1 GCA_014871665.1 Collinsella sp. | reverse complement strand
CGAGCAGAACGCGGCGCAGGCAGCATCGGCTGTGGAGAGGTCGGGCCAGAGCGAAGACATGCTTGTCGACAACATCAACGAAGCGCTCTTTGACCTCGTGGGCGACACCGTTATTGAATTCGGCGCGGCGGGACCGCAGATAATCGAGGACTACGAAGCAGACGTGAGAGGATATCTAGACCATGAGTGATACCACATCCACAGCACCCCGTGTGCCCAAGCGCGTCGCCGCCGTCATTCTCAACTCGCTCAAGGGCGGCGTCGTCCCGCGCATCGGCCTTCCCTACATCACCGTGGGACGCGAGGTCGAGATCCGCGCCCTGCTCACCGACCTGAGCCTCATAGCCGATGGCGGCGCAAGCTTCCGCTTTTTGGTCGGTCGCTACGGCGCCGGCAAGAGCTTTTTGCTCCAAACCATCCGTACGCACGCCATGGGTGAGGGCTTCGTCGTCGCCGATGCCGACCTTTCGCCCGAGCGTCGCCTGCAGGGCGGTCAGGGGCAGGGTCTGGCCACCTATCGCGAGCTCATCCGCAATATATCGACCAAGACGCGCCCCGAGGGCGGCGCGCTCAACCTTATCCTGGATCGCTGGGTCGCCTCGTGCGCCAATACCGACGAGTCAGCCGTTAATGCCCAGCTTGCCCCGCTCGAGGAGATGGTCCACGGTTTTGACTTTGTCCGCATGCTTCGTCGCTATCGCACGGCCGTCTCTGAGGGCGACGAAGAGAGCATGAGCCGCGTGACCAAATGGATTCGCGGCGAGTACCGCACCAAGAGCGAGGCACGCGCCGAGCTGGGCTCCTCGACCATCATCAGCGACGACGACTGGTACGACTACATCAAGCTCATCGCGCGCTTTTTGGTCTGCAGCGGCTATAAGGGCATGCTGGTGCTCATCGACGAACTCGTAAACCTGTACAAGATCCCCAACGCCATCACGCGCCAGTACAACTACGAGAAGATCCTGACCATGTACAACGACACACTGCAAGGCAAGGCACAGTACCTGGGCATGATCATGGGCGGCACGCCAACCTCCATCGAAGACCGTCGACGCGGCGTATTTTCCTACGAGGCTCTGCGCAGCCGCCTCGCCCAGGGCCGTTTTGCACGCGAGGACCTCAAAGACATGCTCGCACCCATCATTCGCCTGCAGCCGCTCACCTATGAGGAGCTGCTGGTGCTCATCGAAAAGCTCATGCAGATCCATGCCGGCTACTTTGGCTGGACGCCTACGCTTACCGAGAACGACCTGGTGGACTTCCTCAAGATTGAGTTTGGCCGCGTGGGAGCCGACACGCACCTGACGCCCCGTGAGGTCATCCGCGACTTTATCGAGTTGCTCGATATCCTGTGCCAAAACCCCGATGCCGACGTGGCCGAGCTGCTGCAAAGCGTCGGCGGCGACACACTGGCACCGGCCAACGAATCGCCCACATCATCCGACGATCGCAACTTCGCCGAATTCACCATCTAACCTGCCAAAAAGGGACAGGTTTATTTTGACAGGTTTTATCTGGGCAAACGTCGAGACAGTAATGTAGCGAGCCACTGCCCACCGCGTTGAGAGTTCCGCTTTTGAGAGGAGGCCCCGTGAACGCCTTTGACCGCTACGCCCCGTTTATCCAAGACTTCATCTACTCCCACGATTGGGAGAGTCTGCGCTCTATCCAGGTTGCGGCAGCAGATGCCATCTTTAACACACAAGACAATGTGCTCCTAACGGCATCCACAGCTTCCGGCAAAACCGAAGCGGCCTTCTTTCCCATCCTGACCGAGTTTTGGGAGAACCCGCCCGCAAGCGTGGGCGCCCTCTACATTGGCCCCCTCAAGGCGCTCATCAACGATCAGTTCGTCCGCCTCAACGACCTCTGCGAAGAAGCCGACATCCCCGTCTGGCACTGGCATGGCGACGTTTCGCAGTCGCACAAGGCAAAGCTCATCAAAAAGCCGAGCGGTATCTTGCAGATTACGCCCGAGTCGCTCGAGGCGCTCTTGATCCATAAGCACATGGCGATTCCGCGCATGTTCTGCGATCTGCGCTACGTCGTCATCGACGAGGTCCATTCGCTTATGCGCGGCGATCGAGGCGGGCAGACGCTCTGCCTTATTGAGCGCCTGTCGCGCATGGCCGGCGTACAACCCCGCCGCATTGGCCTTTCGGCTACCATCGGCGACCCCGAGCGCACGGGTGCCTTTCTCTCGCAGGGAACGGGACGCGACTGCGTTATCCCTCGTTTTGAGGAACCGCGCCGCGTGTGGCGTATCTCCATGGAGCACTTCTACAACTCGGGTCCCCAGGCGCAGCAGCGGGGATTCAAGAGCATGGGTCCTCAAGAGGCCGAAGTGCTTGCATGCGAGCGCATTGAGGCAGCGGCACCCGCGGCACTGCCCGTCAGCACCCAAGACATGCGCCATAGCGGACAACTCACACAGGAGGAACGCCGCCAACGTCGCGAGCAGGCACGGGGCAAGGCTGCCCCCAAGGACAGTCGCGCTTCCTCGGCCCCCGAGGGCGAAGTCGACATTCCCCGAGCACCCGAACAGGCATTACTCAACCCCACCGACACAGCACCAGACAACGCCGACCCCGGCATGGGCTATATCTTCGAACACACCCGCGGCCGCAAGTGCCTGGTCTTTGCCAACTCGCGCGAAGAGGCGGAGGCCGTATGCTCCATGCTGCGTAGCTACTGCGAAAGTCGACACGAGCCCGACCGTTTCCTCATCCATCACGGCAATCTTTCGGCATCGTTGCGTGAGACGGCAGAAGAGCTTATGCGCGACGAGGAACAGGCACAGACGACCGTTACCACCTCTACGCTGGAACTCGGTATCGATATCGGCCGTCTGGAGCGTGCGTTTCAGATCGATGCGCCGTTTACCGTCAGCTCCTTTTTGCAGCGAATGGGCCGCACGGGGCGCCGCGATCTTCCGCCCGAGATGTGGTTTGTCATGCGCGAGGAAGAGCCCGAGCCGCGCACGATGATGCCCGAGACCATTCCGTGGAAGCTCTTGCAGGGCATCGCGCTCGTACAACTCTATCGCGAGGAAAAGTGGGTCGAGCCGCCCGAGCTCGATCGACTCCCCTACAGCCTGCTCTACCACCAGACTATGTCGACGCTTGCCAGCACCGGAGAGCTCACGCCGGCAGAGCTTGCCCAGCGTGTGCTCACGCTTAGCTATTTCCATCGCATCTCGGCCGATGACTATCGCGTACTGCTGCGCCACCTCATCAAGATCGACCATATCCAAGTCACCGAGGGCGGCGGACTCATCGTGGGCCTCGCGGGCGAGCGCATCATTAACAACTTTAAGTTCTACGCTGTGTTCCAGGAAAACGAGGAGTTCACCGTTCGCAGTGAGTCGGCCGAGTTGGGCACGATCGTCAATCCGCCACCGCCCGGTGAGCGCATCGCCATCGCCGGACACTGCTGGATTGTCGAGGAAGTGGACTGGAAGCGCCACACCGTCTTTGCCACGCAGGTCAAGGGCCGGGTGCCGGCCTACTTTGGCGACTGCCCCGGTGATATCAATACACACGTACTCGAGCGCATGCGCAAGGCGCTCAACGAGCACGCAGCATATCCGTACCTTATGGGTAACGCACGGGCCCGCCTTGCGCAGGCTCGTCATACCGCCGAGATTTCGGGCGCGGGAACCAAGCCGCTCATTAACCTGGGCGGCGACACCTGGGTGCTCTTCCCCTGGTTGGGAAGCTACGCCTTTTTGGCGCTCGAGCGCATGCTCAAGATTAAATGTGCCGCGGAGCTGGGCCTTCGCGGACTCGACCCGTCACGCCCGTACTTTATGCAGTTTAAGATGAAGGCCGACGAGGAGACGTTCTTTGAAGTGCTCGCCGCCGAAGCCGAGAAAGACTTCGACCCCATCGACCTCGTCTATCCCGGCGAGGTGCCTTACTTTGACCGCTACGACGAGTTTGTTCCCGAAGAGCTCGTGCGCAAGGGCTTTGCCGAAGGCGTGCTCGACATCGAAGGCATGAAGCAGCGCGTTCTCGGCTGGCGCGACCACGCCTAAGACCAGTCTTTTTGGGACGAGGAGACTTATTTGTCGTGAAGGACGGTGCCGAGGAAGTCGGTGTCGAAGGGCACGGCTTCGGCAAAGGCGTAGTTGCCGTCGCTGGCGATGAGCAGGTAGTTTTCCTCGCCGCCGAACTCCGCATCGCCACATGGGACCACCCAGGCGTGGGCGAATACCTCGAGTGCCGTGGCAGCGCAATCGCGCAGGAACGTCACATCGCTCCCCTCGCTTGCGCTCACGATATTGGCCACGTAGATGCCGCCGGCATTCAGGCTGCCCCGCACTAGACGCAACGCCTCAACGGTCGCCAGCTCGCGTACGGGCTCGGCACCGCCAAAGCAATCGCTCACGACCACGTCGTAGCGACGATGACCCACACTCGTCACACCCAGATACGAGCGAGCCTCAGCAGTAATCACCCGCAAGCGGTCGCCCACCGTGCGCTCCAGCTCGTCCAGATAGAACCAACGGCGCGCCAGGCGCGTAATCTCTCCGTCATACTCGATAACGTCCATGCGCAAGCCCTCGTGCGACATCAGCGCAAACTTGGGATAGGCAAACCCGCCGCCACCCAGCATGAGCATACGGTCGATGCCGTGACCATAAGCGTCGTGCATTGCACCCTCGGCCTCAAACACGTCGTCAAACGCACGATAGTACACAAAGACGGGCTCAGCCCAACGCTCGCCAACGTAACTCGCGCTTTGGTAGACGCCGCCTTGCACCAATACGCGGACTTCGTCGCCGCCCTCGTCGTGCACGCGCTTCACACGCGCCAACCCATTGCAGGTTCGCGCAACCTGCAGACAGGCAACACGAACAGCGACAGCGGCCGCACCAAGCGCCGCGGCTCCCAGAGCAACGCCGGCAACGACGCCGGCAGAAACACTCGGCTTGTTCATCTAGAGCTCCTTTTGCAGATAAAGGCCATGGTCATAAAATCCAAGATGGCGATAGTACTCGCGCGTACCAATCGCGCTGATCACGTTGATGCGCGCATAGCCGGCATCCCGGGCAATCTCGCACGCACGCTCTACGAGCAAACGCCCCAACCCGTGATGCTGCGCCGCCTGGCCCTGGTCACCCACGCGTGCCGCCATGCCATACACGTGCACCTCGCGAATCATCGCCTCGTCCGGCGTCGTCGGCAACTCGTCCGCATGCGCGGCAACAAAAGCGCGAACGGGCAGCGACAGGCGCAAAAAGCCAGCGATCTTGCCTTCGGGCGTCACCCACTGCAAAAAGCGTTCACGCGTCACCGGCGTCTCGTAAGCGACCTCATCAAGAGACAGTTCATCCAGGTCGGCACCCGCGGTACTGATCTCGCGATAGCGAATCTCACGCACCGTCGCACCGTCACCCCGAGCAGCCAGGCGGTTCTCAACGAGCTGACGCAGGTTGGGCTTCTTGTTGCCCACCATGATGTCATCGGAACTAAAATCGCGGATCATGCGACTGATACGGCAGAACGCCGGCGTCACCACGATGTCGTCGGCTAACACATCGAGCAGTTCTTCCTCGGTATAGGGGCGCCACTCGCCGCGCTCGTAGCAGCCCACCAGACGCGAGCCCTCGATGAGCGCACACGGGTAGACCTTGACCTCGTCGGGCATAAAGGCCCCCTCAGTCATAAAGTGCTCGTAGTCGCGCTTGTCCCCCTCGGGTGTGGCGCCCAGCAAGTTGAGCATAAAATGCGCATGGATCTTAAAGCCAAACAGGCGCGCAAGCGAAAACGCCCGCTCGACCTGAGCCACCGAAATGCGACGCTCGTTGATATCGAGCAAATGTTGGTCGAGACTCTGAATACCCATCTGGATCTTGGTGCAGCCCAGGCGGCGGATGAGCGTAAGCGCCTGCGGCGTTACGGCATCGGGGCGCGTCTCGATAACGAGCCCCACCACGCGATGCTTCGCCGTCTCGTTGATGCGCTGCTGACGCTCAAGCTCCTCCATCGTTGCCGTTTGCCACTCGGCAACCTCGCCCCACGGCGTACCAGGGCCGTACAGCCGACGCACCGCGCGGTTATAGCCGCCCACGGCAGCATCCACACGCTCCTGCTCGTCGGCAACGCCGGCAGCAAGCTCGACCTCGTCTGTCGCAATGCCGGCGGCCCGATAGCGCTCGCGGCGTTCTGCTACCACAGGCGGCAGGGCATCGGCGGGAGCGTCATCGAGCAGGCGCCCCGCCTCGGCACGGCTGATGCCCGGACGCGCCAACATGGGGTTGGCCGCCACGCCCGCCACCGCATCATCATTGAGTGCACGGAAGAGCTCCGACATAAACCACGTCTGATACCCTTGCGGATAGTCGCTCCAGGTACCGCCGAGCACAATGAGCTCAATCTTATCGGTCGCATGCCCCATCTGCGAAAGCGCCGTCAAACGGGCGCTCACCTGCAGATACGGGTCAAAGCAATTTTGCTCCGCACGGGCGCATGCCGGCTCGGCGTGCAGATAGCTCTTGGGCATGCGCAGATCGTTGGGGCAAAACAGGCAATCGCCCGAGCATGGCCAGGGCTTGGTGATGACGGTAATGGTCGCCACGCCCGAGGCCGTTCGGCGCGGCTTCATACGCAGCACCTGCAGCAGTTGACGCTCCAGATCGGAATCGACATTCCACGCAGCCCACCGAGCCGGCTCCTCACGTTTAACCCGCTGGTAGAACGGCAGCAGACGGCGCTTGGCCAAATCGCGTTTGTCGGCACCCTCACGGCGCGCCGCGGCATGTATCAGTTTGACGAGCGCTTTGTCGTCCACGGTCTCGCCGCGACGCAGAGCCTCGAGTATGTTCAAGATAATCTGTTCCATGCCCCCATTGTAAGGGCAAAGGCGCCGAAGCCGATCTCGGCTTCGGCGCCTTCATCAAACAGCGCGTCTATATCTTCGCCTAGGCTTTCGTCTGCCCCACTACTCCGAATCAAACGACATGTCGCCCGAATCGACTTCAAAACTATACACAGCAGACTTATCCCCGTTATCGAATTCAAGATTCAAAATGGTCTCGCCGTCGTAGCCAAGCGGAAGGAAATCGCTCTCGAAGTCGCCGCTGCCCAAGGTGAGGCTCGCCTTAAAGCCCGTAGAGTGC
>WGSL01000084.1 GCA_014871665.1 Collinsella sp. | reverse complement strand
GAGTTCCGCACGCAAAGAAGGCCACTTAATGTGGCCTTCGTCTTGCGCAGGACTGTAGAGCAGGAAACCTTATATCCGGCCCCTCCGTCCGGGGACCGCGCCGTACCAGCTACAGCGTCATGTTCGGATCGGCGTCGACATCGAACGGCGAGATTTCGCCTCGGTCGAATTTACGGCGAGCGACCTCCGCGATCATGGCTGCGTTATCGGTACAGGCAGACAAGGGCGGCACCGTTACGCGAATCCCCTGACGCCCAAGCTTCTTGATCATCATCTCGCGCAGATGCGGGTTGGCCGAGACGCCGCCACCGATGCAGTATTCCTTGCATCCGGTAGCGTGCAGTGCGTTTTTGGCCTTCTTGTACTGCACGTCAAAGACAGCTGCCTCAAACGAAGCCGCCAAATCGGGAAGGTGAATCGTGCGCCCGGCCTTGGTCTCTTGCTCGATGTAGAGCGTCACCGCCGTCTTGAGGCCCGAAAGCGAGAAGCGGTAGTCCCCCCTGCTGTTAAGCGCACGGGGGAAATCGATCGCCTTGGGGTTGCCCGTCTCGGCCAGCTTAGAGATGATGGGGCCACCGGGATAGCCCAGGCCCAGCGCCTTGGCCACCTTGTCGAAGGCCTCGCCCACGGCGTCGTCGAGCGTCTCACCGAGCACCTCGTAGTCGCCCCACGCCTTCACGTGCACGAGCATGGTGTGCCCGCCCGAGACAAGCGTGAAGATGAACGGCGGCTTGAGGTCGGGCTGCGCCAGCAGGTTGGCAAACAGGTGCCCCTCCAGATGGTTGACGCACACGAGCGGCTTGCCAGCAGCGTAGGCAAAGCCCTTGGCGAAGGCGACGCCAACCACGAGCGCGCCCACCAGGCCCGGACCCTGCGTCACGCCCACGGCGGCAAGCTCACTTGGTGCAATGGCTCCGCCCGTAAGGCCCAGCGATGCTGCGGCATCCTCGAGCGCCGCATCCACGACACTCACAATCACCTCAACGTGCTTGCGCGAGGCGATCTCGGGTACCACGCCGCCAAAGCGGGCGTGAAAATCAATCTGTGTCGACACCTGGTTGGCCAGCATATTGCCATCTGCATCGATTATCGCCACGGCCGTCTCGTCGCAGGAACTCTCGATAGCGAGCACTAGGTGGCGGCGCTCAATTTCGGCACGCTCCCCCTCGGAGCGCCCAGGCGCAGGCAGCGGCCATACGCGCTGCTCTGCCGCCGTCGGCTCCGGCGAAGCATTGTCGACCGGAAGCACCAGGGGCAGCGGCGCCGTCATGACGATGGCATCCTTGCCGGCACCGTAGTAGCCACGGCGACGACCCGCCTCGGTAAAGCCCAGGGCGGCATAGAGTGCAATTGCGCCCTCGTTGCCGTCCTCAACCTCAAGCGAAGCCGTGGTGCAGCCGAGCATCTGCGCGTCATAGCTCACGTGCGACAGAAGCTTGCGGGCGATACCCTCACGGCGATGAGTCGGATCGACGGCAACGTCCATAATCTGCACGTCCCCGTCGACGACCATGCCGCCGGCAAGACCCAGCAACTGACCGTCGTCGTGCGCCACCCACCAGCTACGCGGAGCGGCAACGTCCTCGCCCAGCTCGGACAAGAACATGCCCGGCGTCCACGCCTCGTGTCCGGCGCCTTCAAAGCAGGCGGTCTCCAGTGCGCTCGCGCCCTCGGCATCCGCCGCGCCCATGGGGCGGAATTGCAGATGACGCCCAGCGAGCTCGTCGGCAACACCTGTCACCTCACTCTGCGCGCTCTCGGCAAGGCCCAGGCGCTTGCGCTCGTTTTCCTCGGCGTCCGAAAGGCGCGTGTAGATCGGCAAGACGCGAGCGGGATCGCCATCGCCTGCGGCGTGCGCCATCAGCAGGCCCTCGCCCGAG
Organism: Collinsella sp.; assembly: GCA_014871665.1. Taxonomy (GTDB): domain Bacteria; phylum Actinomycetota; class Coriobacteriia; order Coriobacteriales; family Coriobacteriaceae; genus Collinsella. The sequence continues at coordinate 5,251 of WGSL01000084.1, read as the reverse complement.
GGCCACCACAGGCCTCGCTCCACGCAGCGTGCCGTCTCGTCCTCACCCAGCAGCTTGCCATAACGCACGAGACCGTCACCAGTTAGCTGAACCTGATCCCAGCCCGCGGTCTGACGCCACTCATCAAGCGCCACGGCGGCCTTGACCACGCGCTCGCGCTGAAACAGACGCTCGGGACCCTCATCGACCAGCATATACAGCGCCGGATATACCTCACCGCGCATAGCATCGGCCAAGATACCAAGCTTGCCGCGCACGCCAGCCTTCCACGCCGTCCAAGCGCAGGCGTCGAGCGTCGACACGCCCAGCAGCGGAACATTGGCACCACGCGCGAGGCCCTTGGCAGTGGAGATGCCGATGCGCACACCCGTAAAGGACCCCGGGCCGCGGCCGACCACATAGCAACCAACATCGCTGCGATCCAGACCGGCTTGAGCCAGCACGCCATCAACGGTATTCACGAGCTCAACGTTGGCGTGACGGCGACACATGTGGTCGCCACTCACGAGCTTCGTCTCGCCCGTCTGCCCATCAATCCAGCTTGCCGCGCAGGCAAGCATGTCGGTCGAGGTATCGAGCGCCACCACCAGCGCGTTGTCGTTATGCAAGCTCATCTTGTACAGCCCTATCAATCAAATGGGAAAGCTCCATTGCGCGGTCACCGTGCGCCTCAAGCGTTATCGTTCGCACATCGCTGTCGCCCTCATCACGCTTGAGCGTCACCGAAAGATACTCATCCGTCAGCTCGTCCTGGAATTGTTCGCCCCATTCCAGCAGGCAAGCACCCTCATAGCCCAGCACATCGAAAATGCCCGTATCCTCGAGCTCGTAGGCATGCTCCAGGCGGTATAGATCAAAGTGAAACAGCGGAATACGACCTTGATCGTGAACGGCCATGAGCGCAAACGTAGGGCTCGTAACCATATGCCCATCGCCCAGCCCGCGCGAGACGCCCTTGGTAAAGTGAGTTTTGCCCACTCCCAGGCCACCGGTCAGGATGAGCACATCGCCGTCCTCAAGGCACGGTGCAATTAGCTCGCCAAAGTACTCCGTATCGGCAGCGCAAGTCGTTTTGTAAGTACCTACCCCCAGGCGCTCCAGGGACATATATGCTCCTTATTATTCCGAGACGTCCTCTGGTGCGGGATGTCGCTCCAGATAGTCGCCCAGCATCTTAAAGTCTTCCTCCAGCAGCTCCTGCCACGCCGGATTGCGCAGCGCTGCTGCCGGATGGAACGTGGGCATTACTACAAAATGCCCCATCTGGTGGAACCTGCCGCGCAGCTTAGTAATGCCAATCTCGGTCTTAAGCACAAAGTGCGTCGCGGGGTTGCCGAGCGTCACGATAATATCGGGCCAGATGCTTCGAATCTGCTCACGCAAAAACGGCGAGCAAGCCAACACTTCCTCGGGACGCGGATTGCGGTTTCCCGGCGGGCGGCACTTAAGCACGTTGGCAATGTAGACGTCTTCGCGTTTGAGGCCCGCCAGCGACAAAATGCCGTTGAGGTCCTCGCCTGCCGCCCCCACAAAGGGCTCGCCCTGCAAATCCTCATTGCGGCCCGGCGCCTCACCAATAAACATCACGCGAGCGCGGGGGTTTCCCACGCCAAACACGATATTGTGACGCGACTGGTAGAGCTGGCAGAGGTGACAATCGCCCAGAACGGCCTCGATCTCCTCGAGTGCGACCTCACGTGGTGCCTGATGGGTATGGCCGGGGATGTGCATGACGCCCATAGCGGCTCCTACACGTAGACCTTGTCGAGACGCATGCCAAAGCCGCAGGCGACCTCGTAGTTAATCGTTCCGCGCAGTCGGGCCATCTCGTCCATAGTGATCTCGGCATCGCCATCGCGGCCGACAATGATCATCTCGTCACCATACTCGGCCTCGGGAATCTCGTGTGCCGGGTTGGACTGAATGGCGACCATAAACTGGTCCATGCAGATATTGCCAACCTGATGCACGCGCTCGCCGCGATACAGCACATCCATACGATTGGAAAGCGTACGCGATAGGCCGTCGGCATAACCGATCGGCAGCGTGCAGATCTGAACGCGCGTGCGCGGTACGCGGTAGGTAAAACCGTAGCCCACGCCCTCACCCATCGCAGGGTGTGCCACGCGCGTCACGCGCGCATGGACGCTCATAACGGGATCAAGCTGCATCACGCGGCCACTCAGCTCGCACGGCTGCATGCCATACAAGCCAACGCCGGCGCGAATCATATCAAAATGCATCGAGGGGTCGAGCATCGAGGACGGCGTGTTGGCGCAGTGCACGATACCGCACTCAAAACCCGCATCCTTAATGGCTTGAACGGCCTCGGTAAAGCGCTGACACTGCAGCTTGTAGTCCCAGCCCGAAGGTTCATCGGCCGTGGCGAAGTGCGTAAATACGCCGTCGCACTGAATACCGCGATGGAAATTAATACCGCGGACAAAGTCGAGCACCTGTGTGTAGTGTACGCCGATACGATTCATACCCGTCTCGATGGCGAGATGATACTTGCCCACCTTGCCCGCCGCGACGGCACATTCGCCATACGCAAGAGCAAAGTCAGACGTATAGACCGAGGGCATGATATCAAACTCGAGCAACGTCGGAATGGCCTCGATAGGCGGCTCGCTTAGGATGAGGATGGGTTTCGTAATCCCGCCCTGTCGGAGCTCAACGCCCTCGTTAACCGTCGCCACGGCAAACATGTCGGCACCGGCCGAATACATGATCTTGGCGCACTCAACAGCTCCATGACCATAAGCATCGGCCTTGACCACGCAGCACAGGCGCTGACGTGGATTCAACAAGTTCTTATAGGCCCTCGTGTTGCGACGGAGCGCCCCGCGGTCGATCTCGACCCAGGACCAGCGCGTCAAATCGGCTTTATTCATGATTAGTCATCCGACCCTTCGTCCATGATTCCCAGATCTTCGAGCGCATCCTTTGCCGCCAGTTCCATGGCGGGACCGATCAAGTCGATAAGATCGGTCGCGATGACGCTCTTCTCACCATACTCCGTCGCCGCGGCAAAACCGGCGTAGCTGTGAAGTGCGACGGCGTACGAATACAGCAACTCCCAACGATCCATCTCGTCGCGCATGGTGGCAAGCGTGCCGGCCAAAATACCCGCGAGAACATCACCTGAACCGGCAGTTGCCAGAGAAGCCGGACCCGAGAGCGGCAGCAGTACACGCTCAACGCCACAGATAGCCGTCGTCGGCCCTTTGGCAATGACCACCAGATTGTCGGAGCCTGCAGCCCAGACAACCTTCTGCGCGGCTGCAATCGCGGTACCAAGGTCGTTCACCTCGTCACCGGCAACCAGACGCGAAAGCTCACGATAGTGCGGTGTCATAACCAACGGCTGCTCGCGACGATACATCTCGGGGTTACTATCAATACCGTCAATGGCAATCTTAGCAAGGCAGTTGAGTGCATCGGCATCCAAAATAAGCGGTACATCAAGCTCGAGCAAGCCCGAAACCACCTGCATAGCGCCGGCAGACGTCGTCATACCGGGACCGCACAGTACGCAGCTGTACTTCTTTGCAATCTCGCACACCGTCATGCGCGCAGCGGCGCCAAAGGAGCCGCGGGAATCAGACGGAATAGCAAAGACGGGAATCGAAGGAAGTGCAATGCGAATAAGATTAGCGCAGGCGTCAGGAGCCGCGACTGCCACGTAACCAGCACCCGCGCGAGCTGCAGACTTGGCCGCCATAATGGCAGCACCAGGATATTGTGCAGATCCGGCGACAATAAGCACAGAGCCACGGGAATACTTATCGATATTCGTAGGTAGTGGGGCAAAGTAATCAACTAAGTCACCGGGCTCGACAATCTCGGCGGCGTGGTCGACATCATCGATGACCTCGTCAAGACGGTCGTAAAGATTGCCGCAGATCAAATCGCCAGCATACTCAGGGCCATCAGCGCTATACAGACCAATCTTGGGCGCAATCATCGTCACCGTATGTTCGGCACGAATGCAGTCGTCATCAACAACGCCCGTCTCGGCATTCAGGCCCGAGGGGACATCAATGGATACGACACAATCGGCGCATTCATTGACCGTAGGAATCCAGATGGAGAACGGCGCACGCAGATTCCCATGGAAACCGGTACCAAAAATGGCATCGACAACAACATCGGCCTTATCGATCAAAACCTCGAGTTCGTCACGCGAGGGGCCGACGCAAACGTGCACATCGCGGCCGGCAGTACGACGAGCAACATGACGTGCCAGAGCAGCAGGAATCTCATCCGGCTCAACCGGAGAAACGATATCGACGTCCACACCCTTATGGCTCAGGATATCGGCGGCAACCCAACCGTCGCCGCCATTATTACCAAAACCGACCAGAACGAGAACCCGATCGGGATTGAGCTTCAAGACCTCGTTGGCGGCAAACTCACCCGCTAGCTCCATAAGCTCGGCCTTCGAAGTCCCTTCGCGTTCGATGATATCCTCGAGACGAACGACTTCTTCGGTACTCAAAACCGGTTTCATCTATGCTCCTAGCGTATCTTGCGAAGCATCGCCCAGGTGCTCCGTCAATGCTGAATTCTGCAGCTGCTCAAGCTCATCTAAAACAGAGCGAGCCTCTTTAAATGTCTGCGCTACGCGTTTCTTGGTGCTCACCTTTTCATCTTTTGGCTTAGGCCGAGCATCTTCGGTAATCGCGATGGCATTCGCAACGGCTAAGTCTCCTGTAAGCGTAATGGAAAGAGCGACCTCAACAACACCCAGCTCATGAGCGATCTCGAGTGCACGGCCCGAAAGCAGCGCCTTCGGTTTGCCGAGTTTATCACGCGTTACCGAAACATCCTTGCGACCCACGCCTTGACTAAAACCCGTGCCGAGAGCTTTAAGCACCGCCTCGCGCGAAGCAAAGCGGCTCGCATAGTGAGCAGCGGGACGCGATGATACATCGCAATACGCACGCTCTTCTTCGGTAAACACACGCCGAGCAAACGACGGCGTCTTTTCAAGAATTGATTTCATCCGGGAAATCTCGACGATATCAACGCCGATACCAGCTTCAGCCATGTTCACCTCCATATCGCACAGACTAAGTTATTGTAGCCCGTTCACAGAAGATGCGACAAACGAGGGTTATAAAACACAGCTACTATGTGAGACAAAAGCCCGTAAACGCAAAAAGGGGGAGGCCGCGAGGCCTCCCCCTTCTCAGTTCAAGCGTACGGCTCGGTGCCGTCCACCGGTCAGCGGCGCCCTGGCCTCCCA
>WGSL01000083.1 GCA_014871665.1 Collinsella sp. | reverse complement strand
GCGCAAGGGGCGCTGACGCGGCCCTCCCTCTTACACCACAAAAATTCGCGCCATCTGCTATCTGGCCTTATTAGTCCAAAATTGCTGCTACCAAATCGGTAACAGTACTCATATTTGATGTTTTTTGACCAGCAGGTCTCCCTGCCTTAGCAAATCTAAGGCAAAACGGGCTCCAGACCGCTGAATCATGCCGCATAGGACACGCCCACAGTCCGGAACCCGGTCCAAATTGAGTTATTGCGCTGCGTTAGCCCAAGACACCCGACAGGATCTCGATCAGGCTGTCCACGTCGGCCTCCTCGCAGACGAGCGGCGGCAAGAAACGCAGCGTATGGGCACCCGTAGCGTTGATCACGGCACCGGCGGCCAGCGCGCGGGCAACAACATCATGTGCGTCGCCCGCGGCATCATCCAAATCACAGCCGAGCATCAAGCCGCGGCCACGTACCTCGGTCACGTGCGGCAGCTTGGCGAGCTTTGCCTCCATATAGGCGCCTACCTTGGCAGCATGGTCGGCATAATCGCCGCGCACGAGCGCGGAGAGCGTCGCGGCGCACGCCGCAATGGCCAGGCAGCTGCCGCCAAAGGTCGAGCCGTGGTCGCCCGGCTTAAACACGTCGGCAATCTCCTTCTTTGCCACAACGGCACCCATGGGCACGCCGTCGGCAATGCCCTTGGCAAGGCTCATGATGTCGGGCTCCACGCCATAGGTTTGGAACGCAAACGACTTGCCGGAGCGGAAGATGCCGCACTGGACCTCGTCGGCGATAAGCACGGCGCCCACTTCGTGTGCCAGGTCGCGCGCTGCCGCCATAAACTCCTCGGTCATGGGGTGCACGCCACTCTCACCCTGGATCGGCTCGAGCATCACGGCACAAATCTCGCTCCCCAGCTGCTTAAAGATTGCACGCAGTTCATCGACATCGTTGGGCGTGCAGGCCACAAAGCCACCCGGCAGTGGGCGGAAACTGTCCTGCAGCCAATCCTGCATGGTGGCGGCAATGGTCTCGAGCGTACGGCCGTGGAAGCCGCCGCGCATGCACACGATGGTGTTGCCGCCATTACCGGCGCGCTTGGCGTACAGGCGCGCGAGCTTCATCGAGCCCTCGTTGGCCTCGGCGCCAGAGTTGGCAAAGAAGGTCTCCCAAACCTGCTCATCCGCAGCCGGGGCACCAAGAGCAGCTGCCGTGGTCTCATCGCCGGCGGCAATGGCATCGGCAAGCACGCGCGCACCATCTACGTCGTCGCTAGCAAGCTTGGACAGCAGCGCCGCGACCTGTCCGCGCTGCTCAATGTAGAAGTAATTGGAGACATGCATGAGCTTTTTGGTCTGTGCCTCGAGCGCCGAGAGCACAGCCGGGTCGCCATGACCTAGGCTGCACACGCCGATGCCGGCAAGAAAGTCGAGGTACTCACGGCCATCGTCGCCGGCGAGCTTCATGCCGTGACCCTCGACAAACTCGACCGGAGAGCGGCCAAAGGTATGCATAACGTAATGGGATTCAAGCGATTGCTGAGCTGCAAGTGACATGGGATGCCTTTCGTTGAGCGCCGGACGGCGCAGACCTATGGGTGCAGGAATGGGGCGGCTGCGGGTCAGCTAGACCGTCTGAAGCTTCTCGACCTCGTCGAGGTTCTCGGTCAGACGCGCAGCAAACGTCGAAAGCGGATGCGGATGTGTATCGAACTCGTAAGCCGTCTCGGTGGAATGGATCACGGTGCCGACGCCGGCATCGGTCAGCAGCTCCAGAAGCAGCGAATGCGGCGTAGTACCGTTAATGATGTGGGCACGAAATACGCCGCCGGTAAGCGCATCGACGGCCGCACGCAGCTTGGGAATCATGCCCTTATCGACCTCGCCGCCGTAGAGCATTTCGTTAACCTCGTCGAGCGTTAGGTTGGAGATAAGCGAGTCCTTGTCGCTAAAGTCCTTGTACAGACCATCGACATCGGTCAAAAAGATCGCCTTATGCGCATGAAGCGCCGCGGCAACGGCACCGGCGGCGGTGTCGGCGTTGATGTTGAAGAAACCGCCGTCCTCCCCCGCCGCGACGGTAGCGATGACGGGGATGTACTCGCTATCGAGTAAGCGCTCGATATAGTCGGTGTTGACGTGCGTCACTTTGCCCACGCGACCGAGCTCGGGGTCGAGCGGCTCGGCGATGAGCGTGCCGGCATCGCTGCCCGACACGCCCACGGCCAGGTTGCCGTGGTGGTTGATGGCAGCAACCAGCTCCTGGTTAACCTTGCCGCCCAGCACCTCGCGCACGATATCCATAGTCGCCGGCGTGGTCACGCGCTGGCCGTTCTTAAACTCGACGGGAATATCGTAATGGCTCAGCGCCTCGTTGATAGCCTTGCCGCCGCCGTGCACGATGACGGGGCGCATACCGATGATCTTGAGCAAAACGATGTCGCTCATCACGTCGCGGCGCAGCTGCTCATCAACCATGGCGGCTCCGCCATATTTGATAACAACCGTCTTGCCGGTCAGGTTCTTAATCCACGGCAGCGCTTCGAACAGCAGCTGCGCGGTTGCTTCGTTGGATTCGCTCGAACGACAATCGCGTGCGAATTTCATAATCTGCCTCGTCTTTCGTATCGTTATCGCGCCGTGCTCCGCTGTCCGCAATCGCGGCAAGATGCGCAGCGTGCCCGGAATCTAGGAACGGTAGTCGCCGTTGATGGAGATGTACTCATGCGTGAGGTCGCAGGTCCACACGGTCGTCGCCGCTTCGCCTGCGCCCAGGTCGGCCGAGATCACGATCTCGGGCGCCTCGAAACGTCGCAGAGCCTCGTCCTCGTCAAAGGGAACAGTCAGACCATCGCGACAGACAGGCACGCCCATCATGTCGATGGAAACGTCTTCCTGATTAAACTTCACGCCGCACTTGCCAAGCGCCATGGCAACGCGGCCCCAGTTGCAGTCGTGGCCGGCGATGCAAGTCTTAACAAGCGGCGAGTTGGCGACGGCACGGGCGGCGATATCGGCTTCCTCGTCGTTGGCGGCTCCGGTAACGTTAACCGTCACGAGCTTTGACGCGCCCTCGCCGTCAGCGGCGATGTTGCGCGCCAGGCTCTCGCACACCTCGTGCACGGCAAATGCCAACTCGTCAAAGGCATCGGAGCCCTCGACGATAGGCTCGGCATCTGCAGCAGCGGCGCCGGAGGCAAGCATGATGCAGGTGTCGTTGGTCGAGGTGTCGGAGTCGACCGTTACCTTATTAAAAGTCTGCTTGACGGTGGAGAGCAACAGGGCGTGGAGCGCCGCCGGCTCGACGGGGGCATCGGTGGTGATAACTGCGATCATGGTGGCCATGTTGGGCATGATCATGCCCGAGCCCTTGCACATACCGCCCACCGTATAGGCATTGCCTGCGTGCCCCGCGGCTTCGCTGACATAGGACACGGCGTACTCCTTGGAGTGCGTGTCAGTCGTCATGATGGCGCGAGCGGCATCGGCGCCACCGTGGGCGGAGAGCGCCTCGTAGGCAGCAGGAATGGCGGTCTCAAACGTGTCGATCGGCAGAATCTGGCCAATCACACCCGTGGAGGCAACCAGAATCTGCTGGGGTTCGCAGCCGATGACCTGCGATGCGATGCTGCACGTCTCGCGCGCGCATGCAAGGCCGGTCTCACCCGTGGCGGCGTTGGCATTGCCAGAGTTGACCGAAACGCCGGCGATGACGCCATAGCCCTTGTCGGCACCGCCCAGGTTGGCACGGCTCACCTGCACGGGCGCCGCGCAAAAGCGATTGGTGGTAAACACGCCAGCACCGGGACAGGGTTTATCGGGCACGACGAGCGCGTAATCCAGACGCTCGGGGTTCTTGCGGAACCCAGCGTGGATGCCCGCAGCTTTAAAACCAGCCGCAGCCGTAACGCCACCCTCGACGGCGCGAATCTTGATATCAAACAGCTCGGTATTCATCGTCTTTATGACTCCTTATGTCAAACAAAAAACGGACATCGGTTGGTGCGCCATGCCAGTCGTAATCATGAGACCAGCTTAAGAGTGGCGCCCCACTCGATGCCCGACTACCAAATCGTTAACAATCGAATGTGCTACACCGGGCACGCCACTGTGGGCAAGCCTCGTCGCTCGTCAAAACCAAAGACGATGTTGGCGCACTGGACCGCCTGGCCTGCTGCACCCTTGCACAGATTGTCGATGGCGCCCGTCGCCACCAGAACGCCCGCGCGCTTGTTGAGCGCGAGGCCGATCTGGGCGGCGTTGGTGCCGACGACCGAAGCCGTCTTGGGCTGCTGGCCAGCGTCGAGTATGCGCACGAAGGTGCGACCGGCGTAGAACTGCTTGTAATAGGCGACAACATCCTCAAGAGCCAGGGAGTCGATGGCCTGCGGCGTAAGCGGCATCGTCACCGTGGAGAGCAGACCACGCTTGAGCGGTGCCAGGTGCGGGGTAAAGACGACGCGATCGGTCAGGCCAAGGATTTGCTCAATCTCGGGCGTATGGCGATGCTTGCCCACGCCGTAGGCCTCCAAGTTTTCGTCGGAGCTGCAAAAATGCGTACGAGCGTTGCAGGACTTGCCGGCACCCGTCACACCGCTAATGGCATCGACGATTACGGGGCCGTTCTCTGCCACCCAGCCCGCACGCACGGCAGGAGCGGCAGCAAGGCTCGTTGCGGTGGGATAGCAGCCGGCGCAGGCGACCAAAACGGGCTTTCCGGCGGCATGGCTGGAAGCAGCGGTCTCCAAGTCCTGGCAGAACAGCTCGGGCAGGCCGAAGGCACGTGTCTTGAGTAGCTCGGGGCTCGTGTGCTCGGCGGCATACCATGCCTCAAACACGGCCGGATCGCTCAGGCGGTAATCGGCCGAAAGATCAAAGCAGGAAACGTCTGCGGCAAGCAGGGCGGGCACCTGTGCCATGGCAGCCGTGTGCGGCACGGCAAGAAAAACCGCATCGCAGCTCTTGAGCTCGGGGGCGTCATGCGTGGTGAAAACCAGATCGCTCGCGCCAGCAAAGCTCGGATACACCGCGGACAGCGGCTGGCCGGCATCGGCGTTGGACGTAATGGCAACAAGTTCAAACTCGGGATGACCGAGCACGAGGCGAATGAGCTCGGCTCCGGCATATCCAGCCGCACCGACGATTCCAACCTTCAAAGACATATCAGACTCCTTGTCTGCGATTTATGCACCGATGCGCATTTCGCAGCGGTCGTTATGAAGTGGGTTGAAACTTTAGCACCAAAAGATGCATGAACACGTAAATGGCTTGCATATTCATGCATTGAAACATTCCCGACACATTCGCTTGAAGGAATTGACAAATGGAGCGGGCCCCGTATTTACCGGCGCTCCTAACGGCGCCGGGCAATACGGGGCCCGCCCATGCGAAAACCAAGTTGTTAGGATGAGCCAGCTGGCTAGAGCTCGACCGGCACCCATTCGTCGTGATTGCAGATAAAAGCCTCGGGATCCTCGACGCTAAAGAAGACGAGCGTGGGGTCGTTAGGCCCCTCATAGTGCTCGCCCAGGTGCTCTAGATGCTTCCACCCGGCTTCGCGCATTTCGTCTAAAGCCCGGTCATCCAAGCCGGCACGCCCGCGCAGAATCAACCAACCATGGCCCGGCCACCAACTCGTGGCCTCAAAGCGCTGGTTTTGCAGCAGCTCCTGCCACACATCTTTGGTGCGCGCCGTCACAAACCACAGCTTGCCGTCCTGAATCTGTGCAAACGAGAACGGACGCACATGCGGCTGCCCGTCCACACTCGTCGCCAGATACCATGCCGGCACCGACGTCAGATACTCCAGCACCGTATTCAATCCGTCCACGTTTCCTCCTGTACTAGCTAGTTTGGGAGCCTGGTTTGTGCGAGCTAGAGCTCCAGGCGCTCCTCGCTGCCGTCGATATCACAGAAGCGCGCGGCAATGTTGCGGACCGAAAAGAAAGCAAGGCGGCCGTCGTTGGCACTCTCGTGTTCCTCGCCAATGCCCACCATGTGCTTAAAACCCGCTTGACGCACCTTGTCGCTCGCAACTGCGTCGTCCTCAAGTGCGGCTTCGCCGGTCAATACGATCCAACATTCCCCCGGCTTCCAGCCCGAGAGCTCAAACTTGGGATTTGCGCTCAGCTCCGCCCACACATCTTTGTCGCGCGACGTGCAAAACCACAGTTTACCGTCATCGACCATGGCAAACGAAAACGGCCTCACGCGAGGCTGATGCCCGTCGGCTACATCGGTCGTGGCCAGATACCACGCCGGAATGCGCCTGAGATACGAACAGGCGCGCTCAAGCTGAGCCGTGCGGTCGTTGTCGGTCATAGGGACCCCTTTCTTGCGCTCGAATCGCGCCTAAACAAGTTGAAGGTTGATGACGATGACGCAGATGAGCAGCAACGCCGTCACCACCGCCGCCAACGCATCGCCGCGGCCAAACGTAAGTGCATGCAGACGCGTGCGTCCCTGTTCGCCGTGATAGCAACGCGCATCCATGGCGGCCGAAAGCGTCTCGGCATGACGGAACACGCCCGTGAACAGCGGAATGGCCACACTGCCGAGCATACGCACGCCGCCGAGCGGGCCTCCCGTCACGCGCGCACCGCGGCTCGCCTGCGCATCGGCCGTCTGCTTCATCTCGGTGGCAAACTGCGGCATAAAGCGCAACGCGCTACCCATGATCATGCCGAGCTCATGCGCAGGGAGCCCCACGCGCGCAAACGGTGCGAGCAGACGCTCAAAGCCCGCGGTGAGGTCGAGCGTGGGGGTGGTGAGCGTAATGGCGCTCATGCCGGCCATCATCAGGGTCAGGCGGCACGCCATAAACGCCGCAGAACGCAGCGAGCCCTCGCTTATCTGCAGAAAGCCGAGCTGCCACAAGATGCGCCCACTCTGATCGGTAAACAAGTTGAGCACCGCGACCACGACGACGATTGCCAGCAGCGGCGCCATCGATGATAGGACCCGGCGCAACGGCACCCGGGACACGGTATAGATCAGGACAACGAAGATTGCGACCGGGACCAGTCCGCGGAAGCTGCTGACTGTGAGCGTCGTGATCAGAAACACAAAGCCCAAGAGCAACTTAGTTCGCGGGGCCAGGCGGTGGATCGCACTATCGCCGGGATAGTAGCTGCCAAACGAAAACGCCTCCATTAGCAGCCCTCCTCTCGCG
>WGSL01000082.1 GCA_014871665.1 Collinsella sp. | reverse complement strand
GCCGTTCTCCCAGCTCAGCGTAGGAGAACGGCCCTCTTTGGCTGCAAAAGTTAGGGTTTAGCACAGAGGGCAAGCTACACAAATACCCCACGCCCCACTCGCACGCAATTTGCAGAACGGCCATCAAAAATCGCGTTGAACCAAAAGAGGGGCTTCGTTCGCAGCGAAGCCCCCCAATACAGCATCACGCCGCCACAAGAAAGCGGATTACTTCAGAATGCCTGACTGAAAAGCACGCATCAGGATTACGGCAACGCGCTCGCGCGCAACTTCTTCGCCAGGGCGCAAGTACTGCCCATCCGGCTCATCGTATCCGGACACAAGGCCGTTCTCAACCGCCCATGCCATGTTTGCTTGAGCCCATGCCGAAACGCTCTGCCCGTCTTTGAAAGAGGAGAGCACTTTGCTGGACTCTTGAGCGGAAGGAAGGTCCTCGCTTTTCGCGGAGCAGTTCGCAAGAACCGTGATGAGCTGTTCGAAGGTGACGGGGTCATCGGGGCCGAATGCGAATCGGTTACCTTGCTCGTCAGCATATCCGTTGATGACGCCATTTTCAACAGCCCAGTTCACCCCAGCGGTATACCACTCGCCGCCCTTTACATCGGGCATGCCGGTCGTATTGGAAGGACGAGAATCCGACGAGACGCCCGGATTGGCGTTGCGATACAAAATCGTCGCAAGCTGAGCACGCGTCAACGTATCACCCACGCCGAAAAGCGTCGTACCCGAATAACCCTTGATCAGGCCTTTTTCGTATACGAACATAACGCCCGAATAATACCAAGAGTCGGCGGCGACGTCATCGAACGGTGGGAGCTCCGATATTTTTCCGTAGTACGATTTCCCCCATGTATTTTGATCGCCTGATGTCACGCAAAAATAATACGTTCCAGCAGGCAAAACCCCCGTATCGAGAATCACGTCCCCGCTTTTGTCGCCAGCGGCACTCCCAACAATTGTATCCCCTTGCGAATCGCTCCCCTTCTTCACCAAATTATCCTCAGAATCATAAAGACCGAATATTGTCGCGGAATGGTTACTCATTCTAATCTGCAAACGTTTAGGAGACTGAAGGGTGAATTTGTAATAGTCGAGATCGCCAATCTTGGCAGACTCGTAGGCATCGAGGGGATTGTAGATACTTCCCATGAACGTATCGCCAACGGCAATCGGCGTTGCCGTGTCAAGTTCATTATTATTCTCTTTCTCGACTATCGCCCCAACTGGCGTCGAAGCAACCTTGTACCGCGCGGAAACAGAATGATACGCTTTCGTTATTGAAACAACATTTAGAAGCCACTTTCCAGCAGGCACTGAAAGAAGGCCATACGTCTTTGTGTCTTTCGTTCCCATCGACCACGTGTATCTTATGCTTTTGTCTTCATTCTCCAAGCTAACAAGATATGGCACCGGCGAGAACTCAGAAAGGTAGCACCAGGTCTGAATGTCTAAATTTATGAGCGAGTCTTGCTTGATATCAATGAACCAGCTTTTGCCGAAATAGTCTTTTCCGTCCGATGACGCAGACCCCTTTACGCCTTCTTCAAGAAGCTGAACGATATGGAATGAGGCATATTTTCTTCCCGTATAATTGCCAATTCCGTCAACAGTCACCGTTGCAAAACCAAGATCAACGTTGTTTTCATAGCTCAAGGTATAATCGATATCCTTGACCAGCTCCTCGTCGTTTAAAGAAACCGTAACGTCCGGCTCAATCGCCGATCCCGTCCATTCCTGATCAGGAATATCGTTAATTACCGCATTAGTGAGAGACAACGGACGAATCGTGAACGGCTCCGAAACGCTTCCCGAATACTTACCTATTCCCGTAATGACGCAATGCGCGGTACCAGCATTGACGTTGTCGCTATAGGAAACCTCATAATCTTCGCCAGCAGAAAGCGTCACTCCCTTTAACCGGACCGACTTCACCCCTGGCTCTATTTCACTGCCCGTATAGCGATAAGAGCTATTGTCCAAAACAACACTCGCCAAAGAAATATCTACTCCCAAAGGGGATAGCTCGGAATCTACTACGGGAGATGCACCTAGCGTTTCACTGATTGCATTATCGGCAGCATCTTTAAGGGTAATCTCCTGTCGAAATCCCGAACCATCATCCCCCTCGTCCTGCGAAGCGAATGCGGCAGATGGGACAAATGCCCCTAGCGAGATAGACAGAACGACCGATATGCACTTTTCTTTAAATGGCAGGCTCATTTTGCTTCCCCCCTATCGCATCGTGTAGGAAAGCGGAACTGTTGTTGACCCATTTTCAGCTCCGTAAACCACTTTATTGTCAGAGGAAGATATGCAGCCAATTACGCTGAGGTTAGCACCCTCTTGAACGCTGAATCTATACATTGAGCCAGACAATTTTCTTACCGATTCCGAAAGGTTAACCAGACTTGAACGATAATCGTAGCTATTGCGATACAGATACCTTATTGTGCTGAAACTTCCATCAATTGGCTCAAAAAGAAAGTATTCATGCTCCCCTGCCTCGTTAGTCACTATTGCAATTCGAGCACCACTTGCGCTCATACCGGATTCGTCCATCGTTCTTTGGAAATACGCCAAGACACGTTGCTCTTTTTGCTCTTGGCTCACAGTCGGTTCGGGATTTCCGAACACATCGCGGTCGAGCACCATGATCATCTTCGCCATGGCAGAGCGCCACGTCGACCCCATCGGGTCGAGATACGCGCCCGACGGCGTGTCTTTACCGCTCATCAGCCCCTGGTCGACGCACCAGCCGAGCGAATCAAGCGCCCAGGAATCCGCCTCACGCCATCCGGAAATGTTCTTGAGTGCCGTCTTGTCGCTTGCGGTATCGTAGCCCTTGAAGCTCGCATAGTTGGCGAGCATCACCGCCGCCTCTTCGCGCGTGATCAGCCTCTCGCCGCCGAACGTCCCGTCGCCGTATCCCTTAATCACACCATTTTTCTGAGCCCAAAGCGCCGCAGAATAATAGAAATCGCTGCTGCTGACGTCAGAAAAACCGGCAGAGCTCGAAACCGGCTTGCCCTCCATGCGCCACAGGATAGTAACCAATTGCCCACGCGTGATGTTATCGTAGGGCCCGAATGTTCCATCGTTATACCCCGTGATAAGGCCTTTGTCCGACACGTAGGTTACTGCCGATGCATACCACTCGTTCGGATTGCAATCCGGGAATTCCAACACCGATTGCAATTCGATTTCTGAATCTGAATCAAACGGAGAGTCGGCTTCCGAAATCGAATCCAACAACGACTCGGAACCGCACAGCGCATCGTCGAGCGACATGCCACCCGAAAGCGAGCCCACTGATTCAAGCTGCGACCCAAGCGCCTCCGCATCACTTTCCGGCGACCCGAATGCCACCGCAGGAGTGAAGCAAGCAAGGCTTGCCGCTACCCCCACCGAAAGAGCCTTCGACCATACGTTTAGTTTCATAAGACCCGTCCTTCCCGAGCATAGCTTTCGCCGCACATGCTGCGAAGGTCATCGTACGGCGCCTACTGAAACCAAATAACAATCACCTTTTGTTCAAGATTTAGCCTTAATTGTTTCTGATTTCATACATAGCAGTATAAGACCGTAAGTAACCTGCGACTATGAAAAAGTCGGAAATCAGAAACAAAATCGGGTTGCGCATTAAAGAACTACGCGTTCAGCATAACTTGACCCAAGAAAAATTTGCGCTCATGACCGGCATCAATCGTAGCTATCTCGCCGATATCGAAAAAGGCCATCGCAACTTTGGTTTCGACACGCTCGAGAGGATAGTGGAAGGTTTCGGCATCAGCTATTCCGAATTCTTCGAAGGACTCTAATCAATCGAATCCCCCAAAGCCTCCGCGAATACGGAGCGTCTTCAACTTCAAACGTCCATGAACAAGCGACGCCTCTTCGCATGCGCGCCAGCGCGACGAATCCCCTTGACATTCTCTATGTTGTACAGATATTGTTGTACAAAAGCGAGGAGGACGTTATGCCAACATCGATGGTTACCGGAAGAATGGACGACTACAAGAAGGAACGTGGGGCGCAGGTGCTCGCGCAAGCTGGGCTTACTGCCTCGCAAGCCATCAACCTTATGTACGATCGGATCATCAGCGAGCAAGACGCCACGTTTCTTCTCCCCGACGCGCAGGCAACTCCACCAGCTGAGCGCATCCAAGTCGCCGCTCAGTTTGTCGATTCGCTTTCGCGTAAGACAAGCTCAAGGTTCGACGACATGACCAAAGCCCAAATTAGGGCCGAGCGTCTTGCGTCTCGCGGATTGATGTAGCCATGGGCAAGATTAAAGCGCTTCTCGATACGAACATCGTGATCGATTTCCTCAACCAACGAGAACCGTTTTACGAGCAAGCGCGACTTCTCATGATTGCGGGGCGGGTCGGAGAATTCGACCTATGGATCTCGTCATCCCAGGTGACGGATTTGATTTATATCCTTTCCGAAGGAGGAAAGCCCTCCCTTATCCCCGAGACGCGCGAAAGAATTCAAGGCCTGCGAACATTCGTGAGCGTATTCGCCGTAAGCGAGCGGGAAATCGACAAAATGCTTGCATCTTCATGGAAAGATCCCGAAGACAGGCTCCTCTTCGAAGTTGCACTGAGCATACAAGCCGACTGCATCATCACCCGGAACAAGGCGGACTTCGAAAGCGACCTCGTTCGCGCGCTTGACTGCGACGAGTTTTTCACCTGGCTGAGAACTGATTTCAACCTCAACTACGACACAATAGCAACCTAAAAAGGGCGGAAGACTCACTCGCGAATCCCCGCCCCGCAACTGATTCACAGCGCCCGGAACTAGTATCGGCACTGCAGGCGCAGGCTATCCCAACACGCCCACTTTGAAAACCCGCCTAAGCACCACGGCCGCATGCTTGCGTTCCCGGCACAGCCTCTAGCGCTCGCCTTCCAGCTTTGAGAGCAAACCGCGACACCCGGCGACGACGTCTCGATAAGTCGCATCGAAATTGCCGGTGTACCACGGGTCGGCCACGTCCTTGCCGTGGCGGGGGTTGTCATCGGGAAGGAAATCGAGCAGGCGCACGAACTTCTTCTGCGGGTCGCCGCCGAAAATAGACTCGAGGCCGTGCAGGTTCTCCCTGTCCATGTAGACGAAAAGGTCCCACTCTCCGTATTCGGTTGCCCGCACCTGCCGCGCATGATGGGCATGTGTGGAAATCCCCTGTTCGCGAAGCTTTTTCAGCGTGCCTGGATGAGGCAGTTCGCCGATTTCCTCGGTGCTCGTTGCTGCGGAGTCGATCGAGAACTTCCCGCCAAGACGAGCTTTGCGCACCATGTCTTCCATAACGAATTGCGCCATGGTCGACCTGCAGATATTGCCGTGGCATATAAATAGGATGCTATGCACGAGCCCCCCTTCGCCAATTCTTCGAAATGCCAGCCAAGGCCAATACGGCTCGGCCAGCAACACTTAATCATAAGAGTCTTCCGTTGCGAGAAGGTTAACAAGCCGAGCGCGATGGAGAGCTAGCAACCGGACCCGCAGGCGCAAATAGTACGGGCCCGAACCGCGCGAAAAAGCACGGACGGGCCCGTCAGCCGACAAACTCAGCTAAGCGGTCGGCGCCGCTTGCGCCTCGGCTACTCGGATTCCCCGCGAAGCCACAAGCCTGTCTTGCCGCCATCCTTCTTGAGAAGGCGAATCTCAGAGATTTCCATCCCGCGGTCGACCGCCTTGCACATGTCGTACACGGTAAGGCACGCGACGCTCGCCGCCGTGAGGGCCTCCATCTCGATGCCGGTCTTGCCGGTGACTCCCGTCGTCGTGGTGACATGGATGCCCACACGGCCGTCTTCGCGCTCGCCCTCGAGCACCGGCGTGCATTCTACCTTGGCTTTCGTGATATTCAGCGGATGGCACATCGGGATGAGCGTGCTCGTCTGCTTGGCCGCCATCACGCCCGCCACGCGCGCGCACGCCAAAACGTCGCCCTTCGCAGCCTTGCCTTCCACGATGAGCGCCAGCGTCTCGGGGTGCATGGAGATGAAGCCCTCTGCGATCGCAACGCGCTCGGTGTCCGGCTTTTGGGACACGTCGACCATGCGGACGTCGCCCTTCTCGTCGATGTGCGTCAAATGAGTATCGCCACTCATGGTAAATTCCTTTCGAAAAGCGTCCGTTACGCCCGTGATTCTAAACGATATGGCAAGCTGGCGAAAGTCGTACGGCACCGAAGTGCCGCACAGCCTTCTGAAAACCTAGCCGCCGATCTGGCTCATACCGCGCTCGGTGCCCACCTTGTCATGGTGCTCATCGGGCTTCGCACCAAGGGCCTGCAGGAACACGGCACGCTGGTCTTCCTCGGTGCCCTCGCGCAGCGCGGTGCGCAGGTCGTATTCCACGTCGGAGAACAAACACGGGCGCAGCTTGCCGTCGGCCGTCAGGCGCAGGCGGTTGCACTTGCTGCAGAAGTGGCGCGAGAGAGGGCTGATGAAGCCCACCGTGCCCGCGGCGCCGGGGAAATGATAGTACTCCGCGGGACCCCAGCCGATTGGCTTGTCCTCCCCCGCCGGAACGAGCTCGCCCAAACCTTGCGCGCGAGCGCCCTCGTTGATGATGTTGAACACTTCCTCGCAGGAGATGACGCCGTCCTTGCCCCAGCTGATACCGTCGACCTCAGAGACATCGCCAATGGGCATGTGCTCGATGAAGCGCACGTGCAACGGGCGGTCGATCGAGAGCTTGGCGAAATCGAGGAAGCCGTCCGCAAGCGAGCGGAGTGCGACCGCATTGATTTTCACGGGGTTGAATCCCGACTCAAGCGCTGCATCGATGCCGCGAAGCGCGTCGTCGAGCGATCCGCAGCGCGTGATCTTGTGGAACTTCTCAGCGTCGAGCGTGTCGAGCGATAGGTTCACGCGCGAAAGCCCCGCCGCCTTCAAATCGACAGCCATGCGCGGCAAGAGCACGCCGTTCGTGGTCATCGAGACGTTCTCGATTTCAGGCATCGCCGCGATGTTGCGCACCAGGTCGACGAGACCCTTGCGCACCGTCGGTTCGCCGCCCGTCAGGCGCACGCTTTTGATGCCGATCGTCGTCGCGATGCGAACCGCCTGCTCAACTTCTTCGATCCGCAGAATATCGAAATGGGAGAGCTGCTGCACTCCCTCTTCGGGCATGCAATACACGCAGCGGAAATTACAGCGGTCCGTCAACGATATACGCAGGTAATCGATTACGCGGCCATGGCCGTCCTTCATATTCCCCTCCTACAAGTTCATTCACAGTTGCCTAGTATACTCCAAGAAGGCAAGGCACCGCACAACTGTGGTCGGAGCGCTACCATATAAGACGATTCGAGAATTCTTGTCACGCAGCAACAT
>WGSL01000081.1 GCA_014871665.1 Collinsella sp. | reverse complement strand
CAGCATGCAGGTCAACGGTGCCCGAATAGAAGGGGATTCCATGCCACGTAGCGGCACCAAGACCAAACTGGGTGCCCTCAACCGTAAGGTCACTGATGTTGCCGCCCGTCGGGGCAAACAACGAGACATTCAGACGCTCGTCGTCACGCGCGGCATCGGGTGCGCTCGCCGCAACGTAGTCGGGCAGCTTGCCAGCCTCCTCCTGCGTCATGATGTTCGTCAGGGTAACGGTGATGCGATAGGAACACGTGCCGTCGCCGTTCTTCACGCCCTGACCAATCTGAGTGTCGGCGTTCAGATACCAGTCGAGCTTGGAGAAGCTCAGGTTGTTAAAGTAAACGCCGGCAACGGGATCGGCACTCGGATCATCCGGATCGGGCAGCGAAGCGTCAATGCCCGTCTCTTTGATGGCATTCTGCTCATCATCGTTTCTCATCCAAGCGATCAGGCGGCCCTCTTCGGCACCGCGCTCAACGGCGCTGACAAGCTTCGTAACATCGACATCGCCGATACCGCCAAGGATCTTGTCGAAGGCAGCGCTGGCGACGGATGCAAAGATGCCGTCCGACTCCTCGACCGGATAGTTCCAGTACACATCGTGCATGAGGACCTTTGCGGCGTTGGCGCCGTCGACAACCGTTCCGTCGGGCAGTGACACGTTACCGACCAGGCCCAGCAGATACTGCAGGAACACCGGGTCGATACCGATGACGCCATCAACGTCCTGTCCATACTGGGACTTCCACAGCGCGGCGACACGCTGCGAGTTGCGGGGCCAATCAGGCGAATAGGTATTGCCCGAGTTGTACAGGTTGCTGTGGTTGCCGAACAGCGCCTCATCCTCTTCGTCGACGCTCTCGACTGCCTCATCCTCACTGAGTCCAATGCAGGGAACAAACTCGCCAATCGACATCTGGCCGTCAGTGACCGAAATCAGGCCCTGCGAACCGCCAAAGCCGCCGCAGGCACGAATCTCGACGTTGTTCATGGCGTACACAAGGTAGTTGCGCGTCTGGCCGTTGGCGCCGAGCATCTGGGGAAGGACGGGGGCGACCTTCTCCGCCGCGTCAACCGCGCCGTTGAGGGTGGCAAAGCCGTCCTTGGCCTTATCGACCAGCTCGGTCACCTGGGAAATATGAGTATCGCCAATGCCCTGGACCTTCTCGTTGGCGCTCTTGAACACCTTCGAGCTGCTGGAAAGCGAATCGGCGACCGCCTGCAGCGCGGACACGTTAATCATGCCATCCTGGAACAGCTTGCCGGGCGTGGCCTGAGAAAGGTTGTCGGCCATGGGAACCAGCGCATTGCTCGAGACATCGGACAGGGCGTCAATCATGGTGCGGGCCGCATTGATATCGCTGCCATACACCGGGATAAACGAAGCCGCCGCCCACAGCGGGCTCGAGGTCTCCGCCTTCATGCTGTTACAGAGCTCATCGATCTTCTTCGCATCGTCGGGCAGCGTCGAAAAATCGCCCGACGTGACCTTGTCCTTAAGGCCACCGACGATCTCGACAGCCTCCTTCGCTTCGCTCTTTACGGTCTTTGCCGAGTTAAGCAGCATAAAGCCGCTTGCGCCAAGCACAACGAGAAGCACCGCGACTACAGCGGCAATAATGGCGCCAGTGTGACGCTTTTTGCGCTCGCCCTTGCGATGGCGATGACGGACCAGACCGTCAGAGGTCGAACTCGACGAAGCGTCGCTACCGTAGTTCAAACCAAAATCGTAATAATCTTCCTTGGAACCCGAGCCCGCAAACTCGGCACCGCTATCATCCAGGCGGGCGAACGTGCCAGTCTCGGAGGCGCCGGTGTAAATCGTGCCAAGGTTACCCGTAAGCCCCGCGCCACCGGCAGAGGGAGTATTGTTGGCGGCCTTGCCGGCATTAACGTTGCCGGCGGCATTCGCGGCGTTGACAGCATCTGCGTTGTTCGCAGGTACTGAAGGAGCCCCGCTCGGCTGCGACGCGGAGGTTGCACCGCCCGCAAAGACATTCCCTCTTGCACGGCCGGTCTTTTTTGCCTTTTGAGACTGCTCGTACAGAGCGGTAAATATCGCCGTCTCGCCCGGGGACACGCGCTTACCGGAGCTGCCCTGTCCAGCGCCGCCCGGCGTGCCGGCCTTACCAGCCCCGTTCGGACGCGGCGGAACTGCAGGACGGCCGCTATCGCTGCCCTTAAAGTGATTACCAGCCATAAAGAAATCCTCGCAATTGAGTCGCAATGAAAAAATCCATAACGTTACTAGTTTATGGCATTTTGAGCATCGACAGCTAAACTCCAGACACGGACGTCAATTGGCGAAAATGCGGCACAACACCTTTTCTGTCTTGGCGGCGGCGCCAGCTACACCGTGAGGAACATCATCACGATGATCATGGCAAAGCCGATAAGGTCGGTCGGCAAAAACACCGTGCCCAGCATAACGGCGCTGGTGATGGTCGCCGAAACCGGCTCCACAGTTCCGATGAGGCTCGCGCGCACCGAGCCGATGTCCTTAACGCCCTGCATATAGAGCATGTAAGCAAAAAACGAGCCGATAACCACGAACACCGCGAGCGCCTCGATGCCGGCAGCGTCGAGCGCCGGCATATGCGCCCAAGGCCGCACGAAGACGCACGAGACCACGCCCGCCGTGAGCATTGCCGAGCCCGTGACGATGGGGCTGCCGTATTCGGGCAGGATCTTGGCGGGAATCACCGCCATACACGCGGCGCTGACCGCACACATAAGACCTGCTGCCAGGCCAAGCGGCGAGATATTCAGGCTGGTAGGGTCGCCACCGGTGGCGATTAAAAAGGTTCCACCCAGAGCCAGGCCAATGCCGATGACTTCGCGAGTACGCGGCATGCGGCGATCGGTCACGCAGGCGTAGCCCATGATGATAACGAGCTGCAGGCACTGGAGCACCGTCGCGGTTCCGGCGTTCGTCAGGCGCACGGCCGAAAGATAGCAAAACTGGTTGAACAGCAGGCCAAAAGCGGTAAAGAGCAGCAGCTGCTTGCGATCAGCGGGCGTCGTCCAAAGCTTGACCAGGCGTGCGCGGTCGCGCGTGACAACCACAGCCATAAAGAGCAGGCCGGCGAGAATCTGCCGTATGCTCATAAGCCACAGCGTATCGACATGGTAGGTATCGAACAAAAAACTCGCGCTGGTGCCCGAGAAGCCCCAAAACGAACCGCCCACCAGCGTAGCCAAGACGCCCGTGATCATCTTGCGCGTCGAAGCGCTGTTCAGGCGGTCGCGCCATGCGCGACGGGTGTTGCGGCTGAGCTCGTCGGTGCCCTCGGGCACATCAATGTTCGATATATCGGTCATCGGCACCGAAGCCCCTGCGCCTTCGACCTGCTCGACACACTCTTTGCTCATTCCACTCCCCCGAAACAGCCTGGAAACAATTCGGCTTACCTTACCACGGCGAAGTCACCAGCTGGAGGCTTGTCCGCTTATCGGTAGGACAATTCCGCAGGCGTCTTTCCATAGCTCGATACCGCAATGGCCTTGCATTATGCGACAGCCAAATCGCGGCAGCAGGCTCTTTTGAAATGGATGCGACAAAGCCCCCGAATTCCACAATGTAAGCGATTTTTAAAAATGTTCTTGCCACCGAGTTCAGGCTCCGTTATATTATCCCTTGCGCGCTTGCGCACCCTTGATCGGGCGTTTAGCTCAGGGGGAGAGCGCTTCCCTGACACGGAAGAGGTCAGAAGTTCAAATCTTCTAACGCCCACCAAATGTTCGCAGCTCAGAGGCTATGTCTCTGGGCTGTTTTGTTTTATGTCGCCAAATCCGCTGGCAGCTCCAACCGCCCAACTAGCCAAAAGCCGACCATCTACTTGCCGATCTATCCATCGGCATAACCAATCAGTCCGCACCGCAACTTCTCAGCAAAACGCCGCGATGTCTGCGCCCTGCGGTATCCTTGAGCCACTTGCACCTGCAGCACCAAGGAGCCGCCATGCGCACCGAGCTCGATGTCCCCTTTTCGCACAAAGAAGAAGCCAAGGCGCTGGGCGCCAAATGGGACCGGACCAAGAAGATCTGGTATGTACCCAGCGGCGTCAACCCCGAGCCCTTTGCCGAGTGGCTGCCCGGTGTTGACCGATCCGACCCCTCAGCGCCGTATATATATCTAGTACTGGGCAAGCGCGAGTGCTGGAAATGTCACAAAGAGACCTCGGTCGCGGCCTTCGGCATTCCCTATCGAGCCGATAACGACGAGAGAATCGTCATCGCGCATGCGCCCAACGAATCCGGGCACATTGCCATCGACACGGCCAACGCCAACGCACTCGCCATCGTGCCCGCTCTTGGCTGCGTGCCGGGCGAGATCCGCGACTACCTTCATAAGCGCTGCGGCTACAAGCCCGTAGGCGCGCGAGCCTCCAAAGCCCCGTCGCTCGGCAACACGTGCACCAGTTGCGACGCGCTGCAAGGCAGCCGCTATCTGTTCGAGGAGCCCTCGTCCCCGTTTGCCCTCACTGCCATCAACAAGCTGCCGGCACTGGAGTTTATACGCGTCGAAGTTGCCGGCGTCTTTGGCGTCCCGGCCACGCGTACCGACTTTGACCAGGCGCTCTTTACCTGGGCACGCGACCATCACGCCGAGTTCCACAAGCAACTCGGTGAGGGGATTTATTTGTAGAGACGGAGAAGCCTTCACAGCCAGCTCCTCCGCATCACCTATCCCTCGTCGCCGGCGTCATACACGATATCGAGGCCACAAACAGGGCATTTCTCCGGATACACCGGCATATGAACGCCTGTCTGTTTTCTCACTTCGTCGCTGAGTCTGTCGCGCGCATCGATGAACCGAATGTCGAGACACGGTATTTGCGAGCCGCAGCAAGGGCAGGTGACGACAAACGACCCGCAATCAACCTCTACGCTCGGAAACATATTGTTGTCTATAAGGGCACACGGCAGTTTTCCGTACTTCCCCATCGCAATATCGCCTCGCCAGCTCATACACGCTCCCCTCTCGCTATACAAAACAGGAAGAGCATGCACCGGCGGGCGTGCGCGAGATTGTATCGCCACGCGATCCGATCAAACAACACGATCGTCAAAGAATGCCAAAGCCAAATACGCTAATACGGCAGAAGCCCCGCCTTTTCACGCTTCTTTTCCGAGCGATCGAACTCAATGCGATGGGCCTCAAGAAACACCGTATTGGGTCGCCACTGACGCTCATTCGGCTGCCTTAGCGTCGCACCCGCAAAGGAAGCGTAGTCGGTCTTATCCAGCAGGTACGATCCGCACAGCCGATATTCGCCGCAAACAGGCTCAAACGAAATCAGGTGAGCATCAAATAGGGAATGAAGATCGCGGCGAAGCAGAATGCCATTGCTGGCAACCTGCGATTTGGGTCCCGAGTAATTCTCGATATGTGCAGCCTCCAGAGCTTCGCTGACGCCGCAGTCCGACACCGCGCAACGGCCGTCATAGGCGGCAACGAGCTGCTTGCGGAACCATTGCTGCCCCAATCGCTCGCGCCTTAACGCATAGCGGACCTTTTCGTCGTCGGTCGCACCCTGTCCGGCAAACTCAATATCGACGGGCATGTGCTTCAGATAACTCATGTCGGGTGCAAAACGAGGGTCCGGTCCGCCTTTATGAACAGGACCGTGCAGAACAAACCATCCGTTTTCGGGCTCGAACCGCTCAACAAACGCAAGGCCGAGCACCTTATAGCCCACCTCGGTTGCAAATATGACTCCGACCGGAACGCCACATTCCATGCAGTTGAGCATTTTACGGTTATAGTCTTGGTCTCGAGAACCAACGGCGCCTGGCGCTTGAACCGAATACTTAATGACCCACGTGCCATCGTCCAAATAGAGCGGAGGCACATCGGTGTAGAAGCTCTTTTTAGAGTTATGGACCGAAAGCGCAAAGATCTTATTGGGATCTTGCTTCACCCGATCCTGGCCCGGCCAGAAGATCCCTGAATCCCGCGTTACGGGAAAGAAGACCGAGCCAATTCTCAAACGATACTGATACTGAGGGCTATCTTCCTTGGTGTGGTGCGGAAGGCTGGTCCAAACGCCGCCGCGCTGTTCCTCACCCAGAAACCACTCCCATGCCTCAACGTATTCGGAAGGCACGAGACTGCAGGCGCGGTCATAGCTTGGTCCATCCATCAACGGAACAGCAAGGTCAATGTCGTTCATCGCCAGCACCTACAACCATACGAACGCGAGTCATGCCCCTCAATAATATGGCCGGAAGTCAATTATTACGAGATCTCATTCCGCGATCGGCACATCGTTGATGCTCTCGGTTTGCCGCTGGCGCGCTTGTACCCCGCTACCCCACTTCCCTGTATACTGATGTAGCACGTGTTTCATCCGGGCTTGTTGGGCCGGGTCGTTCATGGGAGGGTCTTATGGCTGCTTCGAATCCGCCTAAGGGGAGCGTTTCTTCTTCGTCCATCAAGCCGGTTACGCGCAAGGCCGTGCGCTGCCAGCGCGAGGTCGCCTGGCTTATCACGCAGGCAGCGGGCAGGCTTGTGGCGACCACCCAGGACGTCAATGCGCCTACGCCGAGCTTTGTGTTAGCGGCGGCGCTGGATTTTGTGCGCCAATTGGAGCTTGCCGCGCAGGATGCCAACGGCCACCTCGACTACCAGAACGTTATGGCGCCCGATCTGCAAACGTTCTGTCACATGGCCAAGTTGCCCGCCGCGCCCAATGCGCTTTCGGACGCAGGCTACATGTTTACGCTTTCGGGCGCGGAACTCATCCGCGATATCTACGCATACTGCAGCGAGCTCGCCGAGCGCAGCGTTTTTGGCACGGCTGAAGTCAAACCGGGAAATGTCATCAAGCTGGTTCTTAGGCTGTTCTTGATAGACGGGTTCGGGGCCATGCCGGCGTAAGCCGAGCCTTTAGCATCACCGTCGACTGGGCAACAACCGCTTTACCTTAATGGACGCCAATCGAGGGTCGATTATTGGGTCGCCTCGTCCACTAACGCATCTATCCC
This sequence comes from Collinsella sp., assembly GCA_014871665.1. Lineage (GTDB taxonomy): Bacteria > Actinomycetota > Coriobacteriia > Coriobacteriales > Coriobacteriaceae > Collinsella. The sequence continues at coordinate 478 of WGSL01000081.1, read as the reverse complement.
ACGCGCTCCGACAGTCGATACTTGCGGTTGCGGCTCGTCGCCGGCGCCGTGGGCTCAAGCTCGCCTTGAGCAATGAGCGCGTTGACGCGCGACCTAACCTGGGAAATTGTGAGCCCTGTGTGCTCTACCAGCTCGCGCGTCCCCAGCTCGCCGTAGTGTTTGAGTGCCGTCACAATTAAGCCCCCGCCATGATCGACCGGCTCGATCTTTGAACGGTAAAGTACGACCTTGAACCGATCGAATCCCGGGCAGAACAGGGGCTCGGCCAGACCATGCGCGCGCATGGCATCGATCATCATCGGGATGCCCGAGCCATTGCCCTCAGCCGGCGAACCTGCGCCATCCGGCAGCGGGACAATCGACATGAGCTTCACAAGCGTCGCGTTACGGCATCGGGAGCTGCCGTCAAACAAGTTCTCGCGAGTCTTTCCCCCGTAAAGGCCGCCAGGATTCGTCACCTCGACACGATCGTCAAAGA
>WGSL01000080.1 GCA_014871665.1 Collinsella sp. | reverse complement strand
CCTCGCGTGCTGCGCTGGAAAACGCTTCGCGTTTCCTCAGCTCCGCACCCTGTCGGGTTCGAATCCCTCTGCGATGGGCCCAAAAAAGAAAGACCCCCATTGCTGGGAGCCTATCAAATCAGTGGTGGGCGATGAGGGATGTCGCGTGCGGCTGACGCCGCCCGCTTTCGCTTCGGGCCTACGGCCCTCGCGTGCTGCGCTGGAAAACGCTTCGCGTTTCCTCAGCTCCGCACCCTGTCGGGTTCGAATCCCTCTGCGATGGGCCTGAAAAAAAGAAAGGCCTCCATCGCTGGAGGCCTAACAATTCAGTGGTGGGCGATGAGGGATTCGAACCCCCAGCCTTGTGCGTGTAAAGCACCTGCGCTAACCGTTGCGCCAATCGCCCGTGCGGAGAGAGTATAGCAAAACAATCGCCTCATTCACCTCATATCCATTAAAGGTAACTCGCGCGTGTCACAGCGGAGCTGATTCAGTTGAGATTGCCTGAACATTCCGTCCCTCTTTACGCCCTCGGGTATACTCAAAAGCTACTGATTCGATTTGATGCCCAGCAACAGCAGAGGGGATAGTATATGTGCGGTTTTGTCGGTTTTGTCGGTGGGACGGATAACCAATCCGAGGTGCTCACCAAGATGATGGACCGCATCGTCCATCGCGGTCCCGACATGGGCGGTCAGTTTATCGACGGCCGCGTTGCCCTGGGCTTCCGCCGCCTGTCGATCCTCGACCTGACCGAGGCCGGCGCTCAGCCCATGGCCAATGAGGACGGCAGCGTCGTCATTGTCTTCAACGGCGAGATCTACAACTTCCAAGAACTCCGTTCCGAGCTCGAGGCCAAGGGCTACAAGTTCCACTGCGGCGCCGACACCGAGAGCCTCCTGCACGGCTACGAGGAGTGGGGCGAGGCCGTACTCGATCGTCTGCGCGGTATGTACGCCTTCGTCATCTGGGACAAAAAGAAGAACAAGCTTTTTGGCGCCCGCGACATCTTTGGCATCAAGCCGCTCTACTACTATCCCATGGCCGATGCGGGCGACGGCGCTCCGGGCGTGCTCTTTGGTTCCGAGATCAAGAGCTTCCTGGACTACCCGCACTTCCACAAGGCGGTCAACAAAAAGGCCCTGCGTCCGTACATGACGCTGCAGTATTCGGCAACCGAGGAGACCTTCTTCGAGGGTGTCTACAAGCTGCCGCCGGCGCACTACTTTACCGTCGATATCCCGACCGGCAAGATGAACATCGAGCGTTACTGGGATTGCGATTACTCTGCCGTCGAGAAGCCGTTCGAGGAGTATGTCGACGAGCTGGACGAGGTCGTGCACGAGAGCGTCGAGGCCCATCGCATCGCCGACGTCAAGGTCGCGTCGTTCCTCTCCGGTGGCGTCGACTCCAGCTACATCGCCGCTTGCCTCATGCCCGACAAGACCTTCTCGGTGGGCTTTGACTACAAGAACTTCAACGAGACCAACTACGCCAAGGAGCTTTCCGATAAGCTCGGCGTCGAGAACGTTCGCAAGATGATTACCGCCGACGAGTTTTTCGGTGCTCTCGAGGACATCCAGTATCACATGGACGAGCCGCAGTCCAACCTGTCTTCCGTGCCGCTGTGGTTCTTGGCCGAGATGGCCCGCAAGGACGTCACCGTCGTACTTTCGGGCGAAGGCGCCGACGAACTCTTTGGCGGCTACGCCTACTACGAGGATACGGTCCCGGTGCGCAAGTACAAAAAGATGGTGCCGCTGCCCATCCGTCGCGCGCTCGGTAACCTGGCGCTGCATATGCCGTACTTCAAGGGACATAACTTCCTGGTCAAGGGTGCCGAGATCCCCGAGAAGTCGTTCCTGGGACAGGCTCTGGTATGGCCGGAACGCGAGGTCGACGGCGTGCTCAAGCCCGAGTACAACACCGGCGACGGCGCCTTCGAGCTCGCTGCACCCATCTACGCACGCGTGAAGGGTCAGCCCGAGCTGGTCAAGAAGCAGTACCTGGACATGAACATGTGGCTCCCGGGCGACATTCTGCTCAAGGCCGACAAGATGTGCATGGCGCACTCGCTGGAGCTGCGCGTGCCCTTCCTGGACCGCAAAGTCATGGAGTTCGCCGAGCACATTCCCGACCGCTACCGCATCAACGAGAACGGCAACAAACAGGTACTCCGCCACGCTGCCAACAAGTCGCTGCCCGATGAGTGGGCCACCCGTCCCAAGGTGGGCTTCCCAGTGCCGATTGTCTACTGGCTGCGCGAGCAAAAGTGGTACGACTATGTCAAGGAGTACTTCACCGCGCCGTGGGCAAGCGAGTTCTTCAATACCGACGAGCTCATGCACCTGCTCGATCTGCACTTTGCGGGCAAGGGCGATTTCCAGCGCAAGATCTATACGCCGCTCGTGTTCCTAGTGTGGTACAAGCGCTTCTTTATCGACGAGGGCCAGCCTTCTGTTCAGGCTGCCTAGCCTCGGCTTACGAACGCCTGCGCGTAACGGCTCCTCCGGGAGCCGTTTTTGCGTGGGTGCGTTTCAGTTACTATAAAAACCGTCCCTGCCAAATGGCTGAGAAAGGTGAAAGATGCACCATTCGGATTCCGCGACCGTGACCACGGTCGATACGCTTGCCAAGCTGCTCGATGTGTGCGGCGAGCTGCGCGCATCAGAGCAGGTTGACGAGCGTGCCGTGACCGGTTGCTCGTTTGATTCGCGCGCGGTCTCGGCAGGTGACGTGTTCTTCTGTAAAGGTGCTGCCTTTAAGCCCGCGTTTTTGAGCATGGCGCTCGATGCGGGCGCCGTCGCATTTGTGTGCGAGGAGTCGCTGGTCGAGTCTCTGGAGCCGCTGGCGCAGGAGAGCGGTGCTGCGATGCTGGTTGTTGATAGTGTTCGCACGGCCATGGCCCTGTTGCCGCCGGAGGTCTACGACCGTCCTGACCACGACGTCAAGATCGTGGGCATCACCGGCACCAAGGGAAAGACCACGGCCGCTTTTATGCTCCAGTCCATCATCAAGGCGGCGGGCGAGTCCTGCGGCATGATCGGTTCGGTGAACACCGACGATGGTATCGAGTGCTACGAGAGCACCAACACCACGCCCGAGGCCCCCGAGATCTGGCGCCATATCGCCAACTGTCGCACGTCCGGTCGCCAGTCCATGGTCATGGAGGTTTCGAGCCAGGCGCTCAAGTACCAACGCGTCGAGAATCTGCCGTTTGACGTGGCGTGCTTCCTCAACATCGGCCGCGACCACATCTCGCCGATCGAACACCCCACGTTTGAGGATTATTTTGAGAGCAAACTCAGGATCTTTGACCAGGCAAAGACCGCCGTGGTGAATCTGGGCACCGAAGAGGTCGACCGTGTGCTGGAGGCAGCGTCGACGGCCGATCGCTTGGTGACCGTTGGGGTCGAGCATCCCGAGGCAAGCCTGTGGGCGAGCGACGTACGCATGGTCGGCTTTAGCATCGAGTTCAACTTGCATGGCCTGTGTGCCGACGAGTCCGAGGCGGGGGAGAAGGTCCTGCTGGGTATCGCGGGAGACTTTAACGTGGAAAACGCGCTGGTCGCTATCGCCGCTGCGCGCGAGATCGGCATCGGTATCGATGCCATCAAGAAGGGCCTCTCCAAACTGCGTGTGCCGGGCCGTATGGAGGTCGTGGAGTCGAAGGACGGTCGCGTGATCTGCGTCGTCGACTATGCGCACAACCAGCTTTCGTTCCGTTCGCTTTTCTCGTCGGTCAAGCGCGCGTTTCCCGCTAGCCCCGTCATTGCGCTGTTTGGCGCTGCCGGCGGCAAGGCGCAGGAGCGCCGCGAGCAGCTTCCGCGCGAGGCCGCACCGTATTCCGACCTGATGATCTTTGCCAACGAGGATCCAGCTCACGAGGACCCGATGAAGGTCTGTCGCGAGCTTGCCGAGCATGTTCCCGACGATACGCCGAACAAGATCATCCTCGACCGCGAAGCCGCTGTGCATGCGGCGTTCAAGGCGGCGCGCGAGGAGTACGTCAACCCCGATGCTCCCACCATTGTCTTGCTGCTGGCAAAGGGTGACGAGGAGCTCATGCACGTGGGTGACGAGTTCGTGCCCATCGAGAGCGACCTTTCGCTGGCCAATCGCCTGATCGATGTTACCCAGTTTGACTAATGAACCATGATGGCGGCGGCGCCCTGAGTGCGCTGTCGCCATAAGCGTGTTCCCTCAATCAAAACATGCCGTCCAAGTCCAAACCCTTCTACGTAAACGGAGTAACCATGTCCCACAATACCCTGCCGACCGTTGCCGAGCTTTCGGGCGAGATGCGCGAGCGCTTGGCCAAGGTCAAGTATGTCTTTACCGACCTGGATGCCACGATGCTCGCACCCGGCTCGTGCGTGCTGCGCGACAACGACGGCAACCCCTCGACCAAACTCGTCGAGGCCGTCGTGGCGCTTGCTCGCGCTGGTATTCAGGTGGTTCCCACCTCGGGCCGCAACCGTACCATGATCCACGAGGACGCGCGCGTGCTCGGCCTCAACTCCTACATCGGCGAGATGGGCGGCCTGGTCATGTACGATCTCAAAGCCAACGATTGGGAGTATCTGACCGGTGACATGCCTTACGACCCCGCCTGTGGCCTCACGCCGCACCAGGTGATCGAGCAGACCGGCGTGTGCGAGAAGATTCTCGCCCGCTGGCCGCACAAGATCGAGTATCACAACGACATGTCGACCGGCTACAAATACCGCGAGGTCACCGTTGGCATGCGCGGCGATGTGCCCGACGATGAGGTTCAGGCCATCCTGGACGAGGCCGGCTGCGGTCTGATCTGGGCTTGCAACGGCCATCTGACTCACCTGTCCAAGCCGACGACGCTCGAGCTTAATCGCGTCGAGGACGGCCGCGCCTTCAACATCAATCCCGCGGGCCTCAACAAGGGCGTCGCCATTGCGCGCTTCTGCGAGCACCTAGGGATCGAGCGCGAGGAGACGTTGGCGCTCGGCGATTCCGAGTCCGACTTCTACATGGCCGATCACGTGGGCACGTTCTGCCTGGTCGAGAATGGCCTGACGAGCGCCGGTGCCCCGGAGTTCTTGGACGCCTGCGACAATGCCTATATTACGCGCGGCAAGATTGTCGACGGTTGGGTGGCAACGGCCGAGCTGCTGGTCGCAGCCCGTTCGTAGCGCGACGCATCACGATTGGTCGCATTTTTCGAGAGAGAATCTGGTGAGGTAATGTCCGATATCGATAATATGGCCGGGGACACGCGTCCGATCGGCGTGTTCGACTCGGGCCTGGGCGGCTTGACGGTCGCGCGCGCGATCGCAACGGCACTTCCGCACGAGTCCGTCTACTACTTTGGCGACACCAAGCGCTGTCCCTACGGCACGCGTACCGAGGATGAGGTGCGCTCGTTTGCGTTGCAGGCGGGTCGTTGGCTTTCGAAGCACGACGTCAAGATTATGGTCATCGCTTGCAACACGGCGACCGCTGCGGCCTTGCGTCTGGCCCAGCAGGTGCTCGACGTTCCCGTCATCGGTGTGATCGCGCCGGGTGCCCGTGCGGCGATCAACAGCACCCGCTCGCGTCGCGTGGGCGTGCTCGCCACCAACCTCACCATTCGCTCGGGCGCCTACACGCGCGCCATTCAGGACCTGGATGCCGGCGTCGATGTATACGGCTGTCCTGCCTCGAGCTTTGTCGAGGTTGTCGAACACGAGCTCGCCTCGGGTGCACATCTGCAGGAACAGTGGCTTGAGAACGAGGACATCTTCGATACGCCTGCCGTGCGTGCGCTGGTGGGTGCCACGGTTGAGCCGCTGCGCGACCACGGTATCGATACCGTGGTGCTCGGCTGTACGCATTTCCCGCTGTTGGTGGGACCTATCCGCCATGCGCTGGGGCCTGGGGTGCGCGTCGTGAGTTCCGCCGAGGAGACCACGCGCGAGCTGACCGATATCCTCACGCGCCGCGAGCAGCTGGCGGGCGACGCAGCCGAGCCGCAACATCGTTTTGCAACGACGGCCGATAATATTGCCGAGTTTGCGGTGGCGGGCAGCTTTATCTTTGGTCAGCCGCTCAAGAGCATCGAACATATCGATATCGATGAACTGAAATAGATGTAAGGCAGCCGCCAAAGCCTTCGCCACATCTTTTGCCGAAAGGATATTTCTATGGAGTATATGCAGGTCAACCGCGCCAACGGCCGCGCCGCCGATGAGCTGCGCCCCATCAAGCTTACTCGCGGCGTCATGAAGCACGCCCACGGCTCGTGTTTGGCCGAGTTCGGTGACACGCGCGTGCTGTGCGCCGCCACTATCGAGGAGGGCGTGCCGGGCTGGCGAAAGGGAGCTAAGGCCGGCTGGGTGACCGCGGAATACGCCATGCTGCCGGCGTCGACCGGCAAGCGCTGCAAGCGCGAGCACGCCAACCGCAAGGGTCGCTCCATGGAGATCGAGCGCCTCATTGGCCGCAGCCTGCGTACCGTCGTCAACATGAAGGCGCTCGGCGAGTACACCGTCACCGTCGACTGCGATGTAATTCAGGCCGATGGCGGCACGCGTACAGCGAGCATCACCGGCGCCTGGGTGGCACTGCACGACGCCCTCGCCATGTGGGTCGAGGCGGGCAAGATCGAGCGCATCCCGCTTATCGGTCAGGTGGCTGCCATCTCCATGGGCGTTGTCGACGGCAATACGCTGCTTGACCTCGATTATTCCGAGGACAGTCATGCCGAGGTCGACATGAACCTCGTCGCCACCGATACCGGTGAGATGATCGAGCTCCAGGGCACCGGCGAGCAGGCGCCCTTCGACCGCAAACGCCTCAACGCCCTGCTCGACCTGGGCGACAAGGGTGTCGCCGAGCTCATCGAGCTTCAGCGCCAAGCCATCGCCTAACCTGCCAAAAAGGGACAGGTTTATTTTGGTAGGTTTTATCTGCTGAAATGCTGCGTTGAAAGGTCCGATCGCCTGAGAGGGGAGGGGTCAAGTGCCCAAACGCCCCTCACGCGGCTTGCTATAGAGACAAGGAGGCCAGTCATGGCACTTGAGAAGATTGACATCGACACCCTCGACCCGGCGGCGACCATCGTCGTGGCAACGGGCAACGCCCATAAGCTCACCGAGATCGAGGCCATTTTGGGCAAGGTCATGCCCGAGGTGCGCTTTGTGGCGCTCGGCCAGCTGGGTGATTTTGAGGATCCCGAGGAAAACGGCACGACGTTTTTGGAGAACGCCATCATCAAGGCCCAAGCCGCGGTTGAGGAGACGGGCCTTATGGCCATTGCCGACGATTCGGGCTTGGTCGTTGATGCCCTGGACGGCGAGCCTGGCGTGTATAGCGCGCGCTATGCGGGCGTGCACGGCGACGATGCCGCCAACAACGCCAAACTCCTCGTTAACCTGGAGGGCGTGGCCGACGAGGACCGCACTGCGCGCTTTATGAGCGTCGTCGCGCTCATCGACACGGACGGTTTGGTCACCTATGGTGAGGGCACCTGCGAGGGCGTTATCGCACACGAGGGCCGCGGCGATCACGGCTTTGGCTACGACCCGCTGTTCCTGTCGGTCGACACGCCGGGCAAGACCATGGCCGAGCTGACGGCTGACGAGAAGCACGCCATCAGCCACCGTTTCCACGCGCTCGAGCATCTGTCCGCCAAGCTGACGGGCGAGGAGTAGGCCATGCGTGCGGTGGTGCAGCGCGTGCTCAACGCCGGCGTGACGGGCGACGGCGAATGCGTG
>WGSL01000008.1 GCA_014871665.1 Collinsella sp. | reverse complement strand
ATCCAAGGGTTATACCCTAAGAGCAAACCACCCCTTTTAGGGGTGGTTTTGATTTATCTGACGGTTTAAAACGGTCTCACGTGTTACAGATTAAGACGTTATATCTGGACAGTCACGCCATCCCAATTACATCCCCGTTAGCAGCACGATGTCGAGAATCGTCACGATGACGCCGATCCCTACGAGCAGCGCGTTGAGCGGGCGCGAGTTGGCGTATTTGCCCATAACGCGGGCTGAGCTGGTGAGTCGTATGAGCACAAAGACCGTAATCGGCAGCTGAAGCGACAGCAGCGCCTGACTCCAAATGAGACCCTCAAAAGGATTCGGGACGACCAGGCACGCCGCCACTGCGCCGACGAAACAGGCCGCCACCCCGATCGAGGAATGTCGGTCGTGGATGTCGTATTCCTCGTCGAACATGCCCGCGGTGATGGTGCCCGCCGCCATGCCCGCCGTCACGCTACTCGATATGCCCGCAAACAGCAGTGCCACCGCAAAGATGAATGAGCTTGCCGGGCCCAGAATGGGGGAGAGCGTGGCCGCTGCGACGGCGAGGTCGTCTACGACAATGCCGTGCGCAAAGAAGGTCGTTGCGGCCAGGATGACCATGGCCGAGTTGATTGCCCAGCCCACGCCCATCGAAAAGAGCGTGTCGAAGAGCTCGTAGCGCAGACGTTCTTCGATAACCTGCTCGCCTTGGCCTTCGAAGTGCATGGATTGGATGACCTCGGAGTGCAGGAAGAGGTTGTGGGGCATAACGACCGCGCCTAGGACACTTACGATAATCGCGGCCGAGCCGGTGGGCATACTGGGTGTGATCCAGCTTGTGGCGGCTTGCGGCCAGTCGACCTTGACTAGTGCAAGCTCGGCTAAAAACGAGAGTCCCACCACGCCCACGAAGGCGATGATCCATCGCTCGGCGCGTTTGTAGGAGCTTGTCATGAGCATGGCAATCGATACTGCCGCGACGATGATGCAGCCGGCGCGTACGGGCAGCCCAAAGAGCATTTGAAGCGCGATTGCACCGCCCAGGACTTCGGCCATGGCGGTGGCGACCGTGGCTAGATACGCGCTGCCGAGTATCGCACGCCCGACGAGGCGGGGCAGGTGGCGCGTCGTGGCCTCGGCAAGACACGTGCCCGTGGCGATGCCCAGGTGCGCCGCGTTGTGCTGCAGCACGATGAGCATGATCGTGGACAGCGTGACGATCCACAGCAGCGCGTAGCCAAACTGCGAGCCGGCGGCCATATTGGAGGCCCAATTGCCCGGGTCGATAAAGCCAACGGTCACGAGCAGCCCAGGGCCGATATGCCGTGCAATGTCTAGGCCTCCGTGACCGCCGGTGCGCCGGGAACCAAAGTGTTGTTTGAGATGGTTGATCATGGTGCGCTCCTGCGTGCCGTTTGCTTGACGCCGCAAAGGATACCCGTTTTAGGCTCGAAGTTAACCAAGACTAACAAAATAGCTGTATTTGAATAGGATGAGGAAGGGGGCTGCCGAAATGTCTTGATCTGTAACAACTAGGGATGGAAGTTGGGTCTAGGTGTTACAGATCAAGACGGGAAGAAATGGCCCTATGGAATGTCTCGATCTGTAACAGCTGACCGCCAAAACCGGCCCTTCGTGTTACAGACTGAGACATTCGGAGCCGTCTCTCAAAAACATCTCAATCTGTAACAGTAAGTCGTCGAAATGGGGTCTTCCTGTTACAGATTGAGATGTTTGAAGCGGTGAGCTTACAGGCCGAACTTGGGGCCCTTGTTGTCGTCCTTGAGGTCGGCGGCGTCCACTCGTAGGGCGTGCGTTACGCGATTGTTTCGAAACGGGCGGGAAACACAACGGGCCGGCGATGCACCTAGTATGCCTAATCAACTGACTGTCTAACACCTAGGGGAGGATCGCGATGCAGGCAGATTCCGCTCAGCAGCAGGGCCTTTATCGCCCCGAATTCGACCACGATGCATGTGGCATCGGCGCGCTTGCCGATATCAACGGTGAGCGCCATCACCAGATTCTGGACGATGCGCTGTCCATTCTGGTCAACTTGGAGCACCGCGGCGGTACGGGACTCGAGAAGAACACCGGCGACGGCGCCGGCATCCTGTTTCAGGTTCCGCATCACTTTTTCCGCAAAGAGGCTCAAAAGTGCGGCCAGATTCTGCCGGCAGAGGGCGACTATGGCGTGGCCATGCTGTTCTTCCCGCAGGACGACAAGGGCGTAGAGGATGCCCGCCGCGTGCTTGAGGAGGGCTGCGCCGAGGCCGGCGTGCCGCTGCTCTTTTGGCGCGAGGTGCCGGTCGACCCGCACGACCTGGGCGAGACGGCCCGCGCCTGCATGCCCACTATCCTGCAGGCCTTCCTGGGCCGTCCGGACGACACGCCGGCGGGCGACGCCTTCGAGCGCCGTCTGTATGTGTGCCGCCGCACCATCGAAAAGAAGGCCGACGCCGAGTTCGCCCTGCGCGACAAGATCTTCTACGTGTGCTCCATGAGCTCGCGCACCATCGTGTACAAGGGCATGCTGGTCGCCACGCAGATGCGCCGCTTCTTCATCGACCTCAACGACGCCGCCGTCAAGACGGCCGTGGCGCTCGTCCACTCGCGCTACTCCACCAACACCACGCCCAGCTGGGAGCGCGCGCACCCCAACCGCTTTATCATCCACAACGGCGAGATCAACACCCTCAAGGGCAACGTCAACTGGATCCGCGCCCGCGAGCCCAACCTGTACAGCCCCGTGCTGCAGCACGATCTTGAGCGCGTGATGCCCATCATCAACCGCGAGGGCTCCGATTCCGCGATTCTGGACAACGTGCTTGAGTTCCTGGTCATGAACGGTCGCCCGCTTACGCGTGCCGCGTCCATGTTGCTGCCCGAGCCGTGGGATCACAACGACAGCCTGAGTGAGGAGCGCCGCGCCTACGACGCCTACCAGTCCATGCTCATGGAGCCGTGGGATGGCCCGGCGGCTATCGCCTTTACCGACGGTCGCACGCTGGGCGCCGCTCTCGACCGTAACGGCCTGCGTCCCGCCCGCTACTATGTGACGCGCGACGGCCGCTTTATGCTGGCGAGCGAGGTGGGCACCATCGAGGTGAGCCCCGAGAACATCCTGACGAGCGGCTGTCTGGGGCCGGGCCAGATGCTCGAGGTCGACTTTGCCCGTGGGCGCGTCATCTACAACGACGAGCTGCGCGCCCGTTACGCCAAGGAAAAGCCCTACCGTGATTGGATCGCCGAGGAGACGCTGACCGTCGACGCGCTCGATAGGCCTGCCGCGGTAACGCCCGCCGAGGACGCCGAGGTACCTGCCGCCGTGCGTATGGCCAAGCTCGGCTACCACTGGGATGACGTCGACGAGGTCGTGCGTCCCATGGCCCAGCAGGGCAAGGCCCCGCTCGCCTCGATGGGCATCGATGCGCCGCTGGCCTGCCTGTCCAAGAAAACGCGTTCGTTCTTCGACTACTTCTATCAGCTGTTCGCCCAGGTCACGAATCCGCCGATCGATGCCCTTCGCGAGCATATGGTCACCTCGACCACGCTCTACCTGGGTAACCACGGCAACCTGCTCGAGGACTCCCGCACGGCCTGCCAGCTGGTGCGCCTGGAGCGCCCGTTGCTCAACGAGGAGGAGTTCGACCGCATCTGCGCCATCGACCGCGTGGGCTTTAAGACCCGCCGTTTCCGTGCCGTCTACCGCCGCGATGCCGGCGAGGGCGCGCTGCAGGCTGCGCTCAAGCAGCTTGCAGAGGACGTTGAGGCTGCGGTCCGCGACGGCGTGAACATCGTGGTGTTGAGCGATCGTGCCGCTGCGGGCGAGGTGCCCGTGCCGTCGCTGCTCGCCGTGGGCTGCGTGCACAACCACCTGATCCGCGCCGGCGTGCGTACCTTTGCCGACATCGTGGTGGAGTGCGGCGACGCCGTGTCCCCGCACGACTTTGCGGCACTGGTGGGCTACTCCGCGAGCGGCGTCTATCCGTACAACGCACATGCGTGCATCCGCGATCTGGCGGCACACGGCGACCTGGACGTGACGACCGAGCAGGGCATCGCTAACTACAACAAGGCTGCGACCGCCGGCATCGTTTCCATCATGTCCAAGATGGGCATCTCCACGGTGCAGAGCTACCATTCGGCGCAGATCTTCGAGGCCGTGGGCTTCACTCCGGAGTTCGTCAACGCGTACTTCGCCGGCACGGTGAGCCGTGTGGGCGGTATGGGTGTCGAGGACGTTGAGCGCGAGCAGAATGAGCGCTACGACGCCGCGCTCGCTATCCTTAAGAGCCCGGCTCCCGATCAGCTGCCCACGCTGGGTCTGACCAAGTGGCGCCCGCTCGGCGGCGAGGATCACCTTATCGACCCGCTGACCGTCTACCTGCTGCAGACCGCCTGCCGCGAGGACAGCTACGACACCTTTAAGGAGTACAGCGCCCGCCTGCACCGCACCGGCCGTGCCGTGCGCCTGCGTGACCTGCTGGACTTTAATGCCAACGGTCGCACGCCGGTTTCGCTCGACGAGGTGGAGCCCGCGCTCAACATCGTCCGCCGCTTTAACACCGGCGCCATGTCGTACGGCTCCATCAGCAAGGAAGCACACGAGTGCATGGCCATCGCCATGAACCGCCTGCACGGCCGTTCCAACTCGGGCGAGGGCGGCGAGGACCCGCGTCGCGAGACCCCGCTGGCTAACGGTGACTCCAAGAACTCCGCCATCAAGCAGGTGGCAAGCGCGCGCTTTGGCGTGACGAGCCGCTACCTGTGCAGCGCCTTCGAGATTCAGATCAAGATGGCCCAGGGCGCCAAGCCCGGCGAGGGCGGCCACCTGCCCGGCAAGAAGGTCTACCCCTGGATCGCCGAGGTCCGTCAGTCCACGCCCGGCATCGGCCTGATCTCGCCTCCGCCGCACCACGACATCTACTCCATCGAGGACCTGGCGGAGCTTATCTTCGATCTTAAGAACGCCAACCCCGGCGCTCGCGTGTCGGTCAAGCTGGTCAGCGAGGCCGGTGTCGGCACCATCGCCACCGGTGTGGCCAAGGGTGCCGCCGACAAGATCTTGATCAGCGGCCACAACGGCGGCTCCGGTGCCGCGGCGCGCGATTCGATCTGGCACGCCGGTCTGCCGCTGGAGCTTGGCCTTGCCGAGGCCCAGCAGACGCTGCTGCAAAACGGCCTGCGCTCGCGTGTGGTGCTCGAGGCCGACGGCAAGCTCATGGACGGCACCGATGTCGCCGTTGCCTGCCTGTTGGGCGCCGAGGAGTTTGGCTTTGCGACCATGCCGCTCATCTCCATGGGCTGCCTCATGCAGCGCGACTGCCAGCAGGATACCTGCCCGGCCGGCATCGCCACGCAAAACTGCCGCCTGCGTCGCGGCTTCCGCGGCAAGCCCGAGCACGTCGAACACTTTATGCTCTTTGTTGCCGAGCAGCTGCGCGAGGTCATGGCGAGCCTGGGCTTCCGCACCGTCGACGAGATGGTCGGCCATCCCGAGTGCTTGCGCCAGATTGAGGTCCCGGGCAACCGCAAGGCCAACCTGCTCGATCTGTCGCCCGTGCTGGCGAGCGCGACCTGCGAGTTCGGTGCCCACATCCCGGGTGCCGACGGTCGTCACTTCCTGCCGCAGATGGCTGCGGACAGTGAGCTCGACAAGACGCTCGACTCCACGTTGTTTGTGCCCTATACGGCCGATGCCCGTGCGCACCTGCGTCCGATTCGCTTCCGCGCCGATATCGCCAACGTCAACCGTTGCGTGGGCACCATCTTGGGCAACGCGGTGACCAAGGCGCATCCCGAGGGTCTGCCCGCCGGCTCCATCACCATCGATTGCGATGGTTCGGCCGGTCAGAGCTTTGGCGCCTTTCTGCCGCGCGGCATTACGCTCAACGTGTGCGGCGACGCCAACGACTACTTTGGCAAGGGCCTTTCGGGCGGCGAGGTGTCGGTGCGCCCCAACCCGCATGCGACCTACAAGTTCGACGAGAACATCATCGTGGGCAACGTTGCGTTCTTTGGCGCTACGAGTGGCCGCGGCTTCATTAACGGCCTGGCCGGCCAGCGCTTTGGCGTACGCAACTCCGGTGCCACGGTGGTGGTCGAGGGCTGCGGCAACCATGGCTGCGAGTACATGACGGGAGGTCTGGCGCTCATCCTGGGCGAGGTCGGGCAGAACTTCGCCGCCGGCATGACGGGCGGCGTGGCTTACGTCTTTGACCAGTACGGCACGCTCGATGCCCGTGTGAACCACGAGAGCGTTGAGCTTAAAGCCCCGACGGCCGGTGAGCTTGCGCAGATTCGTGCGCTCATCCAGGAGCACGTGGACGCGACGCAGAGCCCGCGCGGTATTAAGCTGCTCTACAGCTTTGAGACGATGAGCAAGCACTTTGTGAAGGTCATTCCAACCGAGTACGAGCGCGTGCTGGCGATTGTCGCCGCCGCCGAGGCCGTCGGCAAGACGCATGCGCAGGCCGAGGAGCTGGCGTTTGACATTGTGACCGGTCGCGCGAGTGCCGCGGATGTTGCTCGCTTCGATGTTGCGGGCGCTGCGTCCGTGGCTGCCAGCTCTGTTGCTTCGACTAAGAAGGAGGCGTAAGTGCCATGGGTAAGCCCGGTGCTTTTCTTGATATCGATCGCGTGACCCACGAGCTTCGCCCCGTGGAGGAGCGCAGCCGCGATTTCGATCCGCTGTACGTGGAACTCAACGACGATGCGCGCCGCGCCCAGGCGAGCCGCTGCATGATGTGCGGCGTGGCGTTTTGCCAGATGGGCGCGAGCTTTGGCAAGGCACGTCCGAGCGGCTGTCCGCTGCACAACCTGATTCCCGAGTGGAACGAGCTGGTGTACCGCGGCCGTTGGGACGAGGCTGCCGAGCGCCTGTCACTCACCTCGCCCATGCCCGAGTTCACGAGTCGCGTGTGCCCGGCGCTGTGCGAGGCCGCGTGCAACCTGGGTTCGGTTGACGGCCAGCCCACGACGATCCATGACAACGAGCGTGCGATCAGCGACCATGAGTGGGCCAACGGCGGTCCGCGCCGCTTTGAGCCGGCAGGGGAGGGCGCACCCACGGTTGCCGTGGTGGGCTCCGGTCCCGCTGGTCTGGTGGCAGCATGGGAGCTTGCGCGTCGCGGTGCCCGCGTGACGGTGTTTGAGCGTGACGACCGCCCGGGCGGCCTGCTCATGTACGGCATTCCCAACATGAAGCTCGAGAAGTCCGTGGTCGAGCGTCGCGTGGCGCTCATGCGCGAGCTGGGCATTGTGTTCGAGCTGGGTGCTGACGTTACGAACCCTGCGGTGGCGGCCAAGCTCAATGGCTTTGACGCCGTCGTGGTGGCTGCCGGTGCTCGCGCCCCGCGTGGGCTGGCTGCTGAGAATATTGACGCACCCGGCGTGGTGTATGCCGTGGACTACCTGACGGCCTCGACCGTCTCGGTGCTCGATGGCGGCGAGCCTGTCGTCGATGCACACGGCCTGGACGTCGTGGTCATTGGCGGCGGCGATACCGGTAACGACTGCGTGGGCACCGCGGTACGTCAGGGTGCGCGCAGCGTGCGCCAGTTTGAGTTCTTGCCGGCGGCGCCTGATGCGCGCGCGGCGAGCAACCCCTGGCCGCAGTGGCCAAACGTTAAGAAGACCGACTACGGCCAGCAGGAGGCCATCGCTGTCATGGGCGGCGAGATGCGCGCTTGGGGCGTGGATACGCTCGAGGTGCTGCTGGACAAGAAGGGCGCGGCCGCGGGCCTGCGCGTGGTCGATCTGGATTGGTCGGCTGGCAAGCCCGAGCGCATCGCGGGCTCCGAGCACGAGGTGCCGGCCCAGCTGGTGCTCATCGCCTGCGGCTTTACGGGCCCAGAGCACGGTGTGTTCGACGCCGTTGGCGTGCCCGTTGCCACTGCTGGTCGTCCGCTGCCTGTGATGGCCGCCGAGGGCTCGCATCTTGCGGCGCGTGTTGGCGGCGTCGCTGTGGATGCCGCGCCGGTGTATGTTGCCGGTGACGCTCGTAACGGCAGCTCGCTCGTGGTGAACGCTATGGCCGACGCCCTGGCCTGCGCTGCCGAAGTCGCCGACGCGCTGGAGCTGTAAGGCGGCTGTCCACAGCTGAATCGTCAAGGGCTGTCCCCGAATGCCGGCCCAAAAGGAACGTCCCCAAGTGCCGGCAGCTGGGGACGCTCCTTATGTGCCGGCATTCGGGGACACTCCTTGCGAGTTCGCAGGCGACTTTGTCATTTGCCGACGTGCAAGTGTTCATTCGTCGACGTTTGCGACTGTGCTACTCTGCTCTTTCTGTGGTGGTAGCGGGCGTTTGCCTCAAATGAGTGAACTGACTGTCTATATCTACCTGCGGTTTCTTTGCGGTGCGCTCATTCGGTCAAGTGTCCCGTCAAGTGTTTGGTCAGCATCTGGTTTGCAGCCGGAGGCCTATTTTGCCCGCGCTGGTCGTGGCTGCCCACCCTCCTCGTAAGCTCAAATTGAGGTTCATCAGTTTGAGGAGGATGCCGTGACTGACCACGTTTTAGACCGAGCGCAGCTGGCTGAAGCCGTCGGCAACGATATTGCCGACATGGCCCATTTTTGGATGCTGCGGAAGTTCCAGTTTTTGGAGCCGGCACGCGAACAGTTCGAGATCATTGTCGACCCGTGGCTCAGCTATTGCACCGAGCCTTCGCAAAACGAAATCATGGCCTACAACATGGCATTTACCGATTGGCTGCTCTTCGAGCGCCCCTATCGCCATGGCAAGACGCTGCTCGAGCTGTATGTTGACGAACCGCCGGCATCGCTTTCGCCTGCCTCGCTCAAGCGGCTCGAGCAGGTACGCGACACGCAGTATTTCTCGCGCTTTGGCATTTTGGACAAGGATCCTGCGAACGGCATGGTTGCGCTGAAGGATACGCGTGCCGACCGTCGCTTTGATGTCTACGACCCGCATATCGTGCAAAAGGAGCATTGGAGCGACGGCGCGATCGCGGTGCGCCTCGCCTGCATCGACGATGTCTGGCTGACGGCGGGACAGCTCTATCTGTATGACATCGCGCGCCTGAGTGACACGGCGGTCGATGGACCGGGTGCGGTGCATCCCGAGGATCTGCAGGACGGCTTTGACACCTCGTGCGTCAGCTTCTTTTTGCGCCTGGTCCGCGACATCATGGGCGCCCAGGGGCGGTACGTGAAGTCGCTCAACATCTACGAGCAGGAGTGGGAGTAGGGGATGTGACTGGCGTCGCCCTGCTGCCCTGACTTTGTCTCAATCTGTAACGTTTGGCGGCTGTTTGGGCCCGTAACTGTTACAGATTGAGACGGAAGGTTGGCGGCTGCCGAAAGATCTTGTTCTGTAACAACTAGAGGCTCAAAGACTGTCTTCCTGTTACAGATCAAGACATTTGTCAGCGGAGGCAACGGTGACGATGGTCCATTTGTCTGACGTGGTGGTGATGAAAGTGCCTAATACCGTTCTCAAACACAAACATGCGACTCGCAACACGTTGGCGCGGAATAGGATGCTCGCGCGGCTCGCGGAGACGGCCAAGCAAGGTGCGCTGCTCGCAACGCATGACAATACCGAGCTCATGTGGCTGCGACGCCATGTTGGAACCGACGATATCGCGGAGCCCGAGCCGTACCTGTTCTGTTTTCAGCATGATTGGGATGCATTGACGCCGGCGGAGCGAGCGCTGAGGACTATCAAAGGGCTTGCGAAATTTCATCCCGATTGGGCGTTTTGGGGATATGACGCCGCGCTGATATGGGGTCTGGAGGTGCCGAATGATCTGCTCGGGCCGCGTTTCCTTGTTAAGACTTGCTGTTCGGTGACGTTGAGCGGCGGGTGCAGGTTGTTGCGTCCGCAGATTGCGGGCGCGCTCGAGCGCGTCGACGGCGTGCGGGTGACGTCGTTTTGGCGCACGGCGGAGGATTGCTTGCTGCGTGCGCCGTTCTCCTACGGGTTGGCGATTGCCGATTCTGCACTGCGGGTGAAAGACGTATCACGTGGGGATTTGTGCGAGCGCCTCCGCGCCGATTGCGAGGGCAGGCGAGGGTATCGCAGGGCACAGGCGATTGCGTCGTATGCGGACGGGCTGTCCGAAAACGGCGGCGAGTCTCGGTTCCGAGCGTTCTTTATTGCGTACGGCTTTCCGGTTCCGGAGCTGCAGGTGGAGTTTCGCGACCCGCTCGATCCGAGCCAGGTGTTTCGCGTCGACTTTTTTTGGCGGCTCGAGGAGGGAACGTGCGTGATTGGCGAGCTGGACGGTAAGGGGAAGTACACCCTGCAGAGCGGCGAGGCCCGGGAGCCGGTCGACCCATTCGTGGCAGAGCGTCAGCGGGAATCTCATCTGACAATGCTCGGGCACAAGGTGCTTCGGTTTACGTTTGATGAGCTCAAGAATCCGGGGAAGCTGGTTGAGAAGATGAGGCTGGCGGGTATTCCGCGACGGCCCGATTTGGCTGAGGAGTGGAGACGTCGGTGGTATGGGCGCTGAGAGGTTTTGTCTTGATCTGTAACGTTTAG
This sequence comes from Collinsella sp., assembly GCA_014871665.1. Lineage (GTDB taxonomy): Bacteria > Actinomycetota > Coriobacteriia > Coriobacteriales > Coriobacteriaceae > Collinsella. The sequence continues at coordinate 40,943 of WGSL01000008.1, read as the reverse complement.
AAGTTGTTTGAGTTCGTAATTGTTACAGATCGAGACAAACCGGTGAAACGTCGACCGAATGTCTCGATCTGTAACATCAAGGGGCCCAACAACCCTGTATCTGTTACAGATCGAGATATTTCCCTGGTGTCGCTGGGGTGGGACTGCAGCATATTCCGTCTCCCACATCCCCTCTTCCCTCCGTTAACCGATGCGTCTGCAGCAATCCAGCGGGACTAGGTGATAATGGACAAATGTTCAAGTTAATCGTGAGGGAGGAGCTCGATATGGCGTCTGCCGATCGTTCCACGTTGTTTATCAATGCGACCATTCTGGATGGCTCGGAGCATATGGAGCCGCAACCCGATATGGCCGTGACTGTTGAGCGCGGCGTCATCACCTGGATGGGGCCGAGTGCTGTGGCGCAGGCGCCCGCGGGTGCCGAGGTTATCGACCTGGGCGGTGCGTATCTCATGCCCGGTCTCATCAATATGCACGTGCACCTGTGCGGCTCGGGCAAGCCTGTCTCGGCCGGCGATGCGGGCGCGCTGATGAAGAAGCTCGATAATCCCGTGGGGCGCGCCATCGTGCGCCATATTCTTAAGGGCAGCGCCCAACAACAACTGGCAAGTGGCGTGACCACGGTGCGCGGCGCGGGCGACCCGCTGTTTGCCGATCTTGCCGTGCGCGATGCTATCGATGCCGGCAAGTATCAAGGTCCTCGCCTGGTGGCGCCGGGAACGGGTGTCACGGTGCCGGGCGGCCATGGTGCGGGTTTGTTCGCCCAGGTGGCCAACAGTCCCGCCGAGGCAGCCGAACAGGTGCGCGACCTGTATGCGCGCGGTGCCGACGTCATCAAGCTGTTCGTGACGGGCGGCGTGTTCGACGCTACCGAGGTGGGCGAGCCGGGTGTGCTGCGTATGCCGGTCGAGGTTGCCGCGGCGGCGTGCAAGGCGGCGCACGAGGTGGGCCTGCCGGTTATGGCTCATGTCGAGAGCACCGAAGGCGTGAAGGCCGCGCTTGAGGCCGGCGTCGATACGATCGAGCACGGTGCCCCGATGACTCCCGAGATCTTGGAACTGTACCGCGGCGCCGCGGGCACGCAGCTCGAGGGGCGTGCGCCCAGCGTTACCTGCACTATCAGCCCGGCGCTGCCGTTTGTATTGCTCGACCCGGAAAAGACCCATTCGACCGATACACAAAAGAAGAACGGTGACATCGTGTGCTCGGGCATCATCGAGAGCGCCCGTGCCGCACTGGAAGCTGGCGTTAAGGTGGGCCTTGGCACGGACTCGAGCTGCCCGTTCGTGACGCAGTACGACATGTGGCGTGAGGTGGCCTATTTTGCCAAGTATGTCGGCGTGGGCAACGCTTTCGCGCTGCATACGGCCACGCAGGTCAATGCCGAGCTGCTGGGGCTGGGCGGCGAGACCGGCACAATCGAGTGCGGCAAGGCCGCCGATATTCTGGTGACGCGCGAGAACCCGCTCGATGACCTGTGCGCACTGCGTGATCCGACGCACGTGATGTGTCGCGGTGATCTGGTGCGCAAGCTCAAGGTGAAGCGTATTCCCGAGGTGGACGCCGAGCTCGACGCGATTATGGCCATGCCTGCCGAGGCGTTGGCCGAGGAGCTTGCCCGCGATGGCGTGGCGTAAGCGCGCGATATGGCGATGCGACAAAGGGACAATCCTTTTGTCATAATCAGAAAAAGCCGAGGTCCCAGTGCGAGGCCTCGGCTTTTATTTGTCCCATAGTATGGCAGCTATGAGCGCGTCTCCATCTTGGCATGGCACTTGGGGCAGGTGACGCGGATCTTGCCTTTGCCCTTGGGAACGGAGAGCATCTGGCCGCAGTTGGGGCACTTAAGATAGGCCGTGGTCTTGCGGCCCTTCCACATCTTCTTGGCTGTGCGCTTGGCACGTTCAAAGTCTTCCTTGCTAGTACCGGCTGCGCGCGAGGCGTTGGCCGCTGCAGCTCCGCCGCCCAAGCTAGCTACAAACTTGCCCAAGCCGGGTACGTTTGCAGTCGCGGCGACAAAGGCCTCGTTCTCCTTGTGACGTGCGTCGATATTTTTGGACAGGCCGCGCAGCACGCCAATCACGATTACGGCGATGGCAATCCAGCTGAGCCACTGGATGCGGGCTATCGATCCAATCATCGCGATGACGATGCCGGCAAAACCCATCACGATGGTGAGTTCATCGGCACCATTGCGACCCTTCATAAAGTCATTCATGCAAATTGCCTTTCGTTCGATATGCTGCACGCCTTTATACCCGATTTAGAGCAAGGGGGACAGGTTAATCTGCACCAATGTGGTGCAAACATACCTGTCCCCGGAATACCAAGACGGTGCAAAGAAATCTGTCCCCAATGCCCCTATTACTTGGAGAGCTTGTCGACGACGCGTTCGATTTCGGCGAGCTTGGCGGCTTTGAGGTCTTCGTCGCCCGATTCGATTGCCGAAGTCACGCAGCCCTCGATATGCGCCTTGAGCACGTCGGCGTTAATGCGCGCGAGGAGCGCCTGCGTTGCCATGAGCTGCGTGGAAATATCGACGCAGTAACGGTCCTCCTCGACCATCCGCAAGATGCCGTCGATCTGGCCGCGTGCCGTCTTGAGCATGCGGGTCACCGATTTATGGTCTGCCATCATGTCGGGTCCTCGTTTCTGGTCGATCTTCCGGATGTCCCCGTCAGTTGCGGTGAAATACGGACCGTTTAAAGGCCTAGGGCGGCACAACAGTCCGTATTTCACCGCAACTTCTGAGGATTCAGTAGGCAGCGACTGCTATGCGGCGGTCACCGAAAGGGCGTGGAACTTCTCGCCGGCGCCCTCGACAGCGGCGGTGAGCTGCTCGACGGTCACGGTGTCGGCGCACTCCACCTGGACGGTCTGGGTCTCGTGATCGGCGTCGGCGTCGGTCACGCCGGCCACGTTGAGCAACGCCGTCTCGACGGTGGCGTCGCAATGGCCGCACATGAGGCCGGAAGTCTTGATTGTGTAACGCATGGGTATTCCTCCCTGTTGTGTCGGCTTTCCCAGGCACCCGACCTTGACCTTCAAGCCGTCGCTCGCGTACCAAAGTGCGCGTCGCTCCTCTTTCGGGTCAATCTCGGGCGTCTGGAAAACCCGTTCTAGATGGACTTAATGGTGAGCCTATTTTGCCACTTTTGGCTTAAAGGATTTTAAGCGCAGCGCATTGCTTACGACGCAGACACTCGACAGGCTCATGGCCGCGGCGCCAAACATCGGCGAGAGCTGCCAACCGGTGAGGGGGAAGAACACGCCCGCCGCCAGCGGAATGCCGATGCCGTTGTAGAACAGCGCCCAGAACAGGTCCTGCTTGATGTTGCGAATTGTGGCGCGCGACAGCTCGATGGCACGGGCGACGTCCATGAGGTCGCTGCGCATGAGTACCACGTCGGCGCCCTCCTTGGCGATGTCTGCGCCGGTGCCGATAGCAAGGCCCACGTCGGCGCGCGCCAGGGCGGGGGAGTCATTGATACCGTCGCCCACCATGGCGACCTTGCTGCCCGCATCCTGCAGCTCGCGTACGTGGTGCTCCTTGTCGGCGGGGAGGACGTCGGCGATGACCTGTTCGCTGCTCAGCCCCACGCGGCGGGCGATTGCTTCGGCGGTGACTCGGTTGTCGCCGGTGAGCATGCGCACGTCGACGCCAAGCGAGCGCAGTGCGGCGATGGCTCCGGCACTCGTTTCCTTGACCTCGTCAGCCACGGCAATGGTGCCGGCGAACTCGCCGTTCTTGGCAAAGAACAGCGGCGTCTTGCCCTCGGCGGCGAACTGTTCGGCAAGACCCGCGGGCACCTTCGCGCCCAGCTCGTTCATCAGGCGCATATTGCCGGCGGCAATGGCGTTTTGCCCCTCGCGCGCCGTAACGCCTCGCCCGGGCACGGCGGCAAAGTCCTCGACGGCGCGCGCGACAATCCCTCGCGTCTCGCACTCGGCCATAATCGCCTCGGCCAGCGGGTGTTCGCTTGAGCGCTCCAGCGCGGCGGCCAGCTTGAGTAGCGCCTTTTCGCTCATGGCGGGCGATCCGTCGGCGCGCGTGGCTACCACGATATCGGTCACGGCAGGCTTGCCGCGAGTGACCGTTCCCGTCTTATCGAACACCACGGTGCCCACGCTGCGCAGATTCTCCAGCGCCTCGGCGCTCTTGAACAGAATGCCCATCTCGGCGCCCTTGCCGGTGCCGACCATAATAGCGACGGGCGTGGCCAGACCCAATGCGCACGGACAGCTGATCACCAGCACAGCGACGGCGGAGGTGAGCGCTTCGTTCACGCTACCGGTCAGTGCCATCCACGCCACGAAGGTCATGGCCGAGATCACGAATACCACGGGCACGAACACGCCGGCGACCTTGTCGGCCATGCGGGCGATGGGCGCCTTGGTGGCGTTGGCGTCCTCGACGAGCTGGATAATCTTGGCGAGCGACGTGTCGGCGCCCACGCGTGTGGCACGGAAGGCAAACGAGCCGGTGCGGTTGACAGTGGCGGCGTTGACGGTGTCGCCGGCGGTCTTTTCCACGGGGATGGACTCGCCGGTGAGCGCGCTCTCGTCCACGGCCGAGCTGCCCTCGAGCACCACGCCATCGACAGGGATGGACTCGCCGGGGCGCACACGCAGCACCTGGCCGGGCAGAATGGCATCGACGTCGACGGTGGCCTCGCTGCCGTCCTCTGCCACGACGGTCGCGGTCTTGGGCGCCAGGTCGATCAGCGCCTCGATGGCGCCGCCGGTTTTTGACTTGCTGCGCGTCTCGAGGTATTTGCCCACGGTGACGAGCGACAGGATGGTGCCAGCGCTCTCAAAATACAGGTTGTCCATGCTCGTCATCATGGCCTCGTGCACCTGACCTGCGGCTAGCTGGTCGGCCATGATGAACATGGCGTAGAGCGACCAGGCGATGGAGGCGGTGGCGCCCACGGCAATAAGGGCGTCCATGGTGGGCGCGCCGTGCGCGAGCGATTTAAACCCGTTGATAAAGTACGCGTCGTTGACGTAGACGATGGGAATGAGCAGGACGAGCTCGGTGAGCGCGAGCGTCATGCTGTGGGTGTGGTCGGTGAAGATGCCGGGCAGCGGCCAGCCGAGCATGTGCCCCATGCCTATGTAGAACAGTGGGATGAGGAATACGATCGAGACGATGAGGCGGGTGCGCATGGCAGAGGCGGCGGCCTCCAACTTTTTGGTCGGTGACTCCATATGGGCGGCGCCGGACCTGGCTTGCGCACTTCCGCTTTGGACAGCGTCGGTGCCCGTGCTGATGGGTGAGGCCGAGTAGCCCGCGCGGTCGACAGCGGTGCAGATGTCGTCGGGGGAGACCTGCGCAGGGTCGTAGTCCACCAGCATAGAGCCGGCGAGCAGATTGACCGCGACGCTTTGGACGCCGTCGAGTTTGCTCACGGCGCGATCCACATGCGCCTGGCAGGCGGCGCATGTCATGCCGCCCACGTCGAACTTATCTTGAGCCATGGCTTCTCCTTTCTGTGACGTAGTGTCGGAAATGTTAACCTGCCGATACTATACACCCATACCCCCTGGGGGTGTCCAGTACAGAAAGAAATGTATGACATTTCGCTACAGATGAGGGTGGCTGCCGGGTTGGTGCACCATCCCCGCCCTTCGTCTCAATCTGTAACATCTAGCCCAGTTTTTGCCGAGCTGCTGTTACAGAATGAGACAAACTCTCCGGCGGCAAATCAATATCTCGATCTGTAACATCTAGCGGGGAAAATGACCTCTAACTGTTACAGATTGAGATTTTGTTTTGAGAGGTTTGAGTTTGTCTCCATCTGTAACAGTTAGACCGGTTTTTGGATTCCAGATGTTACAGATCGAGACGAACCTTCAGCAATAAACTCAATGTCTCAATCTGTAACATCTGGCGGGAAATATGACCCCTTACTGTTACAGATCGAGACAGACCGTCCGCGGCCAACTCAAATGTCTTGATCTGTAACATCTAGAGAGGTTTTTGACCCCTTACTGTTACAGATTGAGATGTTGTCTCGCGGGATTGGGGTTTGTCTCGTTCTGTAGCATCTAGACCTGTATCTGCCGAGCTAGTGTTACAAATCGAGACAACTGCCGGGGAGGGGTCCCGTCACGGCAAGACGCCCGCCGCCTAGATACAGAACCCGGGAATCACACAGGTTAGCTTGTTTGGCTTTTCCGCAGGCGTTGCGTACGTAAAGACGTCGCCGTCGTGGCCCACACGGTTTATGTAGAGCGTGCCTTCGGTCTCCGATGAGTCGGGGCTCACCGTGCGCTCCCACCAGCAGGTGTCCTTGCCCTTCCACTGGCGGACCATCGTCTCGTTCGTGGAATACGGGCTCACCTTGAGCTCGCGGAAGAGCTGATACTCCTTGCCCTCGCCGTTGTAGATTTCTGCCAGGTAGTGATAGTCCTTGGCAAACGAATCGGGCGGTTGCGTACCGCACAGCTCGACCATGGCGGGCAGCCAAAGGGTTGCGGGCAACTCGCTCAGACACGATGCACTGTTGGCGGCGCCAGCGTTATTCGAGACCTTTTTGACAGATTTGATGAGCGCGCGCAACTTGTTGGGCAGCAGCTTAAGGCCGTCGCCGTCGAGCCATTCCCGCAGCTCGCAAACTGCCCAGCCGGCGCTCGGCGGTTCAGCCGCAGCGTTGCGCTCGGCAATACCCGCGTCGAACATAAACGTCAGTCCGGCCTTGCCCGTCCCGTCCAGAAGCTCATCGTGACGGATGCCCACAAGCTGCGCGCCGACCTCCAGCCCGTTGGTGAGTTTCACGCGCTTGGTACACGGATAGGGGATATGCCCATCGGCATCGAGCAGGTGATAGCGCTTGGCAATCTCGCGTGCCTCGCTACGGGTCTCGGCGGCCTTAATCTTGAGCGAAATCTCCTGCAGCTGATCCCAGGTGTAGTCGTCAAGTGAACCGCGGATGCCGTCGAGGTAGTCGGGGATGCCAAAGCCATGGGTTGCCGCCCCGATAACGCTGAGCCCCGCAACGGCTGCGATAGCGCCGCCGATAATAAAGCGGCGGCGGGTCATGGCATCGTGGCGGGCCTGATTCAGGATCTCTCGTGCGCGCTCGCCGGCGACGTCGACCTTAAGGTGCGTGCCAGAATCGATATCAATTGCGGCCTCGTCTCCTGCACCTTCGCGGCCTTCGGATTCGGCGTCGGTGAGGTATGCCGAGAGCACCTCGAGCATCTGCTGCTCGGTGGGACGATCGCACTGCTCGACTGAGAGACCCTTCATGATGATCTGGACGAGCGCCTCATCGCCCTCGCAGCGCGGCTCGAGCGGTGCCGGCTTGGTCTTGGTCTTTACGAGATAGAACGAGCCGGTTGCAGCGGCGTCCGTCGACTCAAAGTCAAACGGTTTGCGACCGCTGTAGAGCTGGTACAGAATGCTCGAAAGCGCATAGACGTCGATTGCCGGCGAACGGCGAAGGGCCGCGATGCCATCGATATCCTGCGTGAGCATCTCGGGCGCGGCGTATGCGGGCGTGGCAAAACGCCAGATGTCGGCGCGCCGGGTGATCGTGTCGTCGCCGAGAGCCATGGTCGCGGAGCCCATGTCGATGAGGCAGGGGTCAAAGGAACAATCAGCAATCTGCTGCTCGAGCGTTCGGCTGGTGGTGCGGAACATGATATTGGCAGGCGACAGGTCGCGATGGACGACCGGATTCACGAGGCCTTGGGTCATCAAGAGTGCGCGAAGCACGGCGTTTCCGACGGCGGCGACCATCTGGGTGGTCAGCCCGCCCGAGGCATCGTGCGGAAGCAAGGGCAGCGCCTGCTTGAGCGAGGTTCCCTCGACCCACTCCATGAGGATGAGCGGGTCGTCCTCACAAGAGCCGTAGCCATAGACGCGCGGAAATCCGCGCAGGTGCGAGACAGTGCACAAGTGACGGTACTCCTCGAACAGCGCGGCGGTGCTGGCCAGGTGCGCTGCCGATTGCTCGGCGGAGCGGTCGGGGGCTTGGCCGGAAAGGATGGCGTTGTCCTTGAGTAGCTTGACGGCAAAGACCTCGCCGCTCGTGTTGGTCGCGCGCAGCACGTGTCCGATGTTGCCGTTGTTGCGGTGGGCCGTCTGGAGAATAAGCGTCATAAACCGACGCTTGGCGTCGTCCTCGGCGCTGGGGTCGACCGCCACGGCGGTATCGAACGTGTCAAGACGGATGAGTTTGTCGCCATAGGCGCTATCGGTAGTATCCATGGCGTTCCTTTGTCTGGCATGGGTTGCCGCGCGTATACGTGAGCAGTGCGGATATCGGTAAAGTACCATGATAGCCGCACTGCCCACGTATACCGCTGAGTATTGTCGTTTACGACGCAGAAGGTAGAAGACGAAAGACGGACGGCGACCGTCTTCCGATCGCCGTCCGTGCTAGTCCACAATGACAAGGAATGTCGTGTAGAGACCCAGATGGAGCCTGTCGCTGTTGGCGATTTCCACGGGGGGATAGATCTTGCCGGGCTCGCGTTGGTCGCGCGGCGGCTCAATCACAATATCGCCGTCGCCTGCACCCGATTCGAGTACCGTGCCGTTGGTCGATCCAAGGCCCTGGGCGTACCAGTGCTCACCCTCAAGCCAAATGCGAAGATGCTCGCGCGATGCGTCGGCGCCCACATCGGTGATGCTGGGCGAGGTTTTGGGCAAAGAACCAATTACGGTGCCGCGCGGATCGCGTGTGAGGGGATGGATTCGCATGTCGGCGCAGTTGTCGGCATGGGTTCTGAGCAGACCGAGGTTGGGGGCGACGGTGCGCGGCTGCTCCAGGCTGCTCATAAAGCCACGTCCGACGGTAGTTTCGGTGGTGCCAAAGTGCCCGCCCGTCTTGCTGTCGCAAAAGCGCTCGACGGTGGCCACGCCCTGAACGGGATCGGCGAGCGCCCCCGTTGCCACAAAGAGCATAAGGTAAAGCGTGCTTTTCTCGCGCACGGCATTGCCGTCAAAGTTGTCGATGCGATTGAGGGCATTTGCATACAGGCGGCTGTCCAGCTTGTAGCTGGCGAGAGCCGACATCATTTCGTTGGCGGCCGGACCGCGATAGTGCTCGGCGATTGCCCGATAGGCGGACTCGCCGCCGCCGAGCTTGCTGCAGATTGCCGAGGAAAGGTTGAGCGTGGTGACGGTAAAGTCGCTGTAGATGGCGGGCGCGCACTGGTCAGGCTTGCGATGGACGATGTAACGGGTGAGATACGAGCGGTTGGAAGAGCATTTCTCGAGCAGGGTACTGCCGAGATAAGAGTTTCCGTTGATAAGCATTCGGGCGATCTCGAGATGTTTAAGACCGCCGAACGAGCGAATATCGTTATAGAGGACCGAGCAAGGCGTCTCTGCTGCCACGGATACCTCCTTTGATTGCTTCCTAGCCAATATGGCGATAGGAATTAATGGCCCCGGTGGGCGACGTATTAAATGGCTGCACAATAAATAGTGTAACCAAAGCAACATTATAGGCCACATGTTCGAAATTGCAGGAAGAGCGAGAGATTTGGTTTGGATTGAACGGAAATCCCCCTCTGTCTTGATCTATAACAATTAGGGCCGATTTTACTCGTTAACTGTTACAGATTGAGACGTTTGTGAGCCGTGTCGACCGTTTGTCTCGATCTGTAACACGTAGAGGAAGATTTGCCCTGTAGATGTTACAGATTGAGACAATCAGCCAGGCCCGCCCCGTCCGCCTCGTCATCTGTGGTTTACGTGGGGGCATGCGAAGCACGGGTATACTAACCGGCGGCGAATCTGCTCCATCGCTTAGAGCTGCTGCGTCTGGACGGCGCGTGATAGGGCTGCCAAAGCGATCGCCAGCGTGCTGAGCAACGTCCTCTCTGTGCGCACCCGTTTTTGTATGTATTAGCGCACTACCAAGCACGCCCGCGCGGCCGCATGCCGTGCCCATAACGCGTGCAGATAAGGAACAACGACATATGCGTAATTCTGTATCCGACGTCACGGACGCCGAGATTCTGGACGAGACCCGCGAGGCCATGACCCAGGCTGCCTTCGATGCCGCCGATGAGGCCAATGCTGCCCAGGCCGTCGAGTCCGCTACCGAGAGCCTGCCCGCCTTTGACGAGCTGGGGCTTTCCGACGAGATGCTTCGTGCTATCGAGAACCTGGGCTACACGGCGCCCACGCCCGTTCAGGCCGGCTCCATCCCCGTGGTGCTCGAGGGCCGCGACCTGCTTGCCGCCGCCCAGACCGGCACCGGCAAGACGGCCGCCTTTTTGCTGCCGACCATGAACAATCTGGAGCACATCGCTCCGCCCAAGCCCGTGCGCGAGCGCGGCGGCCGCAACCGCCGTCGCGGTGCCAAGAAGCCCGAGGACAACGGCCGCGGCCCCGTGATGCTCGTCATCACCCCCACGCGCGAGCTTGCCCAGCAGATCGACGAGGTCGCGAGCAAGATCGCCGACGTCACCGGCCATGTCGCCGTGACCGTCGTGGGTGGCGTGAGCTACAAGCCGCAGACCGCGGCACTCAAGTATGGCTGTGACATCCTGGTCGCCACGCCGGGCCGTCTGGTCGACCTGATCGAGCAGGGCGCCTGCCACCTGAACGAGGTCAAGGTGCTGGTGCTCGACGAGGCCGACCGCATGCTCGACATGGGCTTTTTGCCCGCCGTCCGCCGCATTGTGCGCGAGACGCCGGCCGAGCGCCAGACGCTGCTGTTCTCTGCGACGCTCGACGAGGAGGCAGTGGGCGAGATCACCGACCTGGTGAGCGACCCGGCCCGCGTGGAGATCGCGCCCGCCACGTCGACCGCCGACACCGTCGACCAGTTTGTGTTCCCGGTGTCCATCGAGGCCAAGAATAACCTGTTGCCCGAGTTTCTCAAGAAGGAGGGCCCGGAGCGCACCATTGTCTTTATGCGCACCAAGCATCGCGCCGACAGCTGCTGCCGTCGTCTGGAGCGTAAGGGCATCAAGGCCGCCGCGATTCACGGCAACCGCAGCCAGGCCCAGCGCGAGCGCGCGCTTTCTGCCTTCCGCGACGGCACCGTCGACGTGCTGGTGGCAACCGATGTTCTCGCCCGCGGCATCGACATTAGCGACGTGCGCTACGTCGTGAACTTTGACGTGCCGGCCGAGCCGACCGACTACATCCACCGTATTGGCCGTACGGGCCGTGCCGGTGAGCTGGGCTGGGCCATCACGTTTGTGACCGAGCAGGACGTCGACGAGTTCTACGAGATCGAGAAGCTCATGGACAAGACGGCCGATATTTACGAAGCCGGCGACCTGCACGTGGGTCCCAACCCGCCCGCCGTTGACCCCGAGCGCGATCCTGCCGCCTTTAAGGTGAAGAAGAAGACCAAGCGCGGCAAGTCCAAGAGCAAGAAGAAGCTTGAGCAGGCGCGTCGCGACGGCAAGCGCAACGGCGACGATTACGGCGATGTGGCTGGTCGTTCCAACCGCGGTCGCGACGAGCGTCGAGGCGACGGCGAGCGTCCGAGCCGTCCCAAGCGCGGCGGCAAGACCCGCGTGCGCGAGGGCGTTCAGGCTCGCGTGGACGAGGCCGTGGAGAGCGTGGCCCGCGAGGTGGCTGCCGAGGAGCGCGGCGGTGCTGTCGAGCAGACCCCGCGCGGCAACCGTGCCGAGCGTCGTGCCAAGCAGTTCCAGGGCGAGGCACATCGCCGCCGCCGCGAGGACGAGGATCGCGGTGGCCGTCGTCGTGTCGAGCGCGAGGACGAGGGCCGCGGTTCGCGTAGCGGCAAGCGTGGTGCGGGCGACCGTCGTCGTTCCGGTCGCGATGACGAGCGCGGTGGCCGTGATGAGCGTCGTGGCGGCGAGGGCCGTGGTGAGCGTGGTGCCCGCGGCGGTGAGTCCCGTGGCGGCAAGCGCTTTGAAGAGCGCGGTAGCCACGGCGGCGAGCGTCGCGAGGGTGCTCGCGGCAATGGCGGCCGCGGCGGCGCTGGTCGTTCTAACGAGTCGCGCGATCGTCGTGACCCGCGTGCCAGCCGCGATCGTCGCGATGACTGGCGCAACTACGACGATACCCGCGAAGAGCGTCGCGGCGGCTACCGTGGTGGTCGCGGCGGCAACCAGGCCGGCTCCCGTGGCGGCCGTGCCGGCGGTCGCGATAACCGTGGCAGCTATGGCAACAGCCGTGGCGGCAAGCGCGGCGGCAGCTCCCGTCGCCCCGGTGACGGCGGCGGCAAGCGCAAGTAACACACGCATCGCCCGCTAGGGCGAGGCGAACCAAGGGCCCCGAGCAACTACGTTCGGGGCCCTTTCTGTTTGCCGTATCCGATCGCTAGTTCAAATGTGATTTCCTCGGGAATGCATCTAGAGGATGCCGTGGGTCTGTTTCCTACCATGCGGCAATGGGTCCCATGGGGTGCGCCGTGCATTTTTTGGAGTATTCTGCAGTTCGAGTTGTCTGCATATGATCCGACGTCGCCAACGGTGGCTTTCGGATATCCCTAGCGAGCGTTCTGAGTCAGATTTCGTCGTTTTCCGGAGCAGGGGCGCGTCATTCTCGCCATGTCGGAACCCAAAATGACGCAGCGCCCTAAAGGTTTGCCCGCTCGGGGTATTGCTGGCGCGGTCACGTTGCAGAATACTCCGTTTTTTGCACGGGCCAGGATGGGGTACCTTAGGAGAACACGGCGGTATCCCGTAAATATATACAATCTGTACCGTAATTTATACAAAACGAAGAGGCAGACAGCGTAGGGTGGGTGCATTGGGGTGCTTGGTGCATTAAAACGGGGACCCCACGTGCCGTATACTCTGGCTGGATGTGAAAGCGGCTTGACGCGTTGCCAGGCGTAGGGGAGGGTGCCTCGATGAGCGTATTCGAAATTGTGTTTAGTCCGACGGGTGGAACGCAGAAGGTGTCAGGCCTTGTGGCCGGAGCACTGGGCAAGAATACCGTTACCGTCGATCTGACCGATAGCGGGTTGGATTTCAACGCTGTCTCGATGACTGAGGACGACGTGGCCGTAATCTCTGTGCCGGCGTATGCCGGTAGAATCCCGGCTGTGGTGGCTGACCGGTTGGGCATGGTGCGCGGCAACGGGGCTCGGGCTGTTTTGGTTTGCGTATACGGAAACCGCGCGTTTGAGGACACGCTCGTAGAGCTGGAGGACGTTGCGAAGCATGCGGGATTCCGGGTGATCGCGGCAGTTGCAGCCATTGCAGAACATTCCATTGCACGACAGTTTGCTGCCGGTCGTCCGGATGCGCAGGATACGGCACAGCTCGCAGAGTTTGCGCAGCAAATTCAGCAAAAGCTGTTGGCTGAGGATGCGTCCGAGCCCTCTATCCCCGGCAATCGTCCTTATAAACAAGCTGGAGGTCACCGCATGGCGCCCGAGGCAACAGAGGATTGCGTCTCCTGCGGTGCATGCGCCGCGGCGTGCCCCGTTTGTGCTATCGACAAGGGTGACTCCAAACGAGCAGCTGGCGAGGCGTGCATCTCCTGCATGCGCTGCATCGCCGTATGTCCGCGAGGTGCTCGCAAGCTTGATTCCAGCAAACTATCCGCTGTTTCCCAGATGCTGAGCAAGGTTTGCGTCGTGCGGAAGGAATGCGAGCTCTTCATCTAGCGCATACGAAATTGGCGCAATGGGGCCAGGTTAATCTGCACCGACCTGGTGCAAACAAACCTGTCCCCAATGCACCAGAGCAAGGAGTGTCCCCGGGTGCCGGCAGAAAAGGAACGTCCCTAAGTACCGCATAAATACCGTTTATCGGAGAAAAAATACCGTTCGCCGGTCATAATGATTGTTCCGGCTTTGGGCTTGTCTACAATAACCCCCGTAAAAGAAATGCGGAAGGTTACCGAGTCCCCTCGGACGTGGGCCTAACCAAAGTCTTTGATCGCGAGCGTCTCAATGGGCGCATTCGATTGATTTTGGTTGGGCTATATTTATGAAGGGACATGTCACCATGGGTTTCTTTTCTCGCCTAATGGGTGGCTCGGATAAGCAGACGACTGCGGCTTCCGAGTTCGAAATCCTCGCTCCCGTTTCCGGCGAGCTTGTTCATCTAGAAAATACCAATGACCCCGCTTTTAGCAGCCGTGCAGTGGGCGATGGCGTTGCCGTGGTTCCCCAAGAGGGAACGGTGTGCGCTCCTGTTTCCGGCACCGTCGCGGCGCTGTTTCCGACTGAGCACGCGCTGGGCATCATGTCCGACGACAGCTCTGCTCAGGTGATGCTGCATATCGGAATCGACACTGTTAAGCTTGAGGGCAAGGGCTTCCATGCGCTTGTTGCCCAGGGTGACCATGTCGACGCGGGCCAGCCCCTCGTCGAGGTCGATTTCGACGTGGTTCGCGCTGCCGGTTTCGATCCCACGGTCTTCGTTATCGTGTGCGAGCGTTCGGAGAACTCGACTCTTCGCGAGCATGCTTCCGGCCCTGTTGCTGTTAAAGAACCTGTCGTTTGGCTTTCCGAGTAAATTCTTGTGGTGGGTACCGTGGTTATCAAGCGAGTTTTTAACAACAACGTCGCAATGGTCACTTCGGACGATGGCTCCGAGCTCATCGTCATCGGTCGAGGCCTCTGCTTCGGCCGTCATGCCGGCGATGCCATCGATGAGGCATCAGTCGAAAAGACCTACGCGTTGCAGGAGGGAACTTCTCAGGATTCGCGTACGATTGACCGCTTGGCACATCTTTTGGAGTCCATCCCCACCGTCAACCTCGTGATTTCCGAGGAAATCGTTCAGATGCTTCGTCGAGAGCTCAATGTCGACATCAACGATAAGATTCTCATCGCTCTCGCAGACCATATCAGCCTTGCTTTGGAGCGCGAGCGCAAGGGCGTCCCCTGTGAGAATCCGTTGCTGCTCGAGATCCAGCAGTTCTATCGCAAGGAGTATGCGCTTGCGGGCCGTGCGCTGCAGATTATCAAGGAGTACATGGACATCCAGATGAGCGAGGAGGAGCAGGGTTTCATTACCTTGCATATCGTCAACGCCACCATGCCGCAGCGCTCTGACCGCCTGATTGTTTCGGTCCAGCTTGTTCGCGACGTGCTTGCGATTGTTTCCAAGCGCTATGCTACGACCCTCGATGACACCTCGCTGCCTTACGAACGTTTCGTTCGTCACCTGCAGTTTTTCGCACAGCGAGCGCTCGATCCCACGGCCGGGCAAATCAACGGAGACGCGCTGTTCCGAATCGAAGAAACGGCGTATCCGCGTGCATTCTCGTGTGCGGATGCCATAGCCGCCCACTTGTCGTCTACCTATAACGTTGTCGTTACCGATGCCGAGAAGAGTTATCTCGCATATCACATTGTTAACCTGCTTGGAGAACCTGGTCTCTAGGCATAACGTGCCCACACATCGATCGATATAAGGCAAGGCTCACGGTCTTGTCCAGGGCACATCTGTCTTAATTTGCGGAAAAGGAAGGGGAGTACCGCTATGACCGCAAAAAAGAAGTTCAATTTCAAAGCGCCGTTGGAGGTGTTCGCGAAGTCGATCGTCCAGCCGATGATGTATCTCTCGGTTGCCGGCATCCTGCTCATCGTGGGCATCATTCTGACCAACAAGACCATCTGCGCTTTGGTCCCCGTACTGGGCTCCGGACCGTTCCAGCTTGTGGGCGCCGTTGTCTATCAGTCGCTGATGTTTATCATCAATAACCTCTCGATTCTGTTCTGCGTTGGCATCGCCGGCGCCATGGCAAAGAAGAACAAGGGCCATGCTTCGCTGATCGCCCTGATGTCGTTCTTCCTGTTCCTGCAGGCTAACAACATCGTGCTCAACGCCACCGGCTCTCTTGCCGATGCGAGCGGCATGCTCGGTCTTACCGGAACCGGCCAGGCCACCGTTATGGGCATCCAGGTACTCGATACCGGCGTGTTTGGTGGCATCATCCTTGGTTGCATCACCGGTGCCGTGTTCAACAAGTACTCGAACAAGCAGTTCCCCATTGCCCTTTCGATGTTCTCGGGCGTTCGCTTTCCGTTCCTGATCATGATCATCATCTCCTGGATCATGGGCGCAGGCTTCTGCATCGTTTGGCCTCCTGTCCAGGGCGCCATTTCCTCCGTCGCCGGCATTATTAAGGAATCTGGCAACATCGGTCTGTTTATCTACGGCATGCTCAACAAGCTGCTCGTTCCCACCGGTCTGCACCACCTCATCTACACCCCGTTCCAGTTCTCCGATGTGGGCGGCACCCTGACGCTGGGTGATCAGGTTATCGCCGGCGCTTATCCCATCCGTGTCGCCGAGATGGCAATGACGGGCCAGCCCTTCTCCGATAGCACCTACTTCAACAGCTATACCTTCAACAACCTGTGGCCCTACATCGGCATCGGTCTCGCCTTTATCGTCACCGCTTACAAGGGGAACAAGGACAAGACCAAAGCCGTTATCATCCCGCTGATCATCACTGCCGTGCTCTCCTGCGTGACCGAGCCCATGGACTTCCTCTTTGTCTTTGCCGCTCCCGTGCTCTTTGTCGTTCACTCGGTTCTTTCCGGCATCTTCCTGGTCCTGCTCAAGGTCCTCTCCGTGCCCGCTTCGACTGCAGGCGGCATCATCAACATCGTGGTTTCCAACCTGGTTCTTGGTGTCGATAAGACCACCTGGCCGGTTATGCTGGTGCTCGGAGTCGTCAACGCCGCGCTGTACTTCTTCCTCTTCACCTTCCTCATCAAGAAGCTCAACCTCCACACGCCTGGTCGCGAGGAGGAGTCCGAGCTCGCCGAGTCCGTTGCCGAGGGCGAGGCCGCCGCATCTGTTGCGGTGAAGCAGGGCGCTGTTGCCGCGGCTCCCGCAGAGGGCGTCGATGCTGGCATTGCCGACCTGGTCGCAGGTCTTGGCGGCAAGGACAACATCGAGGAGCTCGAGAACTGCTTTACGCGTCTCCGCGTGAACGTTAAGAACCCGGACCTCATCGATGAGAGCCTCATCAACCACGTGCCCAACAGCGGCATCAACCGCAACGGCAACAATATCCAGATCATCTTTGGCATGAAGGTCGCCGAGATGCGCGACAAAGTCGAGAACGCAATTGAGAAGGAGCAGTAAACAATGATCATTACTCTGTGTGGTGGCGGATCCACCTTTACCCCCGGCATCGTCAAGTCCATCGCCCTGCGCAAGGACGAGCTCGACGTTGACGAGATTCGTCTGTACGACATCAACGAGGAGCGCCAGCGCAAGATCGGCGTGCTCGTGGACTGGATTTTGCACGAGGACCTCGGCCTGGACATCAAGCTCACGGTGACCACCGACAAAAAGACGGCTTTTACCGACGCGAGCTTCGTGTTTGCCCAGATGCGCGTGGGCGGCTACGCCATGCGCGAGCAGGACGAGAAGATTCCGCTGCGTCACGGCTGCGTGGGTCAGGAGACTTGCGGTTGCGGCGGCCTTGCCTACGGCATGCGCACCATCTTCCCCATGGTCGAGCTGATCGATGACGTTGAGAAGTACGCCAAGAAGGACTACTGGATTCTCAACTACTCCAACCCTGCCGCCATCGTCTCCGAGGGCTGCCGCGTGCTGCGTCCCAACGCTCGTATCATCAACATCTGCGACATGCCGATCGCGATCATCGACGTGGTTTGCGCCGCGCTCGATATCGACAAGAAGGATGTCGAGTACGATTACTTTGGCCTCAACCACTTTGGTTGGTTCACCTCGATCCGCCACAAGGGCGAGGAGGTGCTCCCGCAGCTGCGCGAGTACATCAAGGAGCATGAGATTCTGCTGCCCGACTCTTACCTCAAGGGCATGGGCTCGCTCATGGCAAAGAAGCCCGAGGAGGCCGTCGACGAGCACCCCGAGCAGAACCGCCACACCAAGGGCAGCTGGTACTACGTCTGGAAGGGCGAGTACGAGATCATGGAGTGCTTCCCGGAGTACCTGCCCAACACGTATCTGAACTACTACCTGCAGCAGAAGGAGTTCGTCGAGCACTCCAACCCCGAGCGCACCCGTGCTAACGAGGTTGAGGAGACGCGTGAGAAGAACCTCTTTGATGGTATCGACCATTACGAGAAGACGGGCGAGATCGACGAGAGCACGTTCTATGCGGGCAGCCACGGCGACTGGATTGCCGATCTGGCTATCGCTCTGAAGAACGACACCAAGCAGCGCTTCCTGGTCATTTGCGAGAACAAGGGCGCCATCCCCAACATGCCCTACGACGCTATGGTCGAGCTGCCTGCCTACATTGGCAAGAACGGCCCCGAGGTCATCAGCCGCGACAACATTCCGCTGTTCCAGCAGGGCCTCATGATGCAGCAGCTGAACTCCGAGAAGCTCATTGTCGAGGCTACGATCGAGGGTTCGTACGAGAAGGCGCTTAAGGCCTTTACGCTCAACAAGACCGTGCCGTCGATGAAGGTCGCCAAGGAGGTTCTCGACGACATGATCGAGGCCAACAAGGGTTACTGGCCCGAGCTTAAGTAAAAGCAACAGGGTCGCTGGCCGCATGCCTGAAGCAATGCCCCGCCCACGTGATTGCGTGGGCGGGGCATTGTCGTTTGGTAACGCGTTTTATCAAATATGGCATTTATCTGCGATAATGTTCATTTTCACCGCTGATGGTGACATTTCATACCGCCTGCCGAACTGCGTGGAGACCTAACAACTTTTTAGGTCAGTGTTGTGCGTGTAGCAATTTCGCCCGGCCTCGCCTCCGGGCTGCCATGTGAGAGGGGATCTTATGGCTCGACTGCACGTAATGGAACGCAGCCACGCTCAGGCCGTCATGGACGACCTGCACGATGCACTCGGACGTCGTCTGGCGGTGAGTTCACTCGCCCCGTGCCCCGTCGAGTTTACGGCGGCGCTCGTCAACCTGTGCTCCACCCAGAGCTGCGGCAAGTGCACGCCCTGCCGCGTGGGCCTGAGCGCGCTGAGCGACCTGCTCGCCGATGTGCTCGAGGGCCGCGCCGACGAGTCCACGCTCAACTTGATTGAGCGCACGGCCCGCACCATCTACCTTTCGAGCGACTGCGCCATCGGCTACGAAGCTGGCGCCATGGCACTCACGGCCATTCGCGGCTTCCGCGACGATTTTGAGCACCACATCCGCGAGCACTCCTGCGGCTTTGACCGCGAGGCTCGCGTCCCGTGTGTCTCGGGCTGCCCGGCGCACGTCGACATTCCTGGTTACATCTCGCTCGTCGAGGCAGGCCGTTATGCCGACGCCGTCAAGGTCATCCGCAAGAACAACCCGCTACCGCTCGTCTGTGGCCTGGTGTGCGAGCATCCCTGCGAGATGCATTGCCGCCGTGGCATGGTCGACGACCCCATGAACATCCTCGCCCTCAAGCGTTTTGCCGTTGAGCATAGCGACCTCAACGACCACAAGCCACATGTAGTGGACAACACCGGTAAGCGCGTCGCCGTGATCGGCGGCGGCCCGGCCGGCCTTTCCTGTGCCTACTACCTGGCCGTGATGGGCCACAAGGTGACCATTTTTGAGCAGCGCCACCACTTGGGCGGCATGCTGCGCTACGGCATCCCCAGCTATCGTCTGCCGCGCGAGCGCCTGCAGGCCGAGATCGACTGGATCTTGAGCGCCGGCATCGACGTGGAGCTCGACCACTCCGTGAGCGGCGAGGAGCTCGCCCGTCTGCGCGACGAGTTCGATGCCGTCTACCTGGCCATCGGTGCCCACAGTGACAAGAAGCTCGGCCTTCCGGGTGAAGAGGCGCCCGGCGTGGAATCGGCCGTCAAGATGCTGCGCGCCATCGGCGATGACGAGCTGCCCGACCTGAGCGGCCAGCGCGTGTGCGTCATCGGCGGCGGCAACGTTGCCATGGACGTGGCACGCTCCGCCGTGCGCTGCGGTGCCGAAAAGGTAAGCATCGTCTACCGCCGTCGCATCTGCGATATGACGGCCCAGGACGCCGAGATTGCCGGTGCCCAGGCCGAGGGCTGTGAGGTGCTGGAGCTGACGGCCCCGCTCGCCATCGAGACGGGCGAGGACGGTCGCGTGAGCGGCCTGCGCGTGCAGCCGCAGATTATCGGCGAGCCCCGTCGCGGTCGTCCGGCTCCGCGTGCCGCCGCCACGCCCGAGCGCGTCATCCCCTGCGAGCGTGTGTTCGTCGCCATTGGCCAAGACATCGATTCCAAACCGTTTGAGGAGGTGGGCATTGCCTGCAAGTGGGGCTGCGTGGTCACCGATTCGGACGGTGCCGTGCCCAACTTCGACGGCCTCTTTAGCGGCGGCGACTGCCAGACCGGTCCCGCCACCGTCATCCGTGCCATCAACGCTGGCCGCGTGGCTTCGGCAAATATCGACCGCTACCTGGGCTTCGACCACAAGATCAAGCTCGACGTGGAGCTGCCGACCGTGCAGTTTAAGGGCAAGCACGAGTGCGGCCGCTGCGAGCTGAGTGAGCGCGAGGCCGGCGAGCGTATTCACGATTGGAATCTGGTCGAGCAGGGCCTTACCGAGGAGGAGGCGCGCCAGGAGGCAAGCCGCTGCCTGCGTTGCGACCACTTTGGCTTTGGCGCGTTCCGCGGAGGGAGGAGCCTGGAATGGTAGAGCTCAACAACCCCACTGTCAGCGACAACACCGAAAGCGGAGCACTCAATATGGTCAAGCTCACTATCGATAATTGCGAGGTCGTGGTACCCGAGCACACCACGATCCTGGACGCGGCCAAGTCCGTCGGTATCCAGATTCCCACCCTGTGCTACCTGCGCGATCTAAACGAGATCGGCGGCTGCCGCGTGTGCGTGGTCGAAGTCGAGGGCTGCGATCAGCTGGTTGCCGCCTGCAACAACTACGTGCTCGACGGCATGGTGGTCCACACCAACAGCCCCAAGGCTCGCGAGGCCCGTCGCACCAACGTGCAGCTGCTGCTGTCCCAGCACGATTCGCAGTGCACGAGCTGCGTGCGCAGCGGCAACTGCAACCTACAGACCATCGCCAACGACCTGGGTATTTTTTATCTGCCGTATCAAAGGCATTTGGCGGGCGAGGGCTGGGATTTCGATTTTCCCATCATCCGCGAAAACGACAAGTGCATTAAATGCATGCGCTGTATCAAGGTGTGCGAGAGCGTGCAGGGGCTAGGGATTTGGGACCTGACCAACCGCGCCACGCATACCGCCGTGGGTACCCGCGGGCGCGCGCCGATCGGCAAGACCGAATGCGTCGCGTGCGGCCAGTGCATAACGCATTGCCCGACGGGCGCACTGCGCGAGCGCGACGATACCGAGACCGTGTTCGATGCTCTCGCCGATCCCGACAAGATCGTGCTGGTGCAGATTGCGCCGGCCGTGCGCAGCGCCTGGGGCGAGGAGCTCGGCATATCTCGCGAGGAGGCTACCGTTGAGCGCTTGGCTTGCGCGCTGCGCCGCGTTGGCTTTGAGTACGTGTTCGATACCGATTTCTCGGCCGACCTCACCATTATGGAAGAGGGCTCCGAGCTGCTCAAGCGCCTGGGCGAGGCCGCCAAGGGCGAGGGCGACAGCCGCAGCTGGCCCATGTTCACGAGCTGCTGCCCGGGCTGGGTACGCTTTGTGAAGGCGCGTTACCCCGAGTTTGTCGACAGCCTGTCCACGTCCAAGTCGCCGCAGCAGATGTTCGGCGCCATCGCCAAGACCTACTACGCCAAGGTGCTGGGCGTGGAGCCCGAGCGCCTGTTTGTGGTGTCCGTGATGCCGTGCACGGCCAAGAAGGCCGAGTGCGCGCTGCCGAGCATGGTGGGCGAGGGCGGCACGCCCGATGTGGACGTTGCGCTGACGGTGCGCGAGATGGTGCGCATGGTCCGCGCGAGCCACGTGAGCGTGGATACGCTAGTTGAGGAGCCGCTCGATACGCCGCTGGGCTTTGGCACGGGTGCGGGTGTGATCTTTGGCGCCACGGGCGGCGTGATGGAGGCCGCCGTGCGCTCGGCCTATTACCTGGTGACGGGCAAGAACCCCGACGCCGACTTCTTTACCGATGTGCGCGGCCTGGACGGCTGGAAGGAGGCCGTGGCCGATATCGATGGCACCAAGGTGCGCGTCGCCGTGGCACACGGGCTGGGCAACGCTGCCCGTCTGCTCGACGCGATTCGCGACGGCCGCGTGAGCTATGACTTCGTTGAGGTTATGGCGTGCCCGGGCGGCTGCGTCGGTGGCGGCGGTCAGCCCATCCACGACGGCTGCGAGCTGGCAGCCGAGCGTGGCCAGGTGCTCTGGGGCCTGGATGCCGCTGCGGACATTCGTTTCTCGCACGAGAATCCCGATGTCCAGGCGTGCTACCGCGAGTTCTTGGGCGAGCCGCTCTCGTCGCTGGCTGAGGATCTGCTGCATACCGACCATCACGCATGGACGATGCCTAACGAGGGGACGTGCTAGCGATGCGCGCGTTTGATTTTGAGCTGTCGCGCCGGGGGTTTGCCTCGGCGCTTGCCGCGGGTGCGCTGTCGCTTGCACTCGCGGGCTGTGGCGGCGGGGCTGCCGGTGCCGGGTCCGCCGCGGGCTCGGCTGCCACGGACGGCGCCGGTGCTGCTGCAGAGCCGGTCGAGGTGCGCGTCGCCTCGCTCAAGGGGCCGACCTCGATTGGTCTGGTGCAGTTTATGGACCGGGCAGCCGATGGCGAGACGGACAATGAGTTCGACTTTGCGATCAATACTGCCGCCGATGAGATTGTGCCCAAGGTCATTCAGGACGATATCGATATCGCCCTGGTGCCCGCCAACGTGGCGAGCGTACTCTACAACAAGACTGAGGGTGCGGTGCAGGTCATCGACATCAACACGCTGGGCGTGCTGAACGTGGTGACGGGTAACGCGGACGTTACTTCGTTTGGCGATCTGGCGGGCCATACTGTCTATATGACGGGCAAGGGCACCACGCCGGAGTACGTCATGAACTACCTGTTGGAGCGCGCGGGCCTGACCGGCCAGGTGGCGCTTGAGTTTAAGAGCGAGCCCACCGAGGTGCTCTCGGTGCTGCTTGCCGATCCGTCTGCCGTGGGCGTGCTGCCCGAGCCGTTCAAGACCGCTGCCATCGCAAAGAGCGAAGGCAAGCTGTCGGCGCCGGTGAGTCTGACCGATGTGTGGGATGAGCTGGCAGGCGACACGGGCTCCCGTTTGCTGACGGGCGTGACCGTGGTGCGTCGGGCCTTTGCCGAGGAGCATCCCGAGGCCGTGGCGGAATTCCTGAGCTGCCATGCTGCGAGCGTTGAGGACGTGAACGCGGCGCCGGCGGACTGGGCTCAGGCCGTGGTCGATGCGGGTATCGTGGATAACGCCGCGATTGCCGAAAAAGCGATTCCCGGGTGCATGCTCGTGTGCCAGACGGGGAGGGATATGAAGGCGGCGCTCGGTGGGTACCTGCAGGTGCTGGCCGATGCGGACGCGAGCGCCGTGGGCGGCAAGCTCCCGGCTGACGATTTCTACTACATGGAGTAGCCCGTGCGTGCGTTTGCTCGACAAATGGCAGAGCGTATGAAGGCGGTGGCGGCAGCAGGTGCCGTTGCCGCCTTTTGGCTTGCCGTGTGGGTGCTGGTGGCGGGTCTCGTGGCGCAGCCGTTGATTTTGCCGGGGCCGGGCGCTGTCGTGGTGGCGTTGCTACGACTGGTATGCGATGCCGGCACATGGGCGATTCTGGCAGGCTCGGGTGCGCGTATCTTGGGCGGGCTGGCGCTTGCCGCGGTGTGCGGCGTCGTGATGGCGGGAGCCTCGGTGCGGTCGCTGACGTTTGCCCGCTTGGTGGCGCCTGCGCTTTCGTTTGTTAAGGCGACACCGGTTGCCTGCGTGGTGGTCCTGCTGCTCATTTGGTTGGGGTCGGCGCGCGTGAGCATCGCCGCGGTCTTTTTGATGGCGCTGCCGGGCGTGTATTTTTCGCTGGTCGAGGGTTTGACGCAGGTTGATCAGTCGCTGGAGCAGATGTTTCATCTGCATGGCGTGCGGGGTTGGCGTCTGTTTTGCGCCCATACCTGGCGCGAGGTCCTGCCGTTTGTGCTTTCGTGCGCGCGTGCCGTGATCGGCATGAGCTGGAAGGCCGGCGTGGCGGCGGAGCTGATCGGCATGGCGGTGGGCACCGTGGGTGAGCGCATCTATCAGGCAAAGCTTTTGATTGAGACGGCTGATCTGCTGGCGTGGACCGTGCTGGTTGTTATGGCTTCGTGGGCATGCGAGCGCGTGCTGGTGTGGCTGCTGCGGGCTTCGGGGCCTGCGGCGTGGCGTGCGGCGGTGCTGTCGCATGGACGCGGCTTGCGCGGGCGTGCGGGCGCTGCCGACGTGGCGGAGCTTGCGCTTGCCGTGGGCGATCGCGCGCCCTGGGCGCCGGCGCTGGATGGTCTGGTGCTCAACGTGCCTGCGGGTGGGCGTATCTGTGTGATGGGCACCTCGGGCGTGGGCAAGTCGACGCTGCTTGCGCTGGCGGCGGGGGAGTGCGCGCCGTGCTCCATGGTGTTTCAGGATGTGCGCTTGGTAGAGGGCGCCTCGGCTTTGGATAACGTGCTGGTGTGCGCCGACGCGCGCGTGGACGCCTCGAGTGCCGCGGCCCTGTTGCGCCTGCTGGTGCCGGGGGTCGATGTGCATGCTCGTGTGGCCGAGCTCTCGGGCGGGCAGCGCCGTCGCGTCGAGATTGCCCGAGCCCTGCTGTGTCCGGGCGGCGCAGTGATTCTGGACGAGCCCTTTACCGGCCTAGATACCGCTGCGCGCGACGCATGCGCCGAGGTCGTGCTCGACTTGCTCGTCGGCCGCATGCTGTTGCTTGCTACACACGATGCCGTCGACGCTCAGGCCCTCAATATCTCGGACATCATCACGCTCTAAATACTTACTCAGCAACAAAATGATCCGTTTTTTCTCCGTCCCCATATGGTTAGGTATGGTATTCTATCTGCGGGGTAATACTTAGGATTACCAAGTAATACCAACGCAGTAGAAACAAACTCCAGATGCGGGCCAATCGGGTTGCCTTCACAGCCCGTCGCCCAGCCGCGTGGCCCGCATCTATCCGCACCACCGTCGTTTCAAAAAGGAAGCGCCATGGCAGAACACATGACCCCGGTTGTCGCGAAGGTCTTGCCCGAGGAAAAGGCGGCCTTCGCGGCGGCAACCCAACTCGTAGGCACCACGCCGTCCAACGCCATCCGCATGTTCATCGCCGCGTTCAATCGCTGCGGCACCTTTCCGTTCGACATTTCGCCCAGCGGGGCCTTTGGCACTGCGCCCGATTCTCATCAATAAGTGATCCGTTTTCCTCCGTCCCCATGGGATCAGCTCTCTGCCGAGTTGTGGTAGAACTAGGGAACGGTTTTGAGGAGGTTGGCATGCTCAATGCGATAGCGTGGGCGCTTGCCTGTTTTGGCGTTGTCGCTGCCGATATAGCCCTGAGCGTGGTTCTGTTTTCTGTTCTCGGTGCCGTGTCGGCGCTGACGGGCTATCCGATCGACAATCTCGATATCCAATGGTTCCAGGCTGCCGCGCAGATGGCGTCGTTTTTGATGGCGCTGCTGTGGTGGCGTTATCTGTGGCCGCGTTCGTTTATGGCACGCCGGCAAAGCGAGCACCCGCTCGGCGGGGGAGCGCGTGGGGCGTGGAAACGCATCGCCTGCGTTATCGTGATTGGCCTTGCCCTGCAGGTGGTCGTTGGTTACGTGACCGACGCCGCGCTGTCGCTGTTGCCCGAGGCCGCGGCCGACTACAGCGAGCTTGTCGAGGAAACAGGCATGGGCGACACCAGCTATCTCGCCGTCCTGACTACGGTGCTCGGCGCCCCATTTTGTGAAGAGCTGCTGGTGCGCGGCATTATTTTTGAGTTTTCGCTCCGAGCGTTTAATCCGCAGTGCCGCCCACTTTGGAAGCGCCGGCGTCGTGCGAGCGCGCAGGACGGCGCCATGGTGCCCTGGGCGGCCCCAAGCACCTGGGGCGTCGCCGCGGCAATCGTGCTGCAGGCGGCGGTCTTCGGCTTTATGCACATGAACTGGGTGCAGGGCTGCTATGCGGGCGCTGCCGGACTCATTTTTGGTTGGGTGCTCGTGACGACCGGAAAGCTTCGCTACACGATCCTGCTGCACTTTGCCTTTAATGCTGGGTCGCATCTCATGACGTTGCTCTGGTTTGTGAACACGCCGTTCGACGTGGTGGCCACGGTTGCTATCGCCGGCGTCATTCTCATTGAGGCAATGCACTCGCTGCGCCACGCGTGTGGGATGGACGCAGCGAGTGCACCACTTCGCTAGTTGCGGCGACCGCCTCCGTTGGCACCCTGACGCCCCTGAGCTGCGCGGTTGCGCCCGGCGGTGTTCTGCGCGCGGGACATGCCGCCGTATCCCTTGTTGCCCTTAGACCCCTTGCCGGCACCACCAGCGCTGCCGTGGGCCTTGCCGCCCTTCTTGCCGGTGCCATGCCCACCGCCGGCAGACGTCTCGCCCGGGCGTGGCGGCACGGGGCGAATCAGGCAATGCTTGGTGTAGCCGATCAGATCGCGACGGCCGGCCTTTTCCAGTGCCTCGCGCACGAGCTTGTAGTTCTCGGGCTTGCGGTACTGGATGAGCGCGCGTTGCATGGCCTTCTCATGCGGGTCGCGCGCCACATAGATCGGCTCCATGGTGCGCGGATCCACGCCGGTGTAGTACATGCAGGTCGACATAGTGGACGGTGTGGGGTAGAAGTCCTGCACCTGCTCGGGCATGTAGCCCATGTCGCGCACGGCCTCGGCAAGGTCCACGGCTTCCTTCATCGTTGAACCGGGGTGGCTCGAGATAAGGTACGGCACCACGTACTGCTTGAGTCCGTATTCGCGATTCAAGCGTTCAAATTTACGGCAGAATGCGTCGTAGACAGCTCGGCTCGGCTTGCCCATCACGGACAGTACCGCGTCGCTCACGTGCTCGGGCGCTACGCGCAGCTGGCCCGAGACATGGTGTTCCAGCAGCTCGCGTAAAAACTCGTCCGAGGCATCGGCCATGGTGTAGTCAAAACGGATGCCGCTGCGCACGAAGACCTTCTTGACGCCCGGCAGCTGGCGCAGGTCGCGCAACAGCTGTGTGTAGCCGCTCTCGTCGACCACCATGTTCTTGCACACACTCGGCCACAGGCAGCGCTTGTTCTTGCACACGCCGTGCTTGAGCTGCTTGTCGCAGGCGGGGCGGCTAAAGTTGGCCGTCGGTCCACCCACGTCGTTGATGTAGCCCTTAAACTCGGGATCGCGCGTGAGCAGCTCGGCCTCGCGCATGATCGAATCGTGGCTGCGCATCTGCAGTACGCGGCCCTGATGGAAGGTGAGCGCGCAAAACGAGCACTCGCCAAAACAGCCGCGGTTGGAGCTAATGGAAAACTTGATCTCGGCAAAGGCCGGCACGCCGCCTGCCGCGTCGTAGTCGGGATGCCAATCGCGTGCGTAGGGGAGTTCGGCAACCTCGTCCATCTCGTCGGTGGTGAGTGTCGCCGACGGCGGGTTTTGCACCACATAGACGCTGTTGGGGTAGGGCTCTACCAGGCGATGCCCGGTGATGGGGTCCATATTCTGCTGCTGCACGTTAAAGCTGCGCGCGTAGTTGAGCTTGTCGGCGGCAAGATCGTCCCAGCTGGGCAGCAGGTCGTAGTCGTAGACCTCGTCGAGCGAGCTCGTGCGGTAGACGGTGCCGTTGATATAGGTAATCTGATCGACGGGCAGTCCCGCGTCGAGCGCGTCGGCGATCTCGACGATCGCGTGCTCGCCCATGCCGTAGATGAGGATGTCGGCGCCCGAGTCGAGCAGTACCGAGCGCTTGAGTTTGTCCTGCCAGTAGTCGTAGTGGGCCAGGCGACGCAGACTTGCCTCGATGCCGCCAATAATGATGGGGGCATCCTTAAACGTCTGACGGATAAGGTTGCCGTAGACCGTGACGGCACGGTTGGGGCGGTGACCTTCCTCGCCGCCGGGCGTGTAGGCGTCGGTGTGGCGGCGGTGCTTGGTCACCGAATAGTGGTTGACCATGGAGTCCATGTTACCGGCACTGACGAGAAAGCCCAGGCGTGGCTCGCCGAGCACGGTGATGCTGGCGGGGTCGGTCCAGTCGGGCTGGCAGATGATGCCCACCTTGTAGCCGTGCGCGTCGAGGACGCGGCTGACGATGGCCATGCCAAAGCTGGGGTGGTCCACGTAGGCGTCGCCGCAGATGTAGACAAAGTCGCACTGGTCCCAGCCGCGCGCATCCATGTCGGCGCGGCTGACGGGGAGGAACTTATCGCGGCCCGGTCGCCAGGGGCGGGCGGGCGTCGCTTGGGAATGCTTGGTGCGGGCGACCGTGGCCTGCGCCTTACCGCTGCGCTTTTGCTGCTGGCCGCGCTGGGCATGCTTGCCGTGCTGGTTGTGCTGAGCGTCCTGGGGCTTTTTTGCCACGATTCCTCCCGTTGTTAGTATGCTGCACGTAATTGTAACCAGTCTTTTTGGGACGGCGCTAAAAAGACTGGTGGAGTACATGGGCTGGCGGATCGGCGCGTCGATGCGTGTGTCGCACCCACCGTTTGTTTCCAGACTGTGTATCTGCGCGTTGGGGAACCCGTCTCGCGCGCACGCCATGTTGTCAATGGGTTACAGTATGAACGGCGGCTATGTTTCCGCCAACGCACGAGAGAGTCGTCAACAAGGAGGATGCACGACGATGCAGCGTGCCAAACAGATATCGGAGTCTATTGAGCTGGGCATCATCTTGGCACTCGCCGGTGGCTTTATGGACGTTTATTCGTACATTGGGCGCGACCATGTTTTCGCCAACGCGCAGACGGGCAACATCTTGCTCGTGGGCGTGAGCATTTCGGAGGGCAATTGGGCACTTGCGGGGCGCTACTTCTTCCCTGTGGTGTCGTTTGCCGTGGGTATTATGCTTGCCGACCTGGTACACGAGCGGTTTGGCAGTGTGATCCACTGGCGTCAGGTGACAGTGTTCTTTGAAGCCGTCATCTTGCTGGGCGTGAGTTTTATTCCCGGCGGCGATTTCAACCTGCTCGCCAACTGTCTCACTTCGTTTGCCTGCGGTATGCAGGTCGAGAGCTTCCGCAAGATCCACGGTCACGGCATCGCCACGACCATGTGTATCGGCAACCTGCGTAATGCCTTGCAAAACGTGGACGACTACATCATCACCCACAAGCGCGGCTTTTTGGAAAACGGCGTGCTGTACTTTGGCGTGATCTTTACCTTTGTGTTTGGCGCCGTGCTGGGCAACTGGTGTATTGAGCGCATGGGGTTGCACTCCATTGCGGTGGCGAGTGTGCTGCTGTTTATCGCGTTTGCCATCATGTTTATCGACCGCGAGCGCGACTTGCGCTCTCGCTGGAAGCGCGCCTGCGAAGATTGGAAAGACGCCTGCCAAAAGTAACCGAATGCGGCAAAGGGGCTGTCCCTTTGCCAGATAGATCGATAATGGGGAGGGGACGGCCATCTCAGCCGCCCCTTTTTTGAGTCTTAAGCCTAAGGTGCATGTTTGTAATGACAAGATTTGACGTCAGCAAAGCGTGCTGCTTAAGGCTATAGAATAAAAATGTCATCTTTCTAGCTATAATTATTAGTTGAGGGGATGGACATATGCCAGAGCTTTTTATTCAAAATAAGACGACAGTAATCAAGTTGATGGCGCTCTGCATTTTATCTGCCCTGGTGGAGCTGTCTGTTGTTAAAGCTGAATCGTTGATAATAGACTATGGCCTGCTTCGCTCTAATTATCGTAACGTTTTATGCATTGGGTTAGGCCTGCTAGTATTGCTCTCAGTTGAGCTGGTGACAAACCTGTTCAGATCAAAATATGCGGAGCAATTGGCTTCCGATGGCACTAACTGCTTCTATAGATTGCTTGCCCGCCATGCTTTAGAGCGGCCCTTAGTTTTAGCAAAAGACAGTGACTACCTGTTATCGCGCATTGAAGAGGCGGGGAACCTACAGCCGATGATTGGAATATTTACAACTGCGTTTCTTCCGTGCCTAGTGACGGGTTTGGTATCGTTTGTGGCACTATCTAATATCTCTTTGTTGCTTTTGATTCCTGTTTGTGTTTCGGCATTGTTTATTTCGCTTCTATATCCGTTCGCTCTTAGTAAGCTATCGACTAAGAGCGAAAAGGCATTGGAGGCCCAGGCGAGGGGTTCTGCTTATTTAGCCCAACTAATAAATTGTCGACTTTACATTCGTATTTCTCGTTCAATTAACTTGGAATTACTTCGCTATAAAAAGATGCTTAAAGCCTGCAGGAACTCTCGAGTTGAGGAGAGTGTCTTTGCGAGATTGGCAACTGAAATAGTTGACGCTGGCAACATCATTACTGGCTTGCTTTCAGTTCTGCTGCTTATTTTCCTTGTGTCAAAGCGCGGACTGACGGTCGGGATTGCGGTGCAGAGCTATCAACTTGTACTTCTATGCTATTCTCCTTTTCCTCTTGTTCTGAATTGTTGGGCTCAGCTTCAGCCGTCGTTTAGATCGTTGCACCGTGTCTTGGAATTACGTCGTCTTTTGGAAGCTGAAAAACCTAATTTGATATGTTTCAATCACGCTGATCGAATTAGTTGGAAAGGAATCATTCTCTCGTTTTCGTCGAACGAAACTAATGAGAGGATAACAATTCCAGATTGCACGATACAGGCACCTTGTCTGGTTTTAGTAAGCGGCCCTAATGCATGTGGTAAATCTTCATTTCTGGAAGTATTGAACGGATTATTGTCGCCAGTTGCTGGCAGACTGTGTGTTAATGAGTCTACTGTCATTTTCGATGGTTCGACTTTAATCCAGCTACCCTGCGCAACTATGCCGCAAAGACATTTGATAATGGGGGGAACTTTCAGGAAGGCTCTTTACTATGGTCTTGTAGATATTGACTCTGAAAAACTCATCTATCTTTTGAAGGGTTTTAGCCTCGATAAATTATTTGAAGTAAATCCTATCATTGGAGCTAGGGGACACAATTTGTCTGGCGGAGAACTGGCTTCTCTATTACTTTGTAGGGCCTTTCTGAGCAGTTATTCTATTATTATTTTGGATGAGCCTTGCAACAATTTAGATAATGCTTCGATATCCTTTTTGAAGATGGTGGTTGCGCAGGAGATGAAAGAGCGAATCGTCATCATTGCGGATCATGGACATGGTTTCGAACAATTTGCAGACTATGTAATGCAGTTTCAGGAGCCAGAAAAAACTATCTAGCTCCTGAACGTTGCTACGAACTGCTTTTTGCGATTTATTCGAGATGCTCTTCAATCCGAGCCCTCAGAAGGGCAATGGCTGTGGGTATTCCAATTGCGGCGGCCAATTCGGCTTTATCCAAAACCTGTATGCTAAAGCACGATTGTTTATCACATTGAAGGACGATAACTGAAGATAGCTTCACTTCCCGTTGGCTGAATATGTCGTAATCTCCAAATAGGAAGTTACCTTTTATTGTGTAATTCGGTATGTTCGTTACGCACTTCATCTCAAGTCTGTTTAGGCCATAATCGAACACCGCAACTTCCTTGTGTTCGATGATGAGCGCAACCCTGGGCATGTTACTAAAACCACCGTCGACGACAGTAAAGAGTTTTTCATTTGCATCGTCATAAACGGTATATTTTAGACTCAATAGCTGTCCTAGTGGACCCGTGAACCCATGTCTTTTGATATTGAGGTTGTCTCCGGCTGGGTTGATGAGAGCTAGAGCATGCGGATAAGGGTTACCTTCAATTGAGATTCGATATTCGTTTGTAACCGTCTTGCTCGATTTAGGACCAGTAGCCACCACGCGTCATCGCCTCGATCGAATTGGAACCGACTTCTGCTTCGTGCGGAGAATTGCGCAGTATGTTGCAGTACATGCAGCTGCAATAACCGCATGGGCAATTTCTAACAAAATGAATGACGCTATTTACTGCATGCATGTTAAATGGACGAATACTTCTCATGATCTGCCTCCCATTGTTCGATTGTTTCTGACTGTTCTATTACCTTCTTCACCTCCTCAACACTGTTGAACCCTAGGTTTTCAATCGACGAGTACTCAACGTAAACAGAAAACCTGCTTTCAAGATAAATAAGCAGTCGAACTAAATCTGATGAGGACAAGTTGAATGGCGGGTCGGTCAATTGCTGATTTCTTAGATTTTGGTCAAATTGAGTCAAATCCAAATCTCTAATATTGCTTATCGCTTTTTCGATTTCTGCGTAGATGGTTTCATCTTTACGATATGCTGTCA
This sequence comes from Collinsella sp., assembly GCA_014871665.1. Lineage (GTDB taxonomy): Bacteria > Actinomycetota > Coriobacteriia > Coriobacteriales > Coriobacteriaceae > Collinsella. The sequence goes on along the minus strand of WGSL01000008.1, from coordinate 8,853 downwards.
TTTCAGCACCCCAATATCGAAATCAAACAACTCGTTCTCGATTGTTTTGCAGCATAGTAATGATTCTTCTGGATCTAAGCTGGCTGAGAAACAGGGCATTCCTCTTAGTCGAAGTTCTCTTGCTGCTTGAATTGCTTTATCGCTAGATGAATAGCTTATTTGAAACCTATGCGTCTCCAACCCTTCAGTGGCGTCAAGTACTTCGTTTGTAATTTCAAATTGAACTTTCTCTGCTTGCGTTAGCGTTTCAATTATGGGCATGAGTCCAAGCATTATGTCGTAGTCGGCTATCGTGTATGGGATATTGATAATGGCCAAGTCAGGGCAGAAAGCTCGACATGCAGCAATCGATCCTAATCCGTAATCTCCGTAAATGTGGTCGTCGTATTTCATAAGCACATTGGGCGTTTCTAATAGAGCTAGGTCGGATTTATCATTCTCAATGATGATGTTGATCTGCTCATTCATTTTGATGACGGCGGATTGGCCACCATCAAAACTAAGGGTGTTGCAGCCCCAGATTTCATTTAAAGGATTGAAGCTCAAAGCGCATAGATTGGGATGGTGCTTTCTCATCTCGCTAACGATGCTACTAAACGTAATTGTTGAATCGGCGGGTGTATATAGATTCCCGACAACAATTTTTGGTATCAGGGCTAATTCCTGCATGTCGCTTTTGCTAGACTCAATTTGTTCAGTGGCGAGTTGGCTGACAACCTTCTTATTTACAGAATGTGCATAGGTTTCAGCGTGTTTACTAAATTCTATGAGTCCTGTGGCGCTTTCTTTCGTCGATAAAACGACAACCAGGTCTGATTCATCGATTGTCGTTACATAGTTAATTCGATTTCTTATGCCAATTTCTTTGCAATTAACAAGGTTGGCAACATCTACGCCGTCCGGTAGAATGCCGCATGGTGTTGATACCCGAATATTGTAGCCAACTCCTAGCAATCCAATTAGAAGAGGATAGTCAGCTCTCGTGAAAGATATAAGTCCAATTGTCTTCATGATTATTATCGCTTGTTCCTTTTAAGAGCCGTTGTAATGGACACTTCGTGTCTATGAAGCTCAAAGCGAAGTATTTTCTGATTAAGTCGATCAAAGGCAATTCGTTTTGAGTTGTCGCATGCTGTTCGTTTGTAATCAGGGCTAATTACTCCTTTGCAATCTGCGCTTTTAATGCATTGAGTGCACAGCTGAAATGCCCAACATTTTTTACATGAATCGCTGGTCAGCTTTGAAACATTGATCATCTTTTCAATTTGACCTAAATCAAATCCTGAATCCAATGTGCCGATATACATGTCCTTGGTTGTTTCGCTGACCCTTTCGCAAGGAAGAAGCGCTCCTGCTGTTGTCACAAATAGACGCGTAACTCCTGGCTCGCATGGACCACCGGGTATAGCTTTTGTTGGGATGTTCGAAGGTGCAAATCGCTTAATGTTTTGGTTGATGCTTGCAAGCGTATATGAAGCGAGCCTATCGCTGCAGTTTCCTTTTTCGATCTTGCGCTCGTCCATAATTCTTGCTTTAAATAAGGCGTAATTCAGTTGACTTGAGAACTTGTCATTGTAGGGGGCGATACGTCCGTTGCGTTCCAAGTAGTTGAATTGAACATCGCAAGCCTCGATATCCTTATCATTTATAAAGGAAGAGACTGTTTTATAGATGTTGTTCGTGTCGACTACGGCATTAAAATGAATATATTTGTTGCGTTCAGGATGGTTGTCTAAAATCATATGAACATTGTCTATAACTGCTTGGTATGAGGACTCACCATTAGCGTAATGCCTAGACTTATCATGGATTTGCTGCGGCCCGTCAAGACTGATTAGCAAATAGAATTCATGTCCAGAATCGAAGAAGAATTTAACCATATCTTCAGATAAAAGAGAGCAATTGGTTGTAATTCGAAATGAGATGTGTTTTCCTTCAAATACCTGTTCTGCATATTGAGTAATTAGCATAATTTCACTAAATCGAAGGAGAGGTTCTCCTCCATAAAATGCTACGACCGGGTTTGGGTTGTCAATCGAGTGCATCTTAAAGAATTCGATTGCATGTTTGGCCGTCGAAACAGACATAGAGTTATGACTGTGGGTTCTGTTGTATAAGGAGTTTTCGGAATAGATACAGTAATCACATCGGAAGTTGCAAGATTGAGTCAGCTGAAGGGTTATCATCCGTAAATTTCTTTCCAGCTTAACTTTCAAAAGGTCAATTGATGGATAAGCGACATCCTGCAATGGCGAATCGCAGCAGTAGCCACATGATTGTAGTAACTGGAATTCTTGGTCTGTTTTATAGGAGTCGGGGCAAACTTCGCCTGCTTGGACTTCTGAGATGTAATTGAAGAGATCTTTGCTTACTGCAAGTATCTCGTTTCGATTGGCATCATAAATGTAGTGGCCCAAGAGGGTCTTTATGGGTAGAACTAACATCTCTACCGCCTCTTTCATTTCACTAATGTTATTTTAGTGAACTAAGATGTTTACTATAAGGTAACCATTTATAAACGTATTGTCAAACATATATTGCTAAAACAGAAACAATTTATAGACTGAGTGGTCGTATCCTTTGGGCGATTGCTTCTATAATCTAGCCTTCGCTGCTGTCGGGAGGGAAGGTCTAGGACTCCGTTATCATGTTGAAACGCTTTAACTAATTTGACGTTCTCACGTGTTTTTCGTTTCAAAAGCGTTAGGATGGGACTCATAGCGTGGGGCGTAATGGGTGCCCCGCACACGATGGGAGGCTATCAATGGCTAATCGTTTCGTTCTCAATACCATCTCTTATCATGGTTCCGGCGCCATCAAGGAGATCCCCGGCGAGCTCCAGCGTCGCGGCTACAAGAAGATCTTCGTCTGCTCCGACCCCGATCTGGTCAAGTTTGGCGTTACCGCCAAGGTGACCGACGAGCTCGACGCTGCCGGCATCGCTTGGAGCCTCTACTCCGAGATCAAGCCCAACCCCACCATCCAGAACGTCAAGGACGGCGTCGAGGCCTTCAAGGCCGCCGAGGCTGACGCTATCGTGACCATCGGTGGCGGCTCTTCCATGGACACCGCCAAGGCCATCGGCATTATTATCAACAACCCCGAGTTCGCCGATGTCCGCAGCCTCGAGGGCGTTGCTCCCACTAAGAACCACGCCGTGTTCACCATCGCTGTGCCGACGACCGCCGGTACTGCTGCCGAGGTGACCATCAACTACGTCATCACCGACCCCGAGAAGGTCCGCAAGTTCGTGTGCGTCGACACCAACGATGCCCCCGAGGTTGCTGTCGTCGATCCCGACATGATGGCTTCCATGCCCGCCGGCCTGACCGCTTCCACTGGCATGGACGCACTGACCCACGCCATCGAGGGCTACACCACCAAGGGCGCTTGGGAGCTTTCCGACATGTTCCACTTTGAGGCTATTAAGCTGATCAGCGAGAACCTGCGCGACTCCGTTGCCGAGGCCAAGTCCGGTCAGCCCGGCTCCGGCCGCGAGGGCATGGCTCTTGGCCAGTATGTCGCCGGCATGGGCTTCTCCAATGTCGGCCTGGGCATCGACCACGCCATGGCTCACACCCTGTCCGCTCACTACGACACCCCGCACGGCGTCGCCTGCGCCATGCTGCTGCCGATCGCCATGGAGTTCAACAAGCCGGTTTGCGCCGAGCGCCTGGCCAAGGTCGCCGTCGCCATGGGCGTTGACACCACGGGCATGAGCACCGACGAGGCCGCCGATGCCGCCATCGCCGCCGTCAAGCAGCTCTCCGCCGACGTGAACATCCCGCACGTCTGCGAGGCCATGAAGGCTGACGAGATCGAGGTCCTGGCCAAGGACGCCATGGCCGACGCCTGCTTCCCGGGTAACCCGCGCGAGGCAACGCTCGACGACGTCATCGAGCTCTTCAAGAAGATCTGCCCGGCTGCCTAGCTTAATTTGGTGCTCCTTCGCCCGTAGGCGTATGGTTTTTTGACTTGTCGATGGCCCCGCCGTGCTACGCACGGCGGGGCTTTTTGTGCTGCGTCGATGCCCTGAGACGGGCAAAACCAAGGTGTACTGTCTGCTGTGGATAGGTGGTGCACTTCCCAGCGTGCATTTTTGGGAGTATTCAGCAAGCTCTTAAAAATGCATAACGTTGTGAATAGGCCGTAGTGGCCCGCAGGCGCCCATCGACAGCCATTGTGAGCGGGCTATCGATGAGTGGAGGGGGTTGTTACTGAGTTTTTGCTTCGCGACGACCTGCAACACTGCTGTAACCGCGTCGTTTTGTCGTTCGCGATGGGGCCGTTGGGCCCACGGTGCTGAATAGTCCGTTTTTTGCACGGTCCAAGGTGGGGCACCCTGAGACGAAGCAAAAAGATGCCTCATTTCTATGCAGATACCGATAGGATTTATGCAAGATTGGGATTGTAAACCGTGCACGTGCACAAAACCGGTGCGGGGACGTCTGGAGTCGGCTCGGCTCCTGGGGCATTGCACGTGCAGAACGGTTAAAATCGGGACTCGGTCTTAGTTTTACTTGGAAGGATGCATATGACTTCTAATATTGATGCTTCTCTAGAGGAGACGCTCTCCTATATCGCAGGACAGCTTAAGACGCTGACTTCTATCGCTTCGCCTACGGGGTTTACTCGTGCGGCTACTGATTATCTGATGGAGACGTTGCGCGATATGGGCTTTGGGCCCGATCGCTCCAATAAGGGCAATGTGCTCGTTGAGCTTGGTGGTGAGGGTGAGCCGCTCGTGTTGGCGAGCCATGTCGATACCCTGGGCGCCATGGTACGCTCCATTAAGGACAATGGTCGCCTGCGCCCCACGACCCTCGGCGGGCACCAGTGGTCCACGGCCGATGGCGAGAACTGCACCGTCTACACGCGTGACGGCAATGTCTACACGGGCGTGGTCCTTAACACCGAGCCTTCGGCGCATGTGGCCGATGAGCCGGTCAAGACCATCGAGAAGAACATGGAGATCCTGCTCGATGAGAATGTCGACAGCAAGGACGATGTGCTCGAGCTGGGTGTTCAGACCGGCGACATCATCGCTATGGACCCGCGCACCACAGTGACGGAGAGCGGCTACATTAAGAGCCGCTTCTTGGACGACAAGCTGTCGGCCGCCATTTTGCTGGGCTTGGCGCGTGCCGTCGCCGCTGGTGAGGTGACGCTTTCGCGTAAGGTTTCGCTGCTCTTTACCGTGTATGAGGAGGTCGGCCACGGCGGTGCCTTTGTGCCGGCCGATACGCGCGAGATGATCAGCGTGGACATGGGCTGCGTGGGCGACGACCTGGGCTGCACCGAGCGTATGGTGTCGATTTGCGCCAAGGATTCGGGCGGTCCGTACAACTACGACCTGGTGACGGCGCTGTCCAATATCGCGCGCGAGCTTGAGCTCGACTACGCGATCGATGTGTACCCACATTACGGCTCGGACGTCGAGGCCACGCTTTCGGCTGGCTACGACATTCGCCATGGCCTGATCGGCCCCGGCGTGTACGCGAGCCACAACTACGAGCGCAGCCACATCGACGGCGTGCGCAACACCTACGAGCTGGTTCGCGCCTACGTTCAGCGCTAGGGGAGTAGCTTGCGACTCGGCTGACCAATCGCTAAGGCCCGATTTCTCGGGCCTTTTTTCGCTTTGGGTTGTTTAGTATTATGATGCATGTAATCTATTAACTAAACGTTTAAATTACTTAACGAGGTGATGCGGTGTATGGATACGTCTGAGTACTTGTCTATGGGTGATGCTGCCCGCCTGCTGGGCGTTACGAAAGCCCGCATATCTCAACTTGCCGCATCGGGAACGCTCGCGTGCGATATTGTGGGCGGACGGAAGATGGTCGAGTACAATTCCGCGGTCGCTTATCAAAAGGTCCGCAAACGTGGACGCCGTCCTGCGGCCGATGTGGGGCGCAAGTTTACGCTGATGTCCGCCGATTACGAGGTTGCGCGTGTCTCATTTGATCCGACGCGTGAGTTTCCCTTCGAAATCGCCGAGGTACTCGATGCGCAGAGGATGCCGTTTGGCACGTGCTCGAGCTCTTCTCCTACGGTGAATAAACGGGAGCTCAACGTGTGGTGGAGCCATCGGTCGGTGCCCGATGTTCGCCCTGGGCTTATTTCGCGCTACCGCGAGCTGGGGATTGCTAACGGCGTTGAGGTTCCGGTTCGGTGCCTGGGCCTATCACTTTCGGATTGTTATTGGCTGCGGCCGGCAGAATGCGACGGGTTCGAATGGCGAAACCTCAATTACTTCGAGAACGATTTTGAGCGATCGGCGTCCGAAGAGCGTTCGGGTTGGCTGGAAGGCATCGGTCTTAAAAATCCCGACAACACATCCGAGGGCGAGCTTCCTAAATCGTGGATGATTCGCAACGGTGTTCGCGTTCTGGTCAAGGGGTGCGGCATGGACGACCAACGGCCCTTTAACGAGGCGGTTGCAACGGCCCTGCATCGTCGCTTGCTGTCGGAGGGCGAGTTTGTTCCTTATACGGTTGAGCGGATGTTCGATGGCCCTGTGTGTCTGTGCGACGACTTTCTTGACGGCCGCGAGGAATACGTTCCGGCTGTTTCCGTTAAGGGCGCACTTGGTAGCCAGCGGGGAAACTCGACGTACGACCGGTACTGCCGCTTCCTTGGTAAGCATGGAGCAGACGAGGCTGCCGTGAGAAGGTCTATGTCGCAGATGATTGTCTGCGATGCCCTTTTGGCCAACAGCGACCGCCATTGGCGAAACTTCGGCATCATCCGCAATGTCGACACCCTGGAGCTAAGGCCTGCCCCGCTGTTCGATAGCGGCAACTGCCTGTGGTACAACGTATCAACTGCCGTGCTCGCAGCTGGGGAGTTTGGGTTTTCCGCTAAGCCGTTTGGGCCCGACCCTTCCGTCCAGCTGGCGCTTGCGGACTCGGTCGATTGGTTCGATCCATCGCGGCTCAACGGATTTGTTGATGAGGCGATCGAGATTCTTTCGCAGAGCGAATGGGCGACGGCGGAGGGTCGACTCGAGGCCATTTGCCGCGGCCTCGAGCGTCGCGTAATCGAGGTTAGTGCCGCTGTTGAGGTGCTTCGACACGTGCAGCGATAAACCTGCGGCTACTTAAGTGCGCCGGTCACCGTACCGCCACCCAGGACGATGTCGCCGCGATAGACGACGACGGCTTGGCCGGGGGCGATGGCTCGTTGCGGCTCGTCAAAAGTTAGCAGCATTTGTCCGTCGGCGTCACGCGTAAGGGTCGCTGCCTGGTCCTTTTGACGGTAGCGGTACTTGGCACCTACGCGAATGCCGCCGGCGTCGAGCTCCGCCTCCATGCGTGCGTCCGGCGCGCTCCAGATCCACTCATCGGCCGTGAGGGCAGCGGCGGTCAGGTCCTCGGCCTCACCCAGATGCACGGTGTTGTTGGCGGCGTCGACGCCCGTCACATACACGGGATGCGCCATCGCGACGCCCAGGCCCTTGCGCTGGCCGATGGTGTAGCGCAGCGCGCCGTTGTGGTGCCCGACCACGCTGCCGTCGCGCCACACAATGTCGCCCGGTGCAGCGGCATGTCCGCAGCGGCGCTCGATATAGCCTGCGTAGTCACCGTCCGCGATAAAGCAGATGTCCTCGCTTTCGGCCTTCTGGGCGTTGGTAAAGCCCTGCTCGGCGGCTATGCGGCGCACGTCGCGCTCTTTGTCCAGGCCAGCCAGCGGAAAGATCGTGTGCGCCAGGCGCTCCTGCGTAAGTGAATACAAAAAGTAGCTTTGGTCCTTTTTGGGGTCCTCGCCGCGATGTAGCTGCCAGGTGCCGTCTGCCGCCTGGCTTGTTTTGGCGTAATGTCCCGTTGCGATGTAGTCGCAGCCCATGTCCAGCGCCGCATCGAGCAGTGCGCCAAACTTAATGTGGCGGTTGCAGATAATGCACGGGTTGGGCGTCAGCCCCTCCTGGTAGGCGTTCACAAAGCGCTCGATAACACTGCGGTCGAAGGTCTGCTGCAGGTCGAGCACATGATGGGGTATCCCCAGACGCTCGGCGACCGCCTTCGCGTCGGCGATGTCGCGGCCGACCTTACTCGTGCCCGTGGCGGGGTCGGGTGCGGGGCAGGTGAGGCGCATGGTGGCACCGACGCATTCGTAGCCCTGGCTTTTGAGCAGGTACGCGGTCACGCTGGAATCGACGCCGCCGCTCATGGCGACGAGCACGCGCTTGTTGTGCATGGGGAGGTTCTCCTTGGTGGCATGTGGCCAAAAAAGAAAAGCGGCGCGGGAGGCTGGTTCCGCGCCGCAGACATTGTAGCAAGTTCGGGCGTCGTGTGGGACACCCTAACGAGATGGGCTCAGGCGGCCAGAAGAGAGGGTAGACCGGCGTGCCTTGGGCCTATCGACAAGTGACGGGCCCTTAGTCCTGGAAGAGCGCCGTGGACAGGTAGCGCTCGCCGGTGTCGGCAAGCAGGGCCACGATGGTCTTGCCCTCGTTCTCGGGGCGCTTGGCCAGTTGCAGTGCGGCCCACACGGCGGCACCGGACGAAATGCCCACGAGCACGCCCTCCTTGTGGCCCACGGCGCGGCCGGTGGCAAAGGCGTCGTCGTTCTCGACGGGGATGATCTCGTCGTAGACCTGGGTGTCGAGGACGTCGGGCACAAAGCCGGCACCGATGCCCTGGATCTTGTGCGGGCCGGCCTGGCCCTTAGAGAGCACCGGTGAGGTGGCGGGCTCAACGGCGACGACCTGAATCTCGGGGTTCTGCTCCTTGAGGAATTCGCCCACGCCGGTCACGGTACCGCCGGTGCCAACGCCGGCGACGAAAATGTCGACCTGGCCGTCGGTGTCGTCCCAGATCTCGGGGCCGGTCGTGGCACGGTGGGCGGCCG
>WGSL01000079.1 GCA_014871665.1 Collinsella sp. | reverse complement strand
CGCGTGGGGCCTGCGCGCGCAAGTATGGCCCTGCAGCGCGGTGAGAACAACGACACACGTGGGGCACCGCCGGGGTTTGACGTGGACGGCGTGCGCATCGCCGTGGTGTTTGACCTGGATCGCGAGCTCGAGATGCTGCCGACCGGTGTCGACCTCATTGCCTATTTCCAGTTTAATGCGTTTGACATGACCGATCGCGAGACCGCCGCCGTCGCCGCCGTGCGCAGCGGTGCTTACCGCAAGATCGCCTCCAAGCGCAGCGTATGGTTTGCCTGCGTGGCTCCGGTCGGCGCCTATGACGAGTCGGTGTATACCGGCGGGTCGTTTGTGCTCGACGATTGCGGTCGCGTGGTGGCCCAGGCGCCGTGCTTTGAGGAGAGCCTGCTGGTTCAGGAGATTCAGCGCGGCGTGATGCTCGATGCCCTGGAGGACCATGAGCTGCCCCAGTTTCGCTCCGAGGAGTGGCTGTGGCAGGCGCTGGTGCTTGCCGTGCGCGACAATGCCCGCGCCCGCGGTGCGTCGCGTGCCGTGGTGGCGCTCGAGGGCGATTTGCCGTCGTCCCTGTTGGCGGCGCTTGCCGTCGACGCTCTGGGCCCGCGTAATGTGATTGGCCTGGTGCTGGGGCGCAACCGCATCTTTACGCCGGCGCAGGAGGAGTCCGAGGCTGCCCGCTGTTCCGCTGTTCGCTCAATCGCCGAGCGCCTGCACATTCGCACCGTCGAGCGCGATGCGCCGGATGCGGCGCGCGTGCTCGACCGCGACGTGTCGGCGGGCGATGCCGAACGCCTGCGTTCGCGTGCGCTGGGCCTGATGCTCGAGGATACGGCGCTCGAGCTGGGCGCCATGGCGTTGAGCCCGCTTTCCAAGACTGAGTACGCACTGGCGGCGCCCGCGCTGTCCGGCGGCTATCAGGGCGACTTTGCGCCCTTTGGTGACGTGTATCTGTCGACGCTCGAGTTTGTTGCACGCGTGCGCAACCGTGCCTCGGCCGTGGTGCCCCAAGAGCTCGTGACACTCAACGCGGTGGAGGATTGCATGGATCGCGTGCTGGCGCAGGCGCTCTCGACGCTCGCCGGCCCGGTTGATATGCTCGATCGCGCGGCGCAGCTGCTGGGCGGGCTTGAGCCGGGCGAGGTCGATGGTGCGCTCGAGTCGCACGTGGACCGCAATCGACCTTTCGACGACATCCCGATGGCCGCCGGCAAGCCCGAGGCCTGCTCGCTGCTGTTGATACTCGTGCGCCAAGGTGAGGCTGCTCGTCACATGCTGCCGACGGTGCCGATCGTCTCGGCCCGTTCGTTTGCCGAGCGCGCTTGGCCGTACATGCTTGCGTGGTCCGATCTGGGGCTCAACGGCAAGGAGCGCATGACGGTTGATTCGCTGGCACGCGCTGAGGTGCGACGCTTTGCCGACGACGATACGAGTGACCGTATGCGCGGCGAGATGATGGGCTTATTAGGCGAGCTGTTGGGTATTTCGCCCGAGCAGATGGAAGAGCTGCGCTCCGAGGACGGTCAGCGTCGTCTGCATGAGGGCATGAAGCGGTTTGAGGGCGAGGTCCAGGACGCCATCGAAAAAATGATGGGCGGCCAGGGCGGACCGCAGGGTGGTCCGATGCCGCATCCGCCGGTAGACCCCCGACAGTTCCCATTCTTCTCGCAGAACTAAAAAGGTTACGCGGTTTTACCAAACCGCGTAACGAGTCGACGCTGCGCGCCCGCCAGAGCGGCAATCTGCCTTTCAATCGTCGGGCATGACCACCAGGTCAATGCCCTCCTCTTTCAAGGCACCTTGCTCGCTCTGGCGGGCGCTCGCTTGCGTATGCTCAACCTACAATTCGATCTCGGCTGACTTATAGGGCTAGCGTTGTGTTATTCTAGAACAGACGTTCGTGAATGATGCGCGGGGCCTTGCCTTGCGCTTGGAAAAAAGGCGAGGGGAGGTTGGCTTGGTCATTTTGGGTATCGACCCCGGTTTGGCCCATACGGGCTGGGGGATTATCGAGGAGCGACGTGGCGAGGTTCGCTGCCGTGCCTACGGTTGTATCGAGACCAGCGCGGGCAGCCCGCTCGCGGTGCGCCTGTCGCATATCGCCCACGACCTCAAGGGCGTCGTCGAACGCTACCGTCCCGATACCGCGGCTATCGAGAGCATCTACTTTGGCGCTAACGTCCGCTCGGCCATCCCCACGGCGCATGCCCGCGGTGCCGCGCTCGTGGCGCTTTCGGAATGCGCGCTCGAGATTGGCGAATACACGCCCATGCAGATTAAGCAGGCCGTGGTGGGCACGGGTGCCGCAGACAAGCGGCAGGTTGCCTACATGGTGCGCACGCTCACGCAGCTCGATCACGACCCTCACCCAGACCATGCCGCCGATGCCCTAGCTTGCGCCATCTGTCACGTTAACCTAAGCCGCACCCGGGCGCTTACCGGCGGCGAGTTCTATCAACAGAGAGGAACCGGATACTGATGATCTCCCAGCTCCATGGAACGCTTATCGAGGCCACGATGAGCTCGGCCGTCGTCGATGTGTCGGGCGTGGGCTTTGAGCTCGGTATTTCGGGCAGCACTGCCGCCACGCTGCCTACGCCCGGCGGTGAGGTTCGCCTCTATACCCGCATGCAGGTGCGCGAGGACGCCATGACGCTTTTTGGCTTTGCTTCCAAGGACGAGCGCACGATGTTCGATCGGCTCGTTTCTGTCTCGGGCGTCGGTCCACGCCTGGCGCTTGCCGTGCTTTCCACCTATACCGTGGGACAGCTGTATTCCCTGGTAATGGCCGAGGATGACAAGGGCATGGCCAAGGTGCCCGGTGTGGGCAAAAAGACCGCCCAACGCCTCATCTTGGAGCTCAAGAGTACCTTTGCCAAGGACAAGGGCTTTGTTCCGGTCGACGTAATTCCCGGTCAGGTTGCGATGCCGGTTCCCGCCGCCGCTCCCTCGGCGATCGATGACGCCCGCGCGGCGCTCCTTTCCATGGGCTTTAGCCCTCAGGAGACCGAGGTTGCCCTGAGCGGGTATGATGGGCAGGATATGCGTGTCGAGGATCTGCTCGGCGCGGCGCTTAAGCGACTCGGAATGGATGCGTGATGTGGGAAGCCGATGACTCTCAGGACCTGTGGGCGACGCCCGGCAACTCGCCGGCGGCATCCATGGCGCACGGTGAGCGCATGGTGGGCTCGGAGCTGACGCCCGAAGACCTCGATGTCGACCGTACCCTGCGTCCCCAGCGCCTGGACGACTACTGCGGTCAGGAGCATATCAAGCAGAGCCTTCGCGTGCTGATCGAGGCGGCGCAGAGCCGTGGCGAGACGCTCGACCACGTGATCTTCTCGGGTCCTCCGGGCCTGGGCAAGACCACGCTGGCTACCGTTATCGCCAACGAGCTGGGCGCTCAGATCAAGACGACGAGTGGCCCGGCCATTGCGCGTACCGGCGACCTCGCGGCTATCCTGACTAACTTGCAGCCGGGTGACGTACTGTTTATCGACGAGATCCACCGACTCAACCGTTCGGTCGAGGAAGTTCTGTATCCCGCGATGGAGGACTTTGCGCTCGATATCGTTATCGGTAAGGGTCCGGCGGCGCGCTCGATTCGCCTGGATATCCCTAAGTTCACGCTGGTGGCGGCAACGACTCGCTCGGGCATGCTGACCGGCCCGCTGCGCGACCGCTTTGGCATTTCGTATCGCCTGGATTACTACACGGTCGAGGAGCTTGCCCAGATCGTGACCCGCTCGGCGACCATCTTGGGCGTGACGATAGACCATCCGAGTGCGCTCGAGATCGGCTCGCGTTCGCGTGGCACGCCGCGCCTGGCCAACCGTCTGCTCAAACGCGTGCGCGACTATGCGCAGGTGCGCGGCAACGGTCCTATTGAGCTTGATATTTGCCGTCAGGCACTCGAGTTCTTCGAGATTGATGAGCTTGGTCTGGACTGGATGGATATTCGCATCTTGGAGACGCTCGCCAAGACGTTCTCCGGCCGTGCCGTGGGCCTGACGACCCTTGCCAGCGCGGTGGGCGAGGACCCGGGTACGCTCGAGGATGTCTATGAGCCCTATCTGCTGCAGTGCGGCTTGATGATTCGCACGCCCCAGGGCCGTCAGGCAACGCTCCGCACCTTTGAGCATTTGGGTATCGAGCCAGCCGTTTAGAGTCGGGTTTGTTTTGGCTAGTCTGTAGGCTATCGCTGAGCATTGGATAAACATATCGCCATTCATCGGTTACGGGTGTTTTACTATTGCGCGCCCGTGCTATGCTGAATTGGTCTTTTTCTCATCCGGTAACGAAAGGACCGCCCATGCCTACTGACATCGAAATCGCACGTTCCGTCACGCCGCTGCCCATTACCGAGGTGGCTAAGAACGCCGGCGTCGACGTAAAGCACCTGATTCCGTACGGCTTCGACAAGGCTAAGGTCGACTATTCGCTGCTCAACGAGCCGACCGATCACCAGGCCAAGCTCGTCCTCGTGACCGCCATCAACCCCACGCCCGCTGGCGAGGGCAAGACCACCACGACCATCGGTCTGGCCGATGGCCTGCGCCGTCGCGGTGTCAAGAGCGCTGTGGCCCTGCGCGAGCCCTCGCTCGGCCCCGTCTTTGGCGTCAAGGGCGGCGCCGCCGGCGGCGGTTGGGCCCAGGTCATCCCCATGGAAGACATCAACCTGCACTTTACCGGCGACTTCCACGCTATCGGTGCCGCCAATAACCTGCTGGCCGCCATGCTCGACAACCATATTCAGCAGGGCAACCAGCTCGGTATCGACGTCAAGCGCATCACCTGGAAGCGCGTCGTCGACATGAACGACCGCCAGCTGCGCCATGTTATCGACGGCATCGGCGGCAAGGCTCAGGGCGTGCCGCGCGAGGACGGCTTCGATATCACCGTTGCCTCCGAGGTCATGGCGATCCTGTGCTTATCCACGAGCATCAACGACCTCAAGGAGCGCCTGGGCGAGATTGTCGTCGGCTACAGCTATGCCGGCGAGCCCGTCCGCGCCCGCGACCTCAAGGCTCAGGGCGCCATGGCCGCGCTGCTTAAGGATGCGCTCAAGCCCAATTTGGTGCAGACGCTCGAGGGCACGCCCGCATTTGTCCACGGCGGTCCCTTCGCCAATATCGCCCACGGCTGCAACTCCATCATGGCCACGCGTATGGCCATGCGCTTTGGTGATGTCGCCATTACCGAGGCAGGCTTTGGCGCCGATCTGGGTGCCGAGAAGTTCCTCGACATCAAGTGTCGCATGACGGGCGTTCGTCCCAGCGCCGTCGTGATTGTCGCCACCGCCCGTGCGCTTAAGTACAACGGCGGTGTTGCCAAGGCCGACCTTAACGACGAGAACCTCGAGGCCCTCAAGGCCGGTATGCCCAACCTGCTGCGCCACGTCGACAACATTCAGAATGTCTACGGTCTGCCCTGCGTGGTCGCCATCAACCGCTTCCCGACGGACACTGAGGCCGAACTCGAGCTCATCGAGTCCGAGTGCCAGAAGCTCGGCGTTAACGTTAAGCTTTCCGAGGTCTGGGCCAAGGGCGGCGAGGGTGCGCTCGACCTGGCCGATGAGGTCATGCGCCTGATTGAGCAGCCGAGCGAGTTCAAGTTTGCCTACGAGGACGGCGCCGATGTTGCTGATGCCCTCGAGGCCGTCGCCACCAAGGTCTACCGCGCCGACGGCGTTGACTTTACGCCGGCTGCCAAGCGTCAGCTCGCCGAGCTGCGCGAGAACGGCTTTGGCAACCTGCCGGTGTGCGTCGCCAAGACCCAGTACAGCTTTAGCGACAACGCCAAGGCGCTGGGCGCCCCCGAGGGCTTCCGCATCACCGTGCGCGAGCTCAAGGTTTCCGCCGGTGCCCACTTTGTGGTCGCGCTGACTGGCAGCGTCCTGACCATGCCGGGCCTGCCCAAGGTCCCCGCGGCCGAGAACATCGACGTCGACAACGACGGCAACATCACCGGCCTGTTCTAAGCCTGCTGCTTATAGCCGCTTGCCCGCCCCGTCGTGCCCCAAGGCCCGGCGGGGCTTTTTGATCCTTAGGCACGCGCATGTCTTGTAGATACCGACGGCCTTTGCCCATCATAGGCTTTTGCGCGGGTAGAATGCATGGATAACTTGATGCTTACAGGCGACGGAAAGGAAACGTTGCATGGACCAGGACAAGACGACTGTGATGGGCGGATATGGCTCCGCACAGGCTGGCGGCAGCGCCGATGCGACCCGCGTTGTGTCGAACCCCGGCAATGCTGCCCCCGATGCGACGCAGGCGTCCGCCGAACCCACACGAGTTATGGGCTATAGCGATACACCGCGGGATCCGTTTGATTATGCACCGCAGGACCCGTATGGCAATGCAACGCCGGACCCGTATGGCAATGCGGCGGCAGGCGCTTATAATAACCTGCCGCAAAATCCCATTCCGCAGCCTCAGCAGACGACGTATATGCCGCGCACGGCACAGTCCCAGCCTCGTTATGAGTCGCGCGATCCGTATGCGCGCCAGCCTTATCGTGAGTACCCCAAGTCGATTCCGCAGTATGGTGAGGACGAGGAAGAGGCGCCGTCGCGTTCGTCGAGTGTGATCAAGAAGATCCTCATTGTGCTGGCGATCTTCTTTGCCCTCTCGATTGTGTTTGCCATCGTGTCGGGCATGCTCAACAAGCGGGGGAGCTCAACGGCCGATACCACTGCCGAGCAAACCGAGTCCGCCTCGTCTAGCACCGTCGATCTGAGCGATATCCCGGGGCAGTACTGGTCCAACGCCAAGAAGCTCCTCAAGTCGCGCGGCGCCGATCTTTCGAATGCTGTGATTCTGACTGACGACGGCTCGACGCCTGTTGTCGATGCCAACTGGGTCGTCACATCTGCCTACTACAACGCTGACGGCAACCTGGAGGTCCAGCTTACGCGCAAGGACGGCTCGTCGGGCAATGCGTCCGGCGATCAAGGTACCACGGACAGCTCGAGCTCCAACACGCTGGAGGACCTGAGCAATAAGGCGCAGGAATTGGGAGACAAGGCGCAAGAGCTGGGCGATACGGCACAAAACCTGGGCGATACCGCGCAGAACTTGGGAGACATGGCGACGGATGCCTGGAACGCCCTACAAAACGGCATTTCGGGCGCACAGGGAAACTAGCGGCCGAGCGGCTAGAGCCTTAGCGGTGCAAACAAAAACGGGACGCAGGATCGCGTGACCGGGCGCATAGGCGCGCTGGTCGGCGGTCCTGCGTCCCGTTTTGCTGTCGATTACAGCTGCTCTGCCGGACGCTCGGGCGAGCTAAAGCCGGAGTCAAACGTGACGACGCATGATGCATCGGGCCTGCGCTCGTGCACGATGCACGTGACGAGCTCCAGCAGCTCCTCGTCGGATATGTCAAAGCCGTCGGGACGCACCAGGTCAAACGAAACAAAGCCGTCGTGCTCGTGCAAGTCGTGGATGGAAAGCGCGGGGTCGATCTGCGCTACGCCGCGCTTGACCCAGCCGCGCAAGTCATCGCCGGTTGTTGCAATGGGGTCGCAGTGCAACGTGATGGCGATGCCCATCTGGCGTTTGATATCGTGTTCGATGGTGTCCAGAATCTCGTGGTGCTCAAAGGCATCGCCCTCGCCGGGCATTTCCACGTGTGCACTGGCAAACTGGCGGCCGGGGCCGTAGTCGTGCACCATGAGGTCATGAGTGCCCAGGACCTGGGGGTACGACATGATCCTGTCGCGGATTTCCTGGACGAGTTTGGGGTCGGGCGCTTGTCCCAGCAGCGGGCTGATGGCGTCGCGCACCAGGCCCATGCCGCTGATGCAAATGAAG
>WGSL01000078.1 GCA_014871665.1 Collinsella sp. | reverse complement strand
GCGCAAGGGGCGCTGACGCGGCCCTCCCTCTTACACCACAAAAATTCGCGCCATCCAAGGCCGTGCGCTGGATTTACGCCATCACGGGCGTCTTGGCGCTCGTCGCCGGCATCGCACTGCTGTTTGCGCCCGCCAAGTCCCTCGTCTTCCTAACGACCGTCTTGGGCTTCTACTTTGTGATCACGGCCGCGATCAGGCTGTTTACCGCTGTTTTCGAGCCACTGCTGCCCACCGGCTGGCGCGTGACGAGCATCATCTCCAACCTGCTCATTATCTTGGGCGGCGTCATAATCCTGCGCAACCAGGCCTTCTCGACCGCGACGCTCACCACGATGGTGGTTATCGTGGCCGGCTTTGGCTGGATTGTCGAAGGTGTCATGTCCATTCTGGAGTCCGAGCTTTCGTCCAACCGCGCCCTCGCTATCCTGAGCGGCGCACTCTCCATCATCGCCGGCATGTTCGTGTTTATCTATCCGCTGTGGTCGGCCAAGATGCTCGTTATCTTTAGCGGCGCCGCGCTGCTGGTGTTTGGCGTTACGCTGATTGTTCGCGCTATTCAATTTGGCAAACTGGTGCACTAGATGCCACGAACGCTCTTTATTGATGCCGACGCCTGCCCGGTCACGCGCGAGTCGATTGATTGCGCGCGGCGGGCGGGCGTCGCCGTTGTTATCGCCGGCAACAGCACGCAAAACCTGGAACGGCACATTCGCCGCGACGACCCGCGTGATGCCGAGCACGCGCGACGCGGCTTTTGGGTCACGACGCTCGATGTGAGCGTGGGCGCCGACAGCGCCGACTTTGCCATTGTCGAACGCCTGCAGGCGGGCGACGTGGTCGTGACGCAGGACATTGGCCTGGCGAGCATGGTGCTCGGCCGCGATGCCGCCGCAATCGGTGTGCGCGGGCGTGTGTACGACAAAGCAACCATCGACATGCAGCTGTTTATTCGTCACGAGGAAAAGAAGGTGCGTCGCGCTGGCGGTCGCACCCGCGGGCCGGCAGCCTTCACCAGCGAAGACCGCGCCCGCTTTAAGCGCAACCTCACCGAGCTGCTGCACTAACCAAGATAGATTTTTGGGACATGTCCGGAAATCTGCTTTTTGCTTTGGGCGGTGTGAGCGCTCAAAATCCATGGCTCAACAAAAAACGGGCTTCAAAATGCCATGCGTCGCCGCATTGCGCAGGCGCCGAGCATGGCTATTTGAAGCCCTTTTTTTAGGCCTACTTAGAGGCCAACGGCGGATAGGATGAGGCCCCAGCCGGCACCGATGACGTACATCATGATCAGGAACAGGACGTTTTCGCGGGCGCTGCGGTTGGTGCGGAACAGCACCAGGTAGCCCACACCAGCAGAGATGAGCGTGCCGGCGAGCATCGGGGCCAGCTGCAGCGCGCCTTCCAGGTACAGTTGTGTGATGACGACGCTGGCCGAGCAGTTGGGAATCAGGCCGACAAGCGCCGAACCCAGGACGGCGAGCGTCTCGTTGCCACGCAGGAACTGCTCGATCGCGGACTCGCCGAAGGTCTCGAGCACGGCGACCAGAATCAGCGTCACCAGAAAAATGAATACCGATACCTGCACGGTGTGCGAGATGGCGCTGCGAATAATCGACAGGAGGGGCGCGCCCTCGTGAGAGCGGGAGTGACCGTGGCCATCATGGTGTTCATGCTCGTCCTCATGACCGTGATCGTGGCCATGTCCGTGTTCGTGCTCGTCCTCGTCTTCATCGCAACCGCAATGGTCGCGCTCGCACAGCTCATGGATGTGATCGGCGCTCACGCCCGCCTCGGCCACCTCGTCGATGATGTCACCGCCAGTGTGGTCGTCGTGCGCGCAGTTCACGTGGGCCGGGTTGGCCGCGGTTCCCAGCACGGTACGGCGAATCGCCGCATGCGCGCGAGCGTTACGACGCAGGCCGCGAATGGCGGCGTCCACGATAAAGCCCGTGACCAGCGCGATCAGTGCCTTCGAAGCCAAAAGCATCGCCATGGTCTGCACGGGCACCTGCTCGGCGAGCAACAGCGGCAGCATCTCATCGGAGGTCGAAAGGAACACCGCCACCAACGTGCCCAAGGTCACGACACGACCGGCGTACAGCGTTGCCGCCATGGCCGAAAAGCCGCACTGCGGCACCATACCCAGCAACGAGCCAACCACGGGACCTGCGGCGCCGGCGCGCTTGATGGCCCCGTTAACGCGGTCGCCCGCGACGTGCTCCAAGGTCTCGAGGGCCAGATACGTCACCAACAAAAACGGCACAAGCGAGAGCGTGTCCTTGCCGGCGTCGAGCAGAATATCAATCAGCAAATCCATGACGGATGGAACCTTTCGTGTCTTTCGGCAGCATTGTAAAAGTCCTAGCGGTCAACTAGGGTATTGTAGTTGTCCTAGGCGCGATGCCAATAGTTGCCCATGGTAAACTATCATCTCGCCACATCTCAATGAACCCGAGCCGCGCGCTGCGGCCCGTCCAAGGAGCAGTTATATGAACGTTTCACAAGCACTCGAATACGAGCGCCAGCCGTTTATTCCCATGTTTATCTATGGCGATCACGGCGCCATGGAGTCCGAGCGCCAGAAGGGCGAGGAGGCCCTTAAGGTGCTCGAAACCGAGTACTTTACCGCCGAGGGCGACCCCAGCTTCGACTTTGCCACCGTGCGCGACCTGGCTGACCGCAACCGCGACCTGTGCGACCAGATTGGCGAGGCGCGCCTGCGCAACGTGACGCCCGCGACGCTTTCGCGCGGCCTGTCCGATGCCGACACCTGCGCCGCCATCGGCAAGATGCAAAAGCGCACCGCCGCGTCCGTTATGCGCGAAATCCGCGGCGACCGCGATGCGCTCGGCGTGGCCTACGCCCGCAAGCCCATCCAGGGCACCGTGCTCGGTATCGACATCGAGACCACCGGCCGTGCACCCGAGCGCGGCTATATCATCAACGTGGGCTGGGAAATCATGGACCTCACCAGCGACGCCGTGCCGCATGACGCCGAGGCACACTACTGCGGCCTGCCCGATATCTACCGCGGCGAGGATGTGCCGCTGTCGAATATCCACCACATCACCTGGGACGACATCGACGGCAAAACGCCCTTCCGCGAGAACAAGGAATTGCAGAAGCAGCTGCTCAAGCTTATGAAGAAGTACCCGTACATGGCGCATAACGCCGCGTTCGAGGACAGCTGGTTCAAAATTCATCTGGACGGTTACGCCGAGGCACGCCGCGCCGGCAAGATTATCGTCATCGACTCGCGCCAGATCTGCCGCAGCTTGGACGCCGACGTGCGCTCGCTCCCCCGCGAGTCCGCGCCCGCCGCGCTCGAGAACTGGGCGCGCCGCCGTGGCACCCTCGCCGCCGATGCCAACGAGCAGCATCTGGGTCTGGACGACACCGACCTCATGCTCCGCACCGTCCAAGCCGAGTTCAACCTCAAGAACCTGTTTGCCAAGTAGAAACGTCTACGACAAACTCCGGCGTAGATCACGAGCGGCCTCGCAGCGGAAAACCCCGCAGCGGGGCCGCCCTACATTCCACAGATAGATCTGCCATCACAAATTCTGAACCCTCATTTTGAACGATTTTGGCCAATTCCCGACACGTAATTCGTTGTCGAATGGTGATGCATCACAATCAAATGTGCAGCAATTGAGTAGTTATATGCTATAGCCAAGCTGCGAAAACTTTTATTTAGGGCATACCAACTCATAATTGCGTCAAGCTTTTGGACAGCATTTGGTTAGACCTCTAAAACGACTTTTTCACTCAGCGCCATCAACACGGCATTAGCTGACACGATATATACCATGAGTATCGTATTGTCACATACCACTGCAAAAGCGGTCTACCAGGCCGTGCATTCGGTGTCTGCGAAAGGCATCGAGTCCTGTAACCCTGCCGCGATTTACGGATCATGTCCCACCGGAACGCTCCTTGACGCAGCCGCAGAATGGCTCACCAAACATGATGTTTCCCTCGGCGCAAATGATTCCCTCGAGGTGATGGTGTTTGATCGCAGGAATGCGCGCTATGCAATGAACTGTCAATGCCACGTTTCGTCAAAACGATTCTCGAACTCACGCTTTATAGAGCTTGAAGATGGCATCTTCATTGTTGGCGTTGAGCTTTGCGCACTTCAAGCCGCCACCTATCTCCCTTTTCGCGAACTGGTGGAGTACTACTTTGAATTGTGCAGCGCTTACTCCCTTGGAACCGGCTCTTCCACCTCTTATAACGAGCGTTTCGCGCTCACCTCGACCGAGAGGTTAAAGCAGTTCTTTAATTCCATTACCAGATGCGACGGTTTGGCCCTTGCCCGAAAGGCGATCCAATGTGTACGCGACGGATGCCGGTCTCCCATGGAAACGGCCTTTGTCATGATGCTAACGCTGCCCAAAAGCGAAGGAGGGCTTGGTATTAAGGGAGTTGAGACCGATTACGAGGTGCAGGTCACCGCTGCAGCGAAGAATCTCACGAGACGCAAAAAGTTCTTTATGGATGCGTATCTAAAGAAATCTCGCACAGACATTGAATACAACGGTTTTTATCATGACGCGGAAGAAGACCGCGCCATCGATGAGGAACGCAAGAATGCGCTTGCGTCCATGGGATACGGAATCATCACCGTCAGTCGTTATTCCTTTATGCATGCCAGCGCTTTCGTTAGGGTCATGGAGGCGATCCAACGAAAAGAGGGCATACGCCCCTCGCGTCTCCCCAAAAGACTTTCAAATCATGCAAGAAGACCTGAGACAGTTTGTACTCAGAAGGTTTATTGAGGAGAAGAAACGAATCCAGGAGGAGCTTCGCCAGGATTCCGAAGAGCGCCAACGAATCGACCTCGAAAAAGCAATGCTCGAAGGCATCACATTGGACGATCCGACGATTAACGAGGCTCCGGCAATCGATGACATGCAGACTGTCGAACCCGACAGCCCATCACTCAACCAAACAAGCAGCTTCGCGCCCGAGGGCAGGATCTTCGGGGCCGGAAGCTAGACCGGCTAACAAGGTGGGCACCTTAGCGACGTGCAAAATTGCGAGTATTCAGCAGAGCCGGGTGTCTATCACCCTCGAGTGGATCCAAATGTGAAGCGAAATCACTCTTGCGTGAGAGCGTTAGGCAACATTTGAGGAAGAACTCATCGGATTAACACCCTAAGATAACTCTTGAACTGCATTATATGGCCTGCAATAAATTAACGGACCCCCTATCGTTGCAGAATACTCCAATTTTTGCACGGCTCAGGGGCACCCACCCCGGCATCGGCTATCAAAACCGCTCACTCCGGGATCTCGTCCACTATTCCCCATCATTTTGTGCAACGAATTACCTGAACGTCATTGACATATGAACATACACTCATATAATCGGAAGCAAGTTATATGAGCGCATGTTCATATGAAAGGATATTGCAATGAGCATCCGCGTTGATGAAACGAAACCCGACATCGAGGCCACCGAACCCGCGATTCCCACCACCTGCTCGCCCGAGGACCTTCCCGACGAGGAGCTTCTCTACGACCTCGCCGACCTGTTCAAGGTCTTCAGCGACACCACGCGCATCAAGATCCTCTATGCCCTCATGGGCCGCGAGCTCTGCGTGGCGGACATCGCCGAAGCGACCGAAACCTCGCAGTCCGCGGTGTCGCACCAGCTGCGCACACTCAAGCAGTCGCACCTGGTTAAATTCCGGCGCGACGGGCGCAATATCCTATACTCGCTCGCCGACGACCACGTCTACACCATGCTCAACCAGGGCATGAGCCACATCTGCGAATAGCGACCAACCACGGTACCAGCGCGGCCTGCACCCAAGCCGCAAATACGGGGAAAGGAATACACCATGAAAAAGCAGTTCAAGCTCGATGAGATCGACTGCGCCAACTGCGCGCGTAAGCTTCAGGACGAGCTGGCCAAGCTCGATGGCGTCAAGTCCGTTTCGGTCAACTTTATGACCCAGAAGCTGACGCTCGAGGCCGATGAAGCCGAGTTCGACGAGGTCCTCGACCGCGTTGTGGAGTTCACCGCCGACGCCGAGCCGGACTGCGAGATCATTCTCTAGCCAAGGTTTACGCCAACCCGCAAGGCCGCGCTTGCCGCGGCCTTTGCTCGCGAAATTATGTGAGCGAGTGTTCATACATTCAAATGGGAGGATACGAGTCATGGCCACCGCCGACCCCAAGAAGAAAAAGAAGAAGCGCAAGAAAAAAGAGTCACTCAAGCATAAGCGCAACCGCATCCTGGTAGCGCTGGGCATTTTTGCCGTGGTGTACGCCCTCGATGAGCTCGGCACCCTCACTGCCGCATTCGGCACCCCGGGCGACATCTACGCCAGCTTCGCACTGTTCCTCGTGCCGTTTTTGATTGCCGGCTACGACGTGCTCCAAAAGGCATACAACAACATCCGCCGCGGCAAGGCGTTCGACGAGAGCTTCCTCATGGCCGTCGCGACCATCGGCGCGTTTGCCATGGTGCTCTTCCCCGATACCGACCCGCACATGGCCGAAGGCGCCGCCGTCATGCTGTTCTACCAGGTCGGCGAGCTGTTCCAGGCATACGCCGTGGGCAAGAGCCGTAAATCGATCAGCGCCATGATGGACATCGCACCCGACTACGCCAACGTCGAGCAACCCGACGGCACACTCGAGCAGGTCTTCCCCGATGACATCGCCGTGGGCACCGTCATCGTCGTCAAGCCCGGCGAGCGCGTGCCTATCGACGGCGTCATCGTCGAGGGCGAGACACAGCTCGATACCGCCGCGCTCACGGGCGAGTCAGTCCCCCGCCCCGCCAAGTCCGGCGACGATATCATCAGCGGCTGCATCAACATGACGGGGCTCATCCACGTGCGCACCACCAAGCCATTTGGCGAGTCCACTGTCGCGCGCGTTCTGGAGCTCGTAGAAAACGCCAGCGAAAAGAAGGCGCGTACCGAGAACTTCATCACGCGCTTTGCCCGCGTCTACACGCCCGCCGTCACCGGCGCGGCCGCGGTGCTCGCGCTTGGCGGCGGCTTGGTCACCGGCGCCTGGTCCGACTGGATCCTGCGCGGCCTGACCTTCCTGGTCGTCAGCTGCCCGTGCGCGCTCGTGATCAGCGTGCCGCTCAGCTTCTTTGGCGGCATCGGCGGCGCATCCAAGCTAGGCGTTCTCATCAAGGGTTCTAACTACCTCGAAACGCTCGCCGACGTGGACACCGTCGTCTTTGACAAGACGGGCACCCTCACCAACGGCACGTTCTCGGTGGTCGCGGTACACCCCGAGGCCGGCTATACCGAGCAGTCGTTGCTCGAAGTCGCAGCCCTTGCTGAGTCGTTCTCCGATCACCCCATCGCGCAGTCCGTACGTGTCGCCTACCAGGGCGAGGTCGACCCCAAGCGCGTAAGCGACTCCACCAACGACGCGGGCCATGGCGTGACGGCAACCATCGACGGCAAGCACGTCGTCGTTGGCAACGCAAAGATGCTCTCCGCGGCCGGAGTCGAAGCGCCCGATTGCGAGGTCGTCGGCACCATCCTCCACGTGCTAGTCGATGGCATCTATGCCGGCCACATTGTAATTGCCGACACCATAAAGGCCGATGCCGAGCAGACGATCCGCGACCTGCACGCCGCCGGCGTCAAGCGCACCGTCATGCTCACGGGCGACCGCGAGGAAGTGGCTGCTGCGGTGGCCAAGCGGCTGGGGCTCGACGAGTTCCACGCGCAGCTGCTGCCGGGCGACAAGGTCGAGCGTGTTGAAGCGCTGCTGGCAGCCGAATCGGGCAAGGGCAAGCTCGCCTTTGTCGGCGACGGTATCAACGACGCGCCCGTGCTTACGCGCGCCGATGTTGGCATTGCCATTGGCGCTATGGGTTCTGAC
>WGSL01000077.1 GCA_014871665.1 Collinsella sp. | reverse complement strand
GCTCACGGATGCTCTCGTGAGACACGCCGTCGAACGAATCCATCGGCGACTCGTTGCCGTAATGATGGTAGTACCACCAGTAGCAGGGGTAATTGTCGTAGAAACCGTCCGCCTCGCGCACCTCGGGAGGAACAGCCTCGGCAAGCTGACGCAGGACTTCCTTCGAAACGCCCAGCGCCGTACCCATCACCAGAAGTTTATTCCACAGGACCAGATCGCCGGGGACGGCTTCCTTTAGACGCGTGAAGTCCTCAAGCCAATGCTTAAGCGCCTTGCAGCGAGCCGCCACCTCGGCGCCCTCCGGCGTAAAGCGGCGGAACGTAAGGCCCACGCCAATACCCACCAGCACAATCGGCACCGAGATAACCGCGGCGATAATGTTCGCCTGTGCGCCGTCGGTAAAGAAGATGGATCCCGCGGGAACACAAGCGATCAGAATACCAAGAACCAGGCAAAACACCATTGCAACAATGCCGTCCGAGGCAACGTACTCGCTATCGGCTAGCTTGCCCTTAACGGTGTTCTGATAGTCCTCGAGTTTGTCGCCCACGGGTGTAGCGTGCTGCTTGACGTAGTGCTGCAGCTCGTCAAACGTGCGCGAGCGATCGCCGTTCTCGTCGGGCTTAGCACCGGCAAAGAAGACCTTGAGCACCATGTGGTCAATGCCCTTGGCCGACTTCCAGCCCGCATCACTCACCGTCACGCGATACGTCTGCTCTTCTTTTTCACGCCCCAACAGACCCTTCTTGGCCTTGGTCACGGTCGCCTGCTCCAGCTTGATCACACGGTCGTCAGTGAGCTTCATGAGCGTGGCGATATATGCCTGATCGGGCACCTCGTTCCAGCTCATGAGGGCCGAAAGCACGGCGGGATGGTCGGCCGAAGGCACATCGCGGAAATATTCGTCCTGGAAAAGCGGCTTGGGCTTGCGCTTGCGCAGCTTGAGCACAACGATTGTGCCGGTAAAGGCCACCGCCGCGACAACACTTAGCACGGCAAGTGCATTGGCGATCATGCGAGCGTGAGCACGTCGGGCGTTAGCTTCGTCGGCCCATTCTTTCTCTTCGCTCAGGATCGTTGACATGCGCTCTTCGCCCGAAGCGGCAAGCTGCGGCACCCAGTCGCTGGGGAAGGCGATGCGTGCCTCGGCGAATTCGCCCTGATGCACGCAGGGAATGGTATAGGTGACCATAGGCTCGTCCTCATCGAGCGACACGTCGCCCGTCAGCGGGCCGTGGCCCCACGCGCGGAAGTTATCGCCCTTGACGGCCGCCGTCCCGGCAGCGGCATTTGCGAAGCGCACTTCCATCTCGACGTCATCGGAATCCGCGGACCAGCCGTCACCCACGAACTTCCAGTAGAGCTCGGCGGTATCGGCCCAGTTCATAACCGCACCGGTCATGGTGTAGCTCACGTAATAGGTCGCGCTGTCGCCGCTCTCGTGAGGGCTGAATACCTTAATCTTTACGCCGTCACCGCTCTGCTCAACCGTATAGACGCCAGAGTCACCCTTGTTCGCGCTATCGACTTTGTTGAACGCGGTATCCTCTTCCTCGACGCTCAGCACATTGACGTCCGCCGCGCCGCCCTGCTGGTTAGAGCCTGTATTGATCTCCCAAAACACGCCGTTGATGTCGTCATCGAAATCGAACTGGCGTCCCTCGACAACGGTCAGTGAGCCGTCGGCCTCGACCGTGGCGCCGATATAGGTTTGGGTCATGGAGTAGCCGTCGGCGTGCGCGGCGACAGGCAGCAGCAACAACGCAAGCGCGACGAGCACGCAGACGGAAGCGAATCGCGCAAACAGGTGGCGCTGCCGACTGACTTTGGCGACGAGGGTGTTCATAGGCACATCCTTTATCTGTGGTACCGACAGCGTTATTGTCCCACGTTTGCGAGCGTACGACACGACCGTCTAGGCAAGCGGGGCGTCAATTGGGACAAAAGTCACGCCCGCGACCGGCACCTAGAAAATGATCTATTGGGGACGGAGGAAAACGGATCATTGGGCTGAACCGACGGACTGCAACAAATTTGTCGTTTGGGACACTCTTTGGCCGAGTTCCGCTCCGGCAATAGATACCACTTCATAGCTCCGTCACAGGTGTAGCGGCTTTGTGTGGGCGCGGCGTGAGCCGATTAAACCGGCGAGCGAGGGGCATAAAGCAGTTGAGCGAAAACGGTTTGCCCCTTTGCCGTTCGCTCGAGGATCATGTCCCCCTTTTCCGCGGAAACCCCGGCAGTTGCGAAGAGCTGCCGGGGTTTCTGTTGTCTAAGGTGCCAAGTTGATGGACAGGAATCAAAGCACCGAGCCTGCAGCCCGCCGTACGCAATGCGGGGCCTCGACAACTTGCGGACCACAGTGACGCCTCCCCATCGCGCCCCGCGCTATACTCGTCCGCATGGATATCAAAACACGCAACATAGCAACGCCCGCCGCGGATGCGCCAACGACGCAGCCCGCCTCCATTCCAGCACCCGTAGTGGGCCGTTTTGCCCCGTCGCCCTCGGGCCGCATGCACCTGGGCAACGTGTTCAGCTGCCTGTGCTCGTGGCTTTCGGCCCGCAGCCAGGGCGGCAGCATCGTGTTGCGCATCGAGGACCTGGACGATCGCTGTAAGCGCCCGGAACTTGCCGCTCAGCTCATCGACGACCTAGCCTGGTTGGGGCTCGAGTGGGACGAAGGCCCCTACTACCAGCACGATCGCCTCGACCTGTACGAGAGTGCCTTGCATCAGCTGCAAGACGCCGGCCTCACCTACCCCTGCTTTTGCACGCGTGCCGAGCTCCACGCCGCAAGCGCGCCGCACGCCAGCGACGGCACGCCCATCTACCACGGCGCCTGCCGAGGTCTTTCTGCCGAAGAGGTTGCCCGCCGCAGTGCCCTGCGCGCCCCGGCCACGCGCCTGCGCGTGCCCTCCGTCGATAACCTCGCAGACGATGTGGTCGAATTCGTGGACCGCACGTACGGGGCCCAATGCGAGGCACTCGCCACCGAGTGCGGCGACTTTTTGGTGCGCCGCAGCGACGGCGTTTTTGCCTATCAGCTGGCCGTGGTGGTCGACGACGCCGCCATGGGTGTTACCGAGATCGTACGCGGATGCGACCTGCTTGGCTCCACGCCGCGCCAGATCTATCTGCAGCATCTGCTGGGACTTCCCACGCCGCACTACGCGCACATTCCGCTGCTTATGTCGCCGGACGGCCGCCGCCTTTCCAAGCGCGATCGCGATCTGGACCTGGGCGAGCTCCGCGCCCGCTTTGGCACACCCGAGGCGCTGCTGGGCTGGCTCGCCGGGCAAACGGGCATCGCGCCGGACACCACGCCGCGCTCTGCCGAGCAACTGGTCGAGCACTTTAGCTGGGACGTCATCCGCGCACACCGGGAAAACATCACCATAACGGCCGAGTAGCCAAACGCTTTGCCGCTACGCAACATCCCAGGGTTGGAGTTCGTCGCCCAGGCGAACGATACAGTCGTAGAGCACGGTATGGCGCTCGGCCGGGTTGGCGTCGCGATGAAAATGCCCGTAGTACCAGCGCTTGTAGTCCAAGCGATCTTCCAGCTCATCGAAAAATGCCGTAAGTCGATCGACGTCGGGGCAATTCCAGCCGGGTGCCGGATAGAGCGTGGGCGAAAGCGTGCGCGTGGAGCAGGTATGGGTGATCACGTAGTCGACCTTCCAACCCACGCTGTCGAGCTTTGCCCGCGCCTCCTCAAAGTTGCGCTCGTCCGGCAGCTCCTGCGGCCACCAGCTGGAATAGGGAATGCGGTATTCCTTATCCACGCTCGTGGCACCGCCCATGGTAAAGAATGTTGAACCGTCAAGCTCAAAAACCTCGCCACGTGCCAAGCGCCGTATGGGGGAGGTATCCGACAGACGCTGCGTCAGCCCACCGTGCCACAGCTCCATGGGTCGCTCCGACCAGTGATCGAAACGCTCGTGGTTGCCGTCGACGAACAGCACGGTATAGGGGCGCGACTCCAGCCAGGCGATGTCGGCGCATTCCTCGGCAGAGAAATCCCACGGAAAGCCAAAGTCGCCGGCGACGATGAGATAGTCGTCGCTGGTAAGACTGTCGCCAAGCTCCCAGTCGCGGAGCTTTTGCATGTCGAGCCCACTGTGGATGTCGCCCGTCACATAGACCGTCATCGGATTACCACTTCCCTGCAAGTCGCTAGCCCACATTTTGCACAATCACTAAGCTAACTGTTCCAACCCTTCCATCCCTTAGGGCTTACCCCTCGTTCTTCCATCCAAACGGGTCAAGCACCCAAAAAACCAGATCGAGCGCGCCGCCGGTCATCATGGCGCCGGCAAGGGCCATGCAAACGTGCAGAGAGACGGCACTTCGGAGCACGTCGAACGGCCCCAGAACAGCCAGCAGCGCGACCGCTGCGCCGGCAAAGCACAGCGCGAGGCACGGCCCCGCGTCCTTAACGCACTTCTTTGCGAGATGCTTGGTGTTGTCACTCATCAAAATCGAACTCCTTAGAGGGTCGTTGTTTGGGTACATGCCGCCGCGACAGAACGAATCGGCAGGGAAAGTGTCCCATGTCGTGCGGACATCAATGGAGAAACCGCCTGCTCGACCAACCCTTGACGCCGTTTTGCACCGGCACCCCATCCCCCGCTATCGAGGTCTAATACTTTTCCGAGAAGTGAACGTCTGTTTTTGGACCCCTGAAGCATCCACATTTTTCGTCGGCAAAATCGCAGGATTTCAGCATCGAAACCGCAGGAAACGGCACCTCTAAAGTGTCGGTGCTTCGGGGGTCCGATTTAGCTCGTTCACTTCTCGGGAAAAGTATTAGACCTTGATTCTTGGCTGTTCCGAAGCCCCGTCATTTTCCTTCTCTGGAATCACGCTGGCGCCCACGTCCGCCTGTCACCGCGACCGCGAACGCACCTATAATGAGACATGCTTCCCGATGAGAAAGGAATCTGGATATGGACGAAGACAAGCTCGCCGATTTGAACGATATTCAGGACTTTTTCAACCGTGTCGACAGCGTACGCAACAGTGCATCCCCGACCGAAAATTTTCATATCAATCACCCAATAGGAATAGGTGTCAAGAGCTTCATTGGATGGTGTAACGCGCCTTGCGACTATTATCCCAAAAGCAGCAACTCTGACCCTGCCTATAGGCTGGGTAAAACCATATGCGCGTTGGAAGATCTTAGCGACGACAAACCCAAGACAGCCGAACGCATTCTCGAAAATCTGGCTAGCCCCGTAATTATCGACACCAAAATGCCCCTTAGAGACAGGACAATGAAGCTGCTTGGTACCGAGGGCGCAGAGCTTCTCTCCAGGCTAGAGTGCAAACCGGGCAAGGAAGCAGAAGAACTTGAGAAAGAGCTGCCAGAGAACGTTGCCTTCTATTTCGCACTCAAACTCAGACTCAAGGACTGCCCCGATGAGGGGGGGTATTACCACTACCAGTTTGATGATAGCGACAATACGATTGCACGAGTCGATCCCCTCAAGCCCTTTACCGACAGCGCGCACGACAATTTAAACCAGCAATGGCATGTGCTCATCTCTGTGCTCGCATACCTTGATGTCGCTCACGCTTTAAGCAGCGATCAGCACGAATACCATTGCCTGTATCAACATATTAAGAAGTGGGACAAAGGCGATTTAAGTGCGTTGCATTTACAATTCCTCTGTTCTGCCAGCACCCGCATCAAGCTTCAAGTTGTTAAACCGAAAACAACGTATCACACTAAAGCAATGAATGAATGGCTTGAGGCGGCGTTGCGCAGGCTGTAAAGCAATCAGACCTACTCCAGTCCTCGCCCGCTGTACTTCTCCGTCTCCGAATCGTAGTTCAGCACGACGACCTCGCCGCGCTGAACTACGTTCCCGTCGATGTAGTAATGGCTGACGCCGTCATGCCAGATACCGTGGTAGCCCGCAATGCCCGAGACCGCCTCGGTGTTGATGTGCCCGGCAATAACATCCAGATAGAACTTATGCCCCACGTAATCGGGCGGCATCGTGACAAATGACACGTCAGGCGTGCCGAGCTTCCAGTACTCCCCGGCTTCCTCGTCAACGCCGGCGTGCACAAAGACCTGGCCAAAGGGGCTCTCGTAAAAGTAAGGGAGTTTGCGAACCCACGCGATGACGTCCGCATGCTCGGCTTTTATACGCTCAACCGTAAAGCCGTAGGCCTCCTCGAACTTCCTGAGCCTCAGCAGGTGCTTAACGTGCTTGAATGCCTCGGCATCTAGGAAGCTCTTGGCCGTTGCCAGATTGCTGTCGGCAAGTATCCATGCCTGCGTAAAATTAGAATCGTTTACCTCATCAATGTACTCGAGGAGCATCTCCTCGTGGTTGCCGCGCAGCACCACGACGCGATCGCCGTAACGTTTTTGCAAGTCCATAACGAGTTCGAAGACCCCGAGCGAATCGGGACCTCGGTCGCAGTAATCACCCAACAGGACCAGCTTGGAGTCCTCGGCCTCGAGGTCGATGGTGGAAAGCGACGCTTTAAAAGCGTCCAAGCATCCGTGAATGTCACTCATGGCGTAGATATGCACTTATGACCCCCTGTTTGTGTCGAAGCCTCGCCTGTTTGCACCCGTGCGCCGCTGCGGAGCCTCTGATTTCACGGGCGCCAGGCATCTTTGTCCTGCCACGCCCTCTCAACATACTCAAAAGTATATCTCGCCGTGCGGACACAAATTTACGCTTGGGCTCTAGCCGCTCGGCCTGCGCTTGCCTCGGACGCTGCCTGTGCCCACCGCCACCCAAAAACTCATCCAACATTAATCTTGGCTCAAGAATCGCTTAATCTATAACCTGCACTATAGAGTTCGACCAAGGGCGGGGCGGGGCGGCGCCGCGCAACGCAGACCGCCGAACGCAACGCTCGCGCCCGGGCAAATCGTCCGGCGTCGCGCCCATCGAACGAAAGGACAGGTCATGGACGACCTCGAAAAAGTTGAAACCATCCGCACCAAGTGCAACGTGAGCTACACCGATGCCAAGGCCGCGCTCGACGCCGCCGACGGCAACGTTTTGGACGCCATCATTTGGCTCGAGTCGCAGGGCAAGACGCAGACCACGTCGGCGCACGCCGCCACCGAGTCCGCGCCAGTCGATGAGCCCTCAGCCGAGATGGTCGCCGCGCAGGCCGCCTACGAGAAGTCGAGCGAAAAGACCGACTTCTCCAAGAAGATGGACAGCGTATGGGAGTACCTCAAAAAGCTCTTCCGCCTGAGCCTGGACACCAAGTTTATCGCCACGCGCCGCGATGCGATCATCCTCAACATCCCCATCCTGATCCCCATCATCGCCCTGTTTGCCTGGGGCGCTACGATTTGGCTGATGCTGATTGGCCTGTTCTTTGGCATGCGCTACCGCATCGACAGCGACGGCGACGTGCCCGGCAGCATCAACAACCTTATGAATCACGCCGCTGATGCCGCGGACGACATCAAGCAAAATCTGAACGACGACAAGTAATCGCAGACGGGGGCACGCATGGCACGGATCCTGATCGTAGAGGACGAGGAGAAAATCGCCCGCTTTGTGACGCTCGAGCTGGAGCACGAGGGCTACCAGGTGGAGCACGCCGCCGACGGCCGCACCGCCGTGGACCTGGCGCTGGAGCGCGACTACGATCTGATTCTGCTCGACGTGTTGTTGCCGCAGCTCAACGGCATGGAGGTCCTGCGGCGCGTACGCAAGCACAAGGATGTGCCGGTGATTATGGTCACCGCGCGAGATGCCGTGATGGACAAGGTGGCCGGGCTCGATGCCGGCGCCGACGATTACCTGACCAAGCCGTTTGCGATTGAGGAGTTGTGCGCACGGATCCGCGTTGCGCTGAAGCGCTCGGAGGCCGTGCGGGCG
>WGSL01000076.1 GCA_014871665.1 Collinsella sp. | reverse complement strand
CGCAGAGTCTCACCCGCCTGCGGCAGCTCTTCCACGGGTACACTCACCTTATTCACCTTCCACTGCAGACGCGTGGGCGCATCAGCACGCGGCACGTCCAGCAGCACCAGCCGCTCAAAGCGCGAATCGCTCACACGGGCCACGTGCAAATCGTAGCTGTTGCGACCGCGCTCCGCGCGATTGTCAACATGGAAGTAGCTCGCACGAATACCGAGGTACGTCACGTTATCGGGAACCTCATGGCCCACGTTAAAGGTCATGCCCCAGTCCAGGGCTTCAACTTCCTGAGACCCGATCTTGCGCGCCCGGCTTGTGTTCTTGCAGCCCGTCAGGCGCAGCGCCGCCAGCGTCTGCGGACGGCGGACCACGTCCTCGACGGAGCCGATCTCCTCAACATGCCCGTCGTGCATCACGCAGATGCGCTGGCACAGGCGGCACGCTTCGTCGATGTCGTGGCTCACGTAGAGCACGGTGCGGTTGCATACATCGAACAGGTCGAGCATGTTTTGCTCAAGCGCGCTCTTGAGATACGCATCGAGCGCGCTCATGGGCTCGTCGAACATAAAAATGCCCGGATGCGCCGCCACCATACGGGCAAGCGCCACGCGTTGCTGCTGCCCGCCCGAGAGTCGCGCGGGGTAGCGATCGACAAAATCGGCCAGACCGAAAATGCCCAAATAGCGCTCGGCGAGCTTTTTGCGCGCGGCGGCGTCGCCAGCATCCTTTACACCGGCGCATACGTTATCGGCCACCGTCATGTTGGGAAACAGCTGATAGTTTTGAAACAACAGGGCGCATTTTCGCTCCTGGGGTGACAGGTTGATGCCAGCCGCCGAGTCAAAAAAGGTCACGCCGTTGACGACGATCTTGCCCTCGTCGGGCGTCTCCACGCCGGCAATGCAGCGCAGCGTGCAGCTCTTGCCGCAGCCCGAGGCACCAAGCAGCGCCACACGCTCCTCGCCGGCCTCAAGCTGCATATCGAGCATAAACCCCGGATAGCGCTTTTTTATGTCCAGAACGAGTGACATGGCCTATCGACCTCCCTGCATAGCGGGCTCATCGCGCATGAGCTCGGCCAGTGCCTCGCGATCGATACGCAAGGCATCACCGCCCGCCGGGTCGAGTGAATCGCCCTGTCCGGCGAGATCTTTGGCCTGCTTACGTTCCGCACGGGAAAGGCCACGCTCGCGGTATTTTTGCGAATGCGCCGCGTACATGTTGATGAACAGGATGACTAGGAAGCTGAACGCTATTACGACCACGACCCAAAAGAGGGCCACCGACGTATTGCCGCCCATCCATTCAAAGTAAATCGCAATGGGAATGGTCTGCGTAATACCGGCATAGTTGCCCGCAAAGAACAGGGTGCAGCCAAACTCGCCCATGGCGCGGGCAAAGGCGAGCACCGTGCCGGCGGCAATCGAGGGCCAGCCGAGCGGCATCATGAGTTTGGTGAAGATGCGGCGCTCGGACCAGCCCAGCGTGCGCGCCGCATCGAGCATTTGCGTGTCGAGGCTCTCAAAGGCGCCGAGCGCCGTACGGTAGACCAGGGGAAACGATACCACCACGGCAGAGATCACCGCCGCCGGCCACGTAAAGACAATCGAGACGCCGTGCGCGATAAGCCACTGGCCCACCCCGGTCGAGCGGCCAAACAGCATAAGGAGCAGAAAGCCGCAGACCGTGGGCGGCAACACCATGGGGATGGTAAAGACCGAGTCGAGCAGGCCCTTGATGCGACTCGAGGTGCCCATGGTCTTCCACGCGGCAAACAGGCCCAGCGCAAAGGAGATCAGCAGGGCAAGGCCGCTCGTTTTAATGGACACCCAAAACGGTCGGTAGTCGATGCCGCCCAATAAGGAGGCCAGAGAGGTCAAGGGCCCCTGCTCATCCCGCAACACGACAGACGATGCTTCTACCATTTGAGCGCTATCAAGCCAACGCGCGCCGCCTTTGGCATCACCCGAGGCTGATGCAATCACCACATAGCGGCCCCCATCCGCACCGCGCTCGTCAAAGCCATAGGTATACCCGCCGGCATCAAACGTTGTTTCCGCCGTGACATACCAAGGAAGATCCACGTCCCCTAGCTGCGCACCTCCCATACAGTTTGCGCTGTCGAGCTCACAGACGAGGGCCTTGAGACCCGATACGCACTCGTTGTTCTGCGGATCCAATCCATACCTCTCGATCGCCTTGGGCGATATCCACACCACAACGCGATCGGCAGCAGGCGCCACTACAAGGTCCACGTCCTCGTCAACGGGAAACCGGTAGCCCTCAGGCTGGCCCTCCATGGCACGAGCGGTCCCCTTGGCCAACCGCTCAAAACCCTCGATCCCATAGGAAAGCCCATGAGCAGTCGCAGCAACCTGGGCCCCGTCCTCAGCGTCCCCAGCAAACGCAAATCCCGGCACCCAGCAAAGCGCGAAGGTCAAAGCACAGGCGACAAGGATGCGGAATCTATTAAGCACGAAAAGCTCCAAGCGAATATAAGGACGGAGTGAGACACAAAACGATGGAATTATCGCGCCAAGCCGCACTACGCGGAAAGCTCAAAGCCGTACTTAGCCCAAATCTTCTGAGCCTTTTTGTTGGTCAGACAGAAGTCGATGAACGCCTTGGCTTCGTCGGCGTGCTCAGAGCTCTCGGCAACGGCACCCGG
This sequence comes from Collinsella sp., assembly GCA_014871665.1. Classification (GTDB taxonomy): domain Bacteria; phylum Actinomycetota; class Coriobacteriia; order Coriobacteriales; family Coriobacteriaceae; genus Collinsella. The sequence goes on along the minus strand of WGSL01000076.1, from coordinate 5,406 downwards.
ATACACGATGGGCTTGTGCGAATCCTCGGGACACACAAAGGCCTCCTCGATGCCGTCGTAGCGGAAGATATCGGAGCTGTAGACAAAGCCGGCCACGCAGTCGCCCGTGGACACATAGGCGGCGGCGGTACCAACTTTGTCGGCCAGGGCCACCTTTTCGGCGATCTCGGGCGCATACTCGCCGTCGTCGCCCTCGGTGCCGGTGTAGAGGCCCACGGAAGCCAGCGCCTGGTTGGCGTACTTGCCGGCGGGGACGGTCTTGGCGTCGCCAATGGCGATCTTACCGTCCAGGTTCGCGACGTCGGCGATGGCCTCGACCTTGGTGTCGGAGCCCTCGGCGCGAATGATCACGAGATCGTTGACGAACATGTCCTCGCGGGTATCGGCATCGACGAGCTCAGCGGTCTCGGCGTCATCCATGGTGCCCTTGGAAGCGGTGATGAGCACGTCGACGGCAGCGCCGGCCTTCATCTGCTCGACGAGGTCGCCAGACGCCTTAAACTGCGTGTCGGCAAACGTGGTGCCGGTCTGCTCGGTGTAAAGCTCCTGAACCTCCGGCAGAGCCTTCTCGAGCGAGTTGGCGGCAAAGACCTGCAGCTCGACAGCTTTCTTGGAAGATGCCTTAGCAGAACCGGCATCGGATCCGGCCGGCTCGGACGTCTTGCTGCCCGAACAGCCGGCAAGACCAAGGCCGGCAGCGGCGACAGCAGAAAGCGAAACGAATCCGCGGCGTGAAACCATATCGAACATATTCAACCCTTTCGGATCTTGTGCCCGGGTACCCCACCGCGGGCTTTAATCTGCAATCAGATTATACTTCTGCGCGAATAATGAAAATGAGAAATTAATCTCGTCAGAGAATATAGTTTCGAATTACCGTGCACCTCGGCGTCGCTTCGGCGGAAAACAAAGGCGGAGCAGCCGTTCAGGTCGCCCCGCCGCAGGTAAACCGCTTAGTTGGTATGTCCGCCGCCCGCTGTCATCTGAGCCGCATGCTCCAGCTGGTCTGCTATGGCCTCCCAGCTTTCGCGGGCGGCCTTCGTAGAACCGGGAAAGTTTACGACAAGTGTATGACCTCGTTGCATGCAAATAGCGCGCGAGAGCATAGCGCGGCGCGTCTTGGTCATCGAATACGCACGGATTGCCTCGGCAATACCCGGCACATCGCGGTCACAGACGGCACGCGTCGCCTCGGGTGTTACGTCGCGCATCGAAAGCCCCGTGCCGCCGCAGGTGAGCACGACATTGGCGTGGCACTCATCGGCGGCTTCCGCAATGGCATCACCGATCTCGCTGACGTCGTCACGCACGACCACATGCGAGGCGACCGTCCAGCCCTGTGCCACGATAAGCTCCTCGAGCGCAGCACCCGCCTCGTCCTGGGCAAGATCGCGCGTATCCGAGCACGTCACAATCGAAATCTTCAACTCCATAGCATTCCTCCTATAGCACCGTGCCCTCAGGCAGGTCGACACGCACGACATCCACGACGTCGCCCGCCGCAAGGTCGCACGGTCCTTCGTGAATACGCAACAGGCAGTTCGCACGCTGCATGGTTCCAAGCAGCGCCGAATTCTGCGTCTTGGCCTCGGTCACCAACAACTCACCGGTCTCGGGGTCGCGCAAAACCGTGGCGCGATCGAAGAAGCGGCGATGCTGTCGCTTTTTCACGCTATGCGTGAGCGTCGCCTGCTGCACGGGACGCGCACCCTCGGCAAAGCCGCGCATCTTGCGAATCGCCGGACGGGCGAGCATCTCAAAGCCCACATACGCCGCGGCAGGATTGCCTGAAAGCCCCAGGTAGGGCTTACCCCCGAGCAAGCCAAACGTGATAGCCTTGCCCGGACGCATCGAGATGCGGTCGAAGAGCACCTCGCCCTCGCGATGGACCAGTGCCGTCACATAGTCGTAGTCGCCCGCCGAGGCACCGCCGCTCGTAATGACAAAATCGCACTCCTGCACGGCACGATGCACCAGCTCGGCAATCGCCTGCTCATCATCGGGCGCAATGCCGTAGAACACGGGCTCGGCGCCGGCATCGAGTGCCTCGGCCATCAGCGCCGAAGAGTTGGAATCGCGAATCTGACCGCGCGTCGGTACCTTACTCGGTGCGACCAGTTCCGTGCCCAGCGAGATAATGCCCACACGTGGGGCAGCGTGCACCTTCACGCTCGCATATCCGGCGCTTGCCAACAGACCCGCGCCCGCCGGAGCCACGACCTCGCCGGCGTGCATCACAACATCGCCGACATGGGCCTCCTCGGCGGCAGAGCGAACGTTCTCCCCCACCTTGGCCGGCGCCGAGAACCTCACACGCGAGCCCTCGTTGCCGTCACCGTCAAGCACATCGACGATCTCGTACTTCACAACGGCATCGGCACCTTCGGGTACCGGCGCGCCCGTCATGATGCGGACCGTCTCGCCCGCGCCGATTGCGCCCTCAAACACATGGCCCGCGGCCTCGTGTCCGATAACGTCGAGCGTCACCGGCGCCTCGCCAGATGCCTGCGCCAAGTCCGCCGAGCGCACGGCATATCCGTCCATAGCGCTGTTGGCAAACGGCGAGATGTCGATATCGGCCACCGCGTCCTCGGCCAAGGGAAGACCGGCGGCCTGCCACACGGGAATCTCGATGAGATCCGTCGGAGCAACGTGCGACAGGACAATCGACTGCGCGTCCTCCAGTGGAATGAGTTTCTCTGCCATATGCACCTCTTAATGCCACGGCGCACAACAGGGGCGCCGATTCTTTATGCTTTTCTCAGTATAATCCCCCGATGCACGGCCGCGACTCGGCCTGTACCCGCAAATACACCTGTCGGTTGCAGGCCGCGAAACAGAATGGAAACCAACCCACCGGCTCGTCGCGTTTACCGCGTTTTATAATGCTTGCGTTGCAACCTAAAAGAGGAACGTATGGCTCATAACGACAAAACCGAAAGCGCAAACGAAACGCAGGATCATTCCCAGCCGCTCGACGACGGCGGCTTTTTCTCCCTGAACGACGTCATCATGGCAGGCAGACATCAGCTCACTCGCTCCGAGCATCTCTTAGCTGCCGACACGCGCCGCAACGTCCGCAACCTACTCGTGAGCGCCAAGTTGCTCGTGCTCGTCGTCACCGTATCGCTCGCCATGGGCGTTGCCGCTTGGGCGTTTTTGGCCTCGTTGAATATCGCGACTGACTATCGCGAGCACCATGCGTGGATTTACGCGCTGCTTCCCGTTGTGGGCGTTGCCACCGCATGGGTGTACAAAAACCACGGTCTTGCCGCCAAACGCGGTAACAACCTGGTCATCGACTCCGCTCTGGGCACACGCCTCATCCATATGCGCATGGCCGTCCTCGCCTTCGTCTGCTCCACGCTCACGCACCTCACCGGCGGATCGGCCGGTCGTGAGGGAGCTGCGGTGCAGATTGGCGGCACCATCGCCAGCAACATCTCGAGCCTCGCCCACCTCAAAAAGCATGACCACCACGACCTCATGCTCGCCGGCATCTCGTCGGCCTTTGGCGCCGTATTCGGCTCGCCCCTTGCCGGGGCTTTCTTTGGCATGGAGATGTGCTTTATCGGCAAGATCGACTACACCGCGGGCATCTACTGCCTGGTCGCCTCGTTTACCGGCTACTTTACATCACTCGCCCTAGGTACCGAGTACGAGGCGAATGTCATCGCCAGCGTTCCCGCTATGACGCCCAAAACGGTCGTCATCGTTGTTATCAGCGCAATTATCTTCGGTCTGACGGCACGCCTCTTTGCCTGGTCGGTTCGAACCGTCAAGAGCCTCTACGGTCGCTTTATCACCAATTACCTCGTTCGCGCACTCATCGGCGCACTCGTGGTTTTGGCCGCCTATGCCCTCCTCGACGCCTGGAACTACGCCGGCCTTTCCACGTGGCTTTCCGGCGCCGGATTTGCCGGCAACACCACCCTGGCGGACGCAGCCATCAAGTTGGTCGTCACAGCGCTTACCCTGGGCGCGGGCTTCCAAGGCGGCGAGGTCACGCCCCTGTTTGGCATCGGTGCGGCGCTCGGCGGCTGGATAGGTTGCCTCGTCGGAATCGATCCCAGCTTTCTGGCAGCGCTGGGCATGCTCGGCGTGTTCTGCGCCGGCCTTAACGTGCCTATCACCACCTGTATGATGGCCATCGACCTGTTCCACGGCACGGCTGCCGGGTTCTTTGTCATCGTGGCCTTTATCAGCTACCTAACCGCCGGACACCGCGGCGTGTACCCCGCCCAGCGCATTATCTCGCCCAAGCGCCGTTCGCTTATTGTAGATGAGGGCGGTACGGTAGCGGATGCTATCGAGCGCCACAACGACCTGATAGAGTAGACGTAAGTATTCGACGTGCAGCCACAATCGGGGGCAATTAGACCTGAGCGCGACCGCACCGTCACGTCATACGCCGGGAGTCGCCCCATGCACGCAACTGATTTTGGCCTCACGCTCATCATCGCCAACCCAGCCGCCCAGTCGGGTGCGGCGCGCGAAGTTGCCGGGCGCCTGCAACGCTTTATGGACATGACTGCACGCGCATCCCAGTTTGACCTGGTGCTAACCGAGCGCATGGGACACGCCAAGGAGCTTGCCGCACAGGCTCAGGGCTATCGCACCGTTATCGCCCTTGGCGGCGACGGCGTGATTCACGAGGTCGTCAACGGGCTTATGACGCAGGATGAGGCGGTCCGCCCCGCTCTCGCCATCCTACCCGTGGGCTCCGGCAACGATTTTGCCCAAACACTCGGCATCGACGATTTCTCCGGTAAGGATTTTGGCGCGCTGCTCTCCTGCGAGTTGCAGCGTCAGGACATCGGGCGCATTCGCTCATGGAACCCCGCAAGCGGTAGCGGCGAGGCTTCCGTTGAGTACTACGACCAGACGCTTTCGATCGGCATCGATGCCGCCATCGGCCTGGGCACCACCGAGCTGCGCAAAAAGACGGGTCTCGCCGGCACTCCGCTCTACACTCTCTCGGGACTTGAGCAGTTTGGCCTACGCTATCGCAATTACCCCATGACAGCCAGCTTTGACGGCGCGCCCGCCGAGCGCGTGAGGGCGATCATCATGGCGATTCAGCTGGGCCCCACGTATGGCTCGGGCTATCGTATCTGCCCCGATGCCGACCCCTGCGACGGCATGCTCGACGTCTGCTACGCCTGCGGCCCCGTCCCTCGCGCGGTTGCCCTGCCTATGTTTCTTTCGGCTAAGGACGGCCACCATACCAAGTTGCCACCGGTTCGCATGCGCCGATGCCGCCATGCCGCGCTCACCTTGGAGGAGCCCGACTACCCCATCCAGGCCGACGGCGAGCCCGTTGTCGCCTCTCGCATCGAGGTCGACATCCTCGCCGGCGCCCTCGAGGTCTGGCACACCACCCGCTAACCCCACCTAAGTTGCGGG
>WGSL01000075.1 GCA_014871665.1 Collinsella sp. | reverse complement strand
GCAGGAAACTTAATTACGCGCCGCTTCCCGCCCACGCCGGGCAAACCCTCCCTTGTACTCTATCAAGGTAAAGTGTATGATTCTGAACGTTACATGACTCACTTTACCTAACTAAAGTGCCATCAAGGGGGAATACCATGAATACCGATATGTCTCGTCGTCAGTTTGTTGGTCTAGCCGGCTCGCTCGCTACGGTGCTTGGCCTTGGTCTTGTCGGCTGCGGCGGTGGTGCCGGCAAGGGCTCCGCTGCAGGCTCTGCCGCGGCCAAGGATGTGAAGGGTGCTGCGGAGTCCAAGAAGCTCGTGGTGGGCTTTGATAAGTCCTATCCTCCGTACGGCTTTGTGGGCGACGATGGCGAGTACACCGGCTTTGATCTCGATCTGGCCAAGGCTGTTGCCGATAAGCAGGGCTGGGAGGTCAAATACGAGGCCATCGACTGGGATGCCAAGGATACGCTGCTTAACTCGGGCGCCATCAACTGCATCTGGAACGGCTTTACCATGGAGGGCCGTGAGGACGACTACACGTTCTCCGAGCCGTACATGCTCAACGAGCAGGTGCTGGTGGTCAAGAAGGATGCGGGCATCAAGGGCTGGGACGATCTTGCCGGCAAGACTGTGATTACCCAGACTGATTCCGCTGCGCAGGACGTGCTTGAGGGTGACCAGAAGGATCTGGCGGCGACGTTTGCCACGCTCGACACGATCGGCGAGTACAACACGGCCTTTATGCAGCTCGAGAGCGGCGCGGTCGATGCCGTGGCTTGCGACCTTTCGATTGCCCAGTATCAGCTTGCCGCCAAGCCCGATGCCTATACGCAGCTTGATGAGCCGCTGTCCAGCGAGCACTACGCCGTCGGCTTTAAGAAGGGCGACACCAAGTCGGCCGACGCCGTGACCGAGTCGCTCAAGGCACTCTATGAGGACGGCACGGTCAAGGATCTCTGCGACAAGTATTCAAGCTATGGTCTATCTTTCGATAATTGGGTGCTCAAGTAATGTCTATTCAGGTCATGATGCAGATGCTTGGCCAGGGATTCTTGGTCAGTTTGCAGTTGTTTGTGCTGACACTGCTGGGGTCGATTCCGCTGGGAATCCCCGTGGCGTTTATGCGCATGAGCAAAATCGCGCCGCTTCGCTGGATTGCGCGCATCTACATTTCGGTCATGCGCGGTACGCCGCTCATGCTGCAGATGTTTGCCATCTACTTTGCCCCGTACTACGTGTTTGGCATTTCGCTCACGCCCGATTCCAAGTGGACGGCGTGCGTCGTGGCGTTCATCATCAACTACGCCGGTTACTTTGCCGAGATCTATCGCTCGGGCTTGCAGTCCATTCCGCGCGGTCAATACGAGGCTGCCGAGGTGCTGGGCTATTCGCGCGTGCAGACGTTTCTGTATATCGTGATGCCGCAGGTCGCCAAGCGTATTCTGCCGGCGATGGGCAACGAGATCATCACGCTGGTCAAGGACACGTCGCTGGCGTTTGCCATTGGCGTGGGTGAGATGTTCTCGACGGCCAAGGCGCTGGTCGCCTCGCAGGTGAGCATGGTGCCGTTTGCGATCGCGGCGCTGATTTACTGGGTCTTTAATTTCGTCGTCGAGATGCTGCTGGGCGCCGCCGAAAAGAAGCTGGACTATTATCATGACTAACTCAGTGATGAAAATCGAAAGCGCGCGCAAGGCGTTTGGCGGCAATGAGGTGCTCAAGGATATCTCGCTCGAGGTCAAGCGTGGCGAGGTCGTGGCGATTATCGGGCCTTCGGGTGGCGGCAAGTCCACGCTGCTGCGGTGTGCCACGCTGCTCGAGACACTCGACGGAGGCTCGCTCTCGTTTGGTGGCCTTGCCGTTGCGACGGATGCGGGCTCGGGCGCGGTCTATGCGAAGGGCGATGTGCCCAAGCGGGCACGCTCGCGATTCGGCCTGGTGTTCCAAAATTACAACCTGTTCCCGCACTATACCGTGATGAAAAACATCATCGACGCGCCGATCCGCGTGCTTAAGCGCCCGCGCGAGCAGGCGGAAGCTCGTGCGCGCGAGTTGATCGCGCAGATGGGGCTTACGGGCAACGAGAACAAGGTGCCATGTGAGCTTTCGGGCGGCCAGCAACAGCGTGTGAGTATCGCCCGCGCCTTGGCGCTCGATCCGGAGATCCTGTTCTTTGACGAGCCGACCTCGGCACTCGATCCCGAGCTGACGGCCGAGGTACTGCGTGTCATTAAAGACCTTGCGGCGCAGAATATGACGATGGTGATCGTGACCCACGCGATGCAGTTTGCGCGCGATGTTGCCGACCGCGTGGTCTTTATGGACGGCGGTCGTATTGTCGAGGAGGGTCCTGCCGAGCAGGTCATCGACCATCCACGCGAGCAGCGCACCCGTGAGTTCTTGAGCCGTATCGAGGGATAGGCTCAGGTATTTACTCAACTATTAATTGAGGCGAAGCCGCCGCAGGTCTTACGGTCTGTGGCGGCTTTTTGTTTGCATCGACGGGGTTCAATAATCGCCTCACAAGCTTGTCTCTTCCTCTCGCCGCCTGTATTCATACGTGTGCCGAAAGGTGTGCATGGACGGTCGCCCGTGAGGGTAGGGTGGTGGCATAGGACATTTGGAGGGTGAGTCGGCTCGGCTGCCGACCATGCTGCTCCCGGGATGGCATCGACCGCGAACTCTCCCCGTTGGCGTCGCGCAATGCGCGCGGCCCTGCAAGGAGGTCATCATGGGTGCTCCCAAGACCGGTAACGTAAGGAACGTGGTGCTCGTAGGCCAAGGCGGGGTGGGCAAGACTTCACTCGCCGAAGCCATGCTCCACCTTTCCGGCAAGACCGCCCGCCTGGGCGGCCACGACGGCACCAAGCCTACGCTCGACTATGACCCCGAAGAGGTCAAGCGTTCATTCTCCATCTCGACGACCATCGCGCCGATCGATTGGAAGGGCGCCCGCATCAACGTGCTCGATGCCCCGTGCTACCCCGATTTTATCGGCGACGCCTTTGCCGCGATGAGCGTCTGCGAGACGGCGCTGTTTGTGGTCGACGCCGAGGCCGGCCCGCAGCCGACGACGGTTAAGCTTTGGTACGCCGCCGAGGACCTGCGCCTGGCGCGCGCGGTGTTCGTAAACCGCCTGTCGCGTCCCGAGGCCAGCTTTACGACCACAATGAACCTGCTGCAGGAGCGCTTTGGCACGCGCCTAGGCGCCGTGACCCTCCCCTGGGGCGAGGGCGAGGACTTTGACGGCATTATCGACCTGGTGCGCATGAAGGCGCGTCATTGCAACGGCACCGAAGCCGTAGAGTCGGAGATTCCCGAGGAGTATCGTGCCCAGGCTGAAGAAGCCCATGACCATCTGTGCGAGTTGGTGGCCGAGGCCGACGATGAGCTGATGATGAAGTACCTGGAAGGCGAGGAGACGCTGACGCAGGAGGAGCTTGAGGGCCTGTTGTCCAAGGCGATCGCCGAGCGCATCTTTGTGCCGGTCTTTGCGGGCGATTGCATTAAGGAGCAGGGCGTCAACTCGCTGATGGACGACATCGCCACGTACTTCCCGGCGCCGACTGACTACGGCGAGATGCCGCTCATCGACGGCGACTCGCTCAAGATCTCGAGTGACGATGACCGCCCGGTGGCCTTTGTGTTTAAGACCCTGGCCGATCCACAGCAGGGTCGCATCAGCTTTATCAAGGTGCTGACGGGTACGCTTGAGCCGGGCCTTGAGCTGATCAATGCGCGCACGCGCAAGAGCGACCGTCTGGCTCACCTGTATGTGATGTGCGGCCGCGACATGACCGAGGTCGGCCACGCCTATGCCGGCGACATCATCGTGGCGCCCAAGCTGGCGGCCGAGACGGGCGATACGCTCTCGATTACCGGCAAGGTCGAGGCGGCGGCGTTCAAGTTCCCCAACTCGCAGTACCGCATTGCCATCGAGGCCGAGAACCGCGGCGACGAGGAGAAGCTCTATACGTTTATCGAGAAAGCCTGCAAGGCCGATCCGACCATGAGCATCGACCGCGACGAGGAGACGGGCCAGACTATCATCTCCGCCGTGGGTGAGGCGCAGGTTTCGGTGCTGCTCAACCGTTTGGAGGATCGCACCAAGGTCGTGGCCAAAAGCGTGCCGATCCGCATTCCGTATCGCGAAACCATCCGCCGCACGGCAAGCGCCCAAGGCCGCCACAAGAAGCAGACCGGTGGTGCCGGTCAGTACGGCGACTGCTGGCTACGCGTGGAGCCGCTCATTGGGCCCGACGGCACGAGCGACGGCTATGAGTTTGTGGACGAGGTCGTGGGCGGCCGCATTCCGCGCTCGCTGATCCCCGCCGTGGACAAGGGCGTCCAGGAGACCATGAAGGACGGCATCATTGCCGGCTATCCGCTCACGGGCATTCGCGTGGCTGTGTACGACGGCTCGTATCACAGCGTCGACTCCAACGAGATGGCGTTCCGCGCGGCGGCTCGCATCGGCCTGCGCAAGGCATGTGCCGATGCCGACCCGGTGGTGCTGGAGCCCATCGAGGAAATCACGGTGACTATTCCCGAGAGCTACGCCGGCGCCGTGATGGGCGACATCTCGGCCTCGCGCGGTCGCGTGACAGGCATGGAGACCGATGAGCGCGGAGACACCGTGGTTATCGCGCAGGCACCTCTCGCCGAGCTGACGGATTACTCGACGCGCCTGCGCTCTATCACGCGCGGCACGGGTGACTTTACCATGAAGCCCGCCGGCTACGAGCAGGTGCCCTATGACGTTCAGGCCAAGCTGGTCGAGCGCTATGAGGAGGGTCGCGCCAAGTAGCGTGTGATTTTGCCTGCAATGTAGGTGCTGACGAAAAGGCCGCCCTGGGTAACCGGGGCGGCCTTATTTGATCCCTTTGGGACGGAGGAAAACGGATCATTTTTTGGGTTACGGACGGCGCGGTCGGCACTAGTCTCCGGATGCCTGGTTGCGGCCGGTGGCGTAGTCGATCTGCACGTGCGGCTGCAGGTTGTAGCAGTACACGTGGAAGCACAGGGTCTTACCGTGGTCCTCGACCGATTGTGCTTCCAGACGAACGCCACGACAGACGAGTTCCTCTTCGTTGTACATGGGCGTGACGCGGTAGAGCACATGGTTGCCCGTGTCGCGGATGTAGTCGAGGACCTGCTCTTCAAACGGCAGCATGCCCGTCTCGTTGAGATAGCGCGTGCCGGTGAGGAGATTCTTGCGATTGGCGTTTTCACCGCAGAGCGACCAGGCGATGAGGTGACAGCGGTTGTAGAGGCTCTGGCCTGGAATAAAGTCGTAGCGCTGCTGATGCCATCCAGCGGGGTGGATACGCGAGATGTCGCCGCGCTTGCCCTGTCCGAGCGACTCGGGGCCTACGCAGGCGAGTGCCTTGCGGGTGCGGCCCAGGCTATCGAGCTTGGAGAATTTCTTAAAGCAGCCCTCTTCTGCAGCGCGTTCGTATTCGTCGAGCGTGAACGACGGCATGCCCAACGGGTGCGTGCTGTCGGCGCGAAGGGCAACGTAGGGGTTGCCGGCGTAGTCGGGAATGCTGCTGAGATAAACACCGCGGGCGCGGTTGAGGTCAGGGTTTTCGACTTCGTCGATGGGAGTGGCGGCGCTATCCGCGGAGGCAGCGTCGCCGGTGTCGGTTGCGGCGGATTCAGAGCCATCGCCAGAGTCTTGGCTATTTTGAGAGTCCGGGGAGCTCGCTGTTCCCGATTCGAGCCGGGCGACCAAGTCCGCCTCGTCGTCGGTGCGGCTGGGACTCTCGTTTTGCTTCTCGGCCAGAGCTGCCGCCTGTTCATCGCTTTGCGGCGACAGCAGCTTGGGAGCTCCGTCGAGCGATCCCGTAAACAGCGCAAACCCCAACACCACGGCGGTGCCGATGGAAAGTGCTTGCTTGTAGGCGGACTTGCGCGACATTGCGGCTCCTGGATGGACGGTTGGGAATCTACCAGTCTAGCAGGAGCCGGCAGAGGCCGTTCTGTCGAACAAATACTTAAGATTTGGGACAAACGCTACGGATTCATTTGCCTCATATGGAGCTGCGGCGGCTGTGTATATGAAGCTATTCGGCGCTTCCCCAGATAATACCTGCCAAAATGAACCTGTCCCTTTTTGGTGGGTCAGTTAACGCAGTCCAGGTTGAGCATATGGGAGCGAGCGGGTTCCGGGTGCGGTAAGGTGACGTGAAACAAGCGGGCGCTGACCTTTTGGTCGCGCCCGTGCAGTTGAGCGTCAGATTGCCGTGCCCGGGGCCTGCGCAGCGCCGAGCGGTTACGCCGTTTGTAAAACGGCGTAACCTAAAGGTTCATGTTGCCGTGGATGTAGGGGGTGACCTCGGGGGAGATGTGGCCGCAGCCCAGCTCGCGCAGCGCGGACTCGATGGCGGCGGGCAGCGGGGTCTTGCCCCCGCCGTCGACGGTAGCACCGCCGAGGGCGGCGATCTTGGCGACATCTGCGGGCGCGGCCTCGATATGCATGCAGCCGCCGACCAAGCGCGCGCGAACCTGCGCCAGACCAAGTTCGTGCAGGTAATCCTCGCAGGCGCGGATTAAATCGACCTTCTCGCGCGTAAGCTCCTCGCCCGTGGGGACGCGCGTGGCAAGACAGGCTCCCGCCGGCAGGTTCCAAACGGGATAGCCCCATGCGCGCAGCAGCTCGCGCTCTTCGTCCTTGGTAAAGCCGACCTCCATAAGAGGGGAGCGTACGCCGAGCTCTTCTGCCGCGCGCATGCCGGGGCGGTAGTCGCCGCGATCGCTTGCATTGCTGCCATCGATGACGGTGGGAAAGCCGAGCGACTTGGCGTGGTTGACGATAGCGGTAAAGCCGGCGTGCTTGCAGTGGTAGCAGCGATTGGCGTCGTTGCAGGCTACTTGGGGGAGCTGCAACTGATCGACCGAAAGATTGAGCACAGGGAGCTTAAAATGTGGCTCCTCATTGGCTTGCCCGTCAACGGATCGCTCAAACGAAGCCTGCTCGGGCGTGCCGATGAGCGGCGTGGTGAGGTGGACGAGAAGCGTGCTGGCAGGCATGATGCGGGCGCAGACCGCGGCCAAAAAGCTGCTGTCGACGCCGCCGGAAAAGCCGATGGCGACGCGTCCGTATGCCAAAAGCAGCTGCTCGAGCTCTGCGAGTTTGTCCTGAAGCTCCTTTGCAGGTGCGGTGGTGTCTGAAAACATGAATCGATCCTTACCAATATGTACTCGGTCAAAAACTATAATCCTACCGGACTGCTTGTCATAATACTTCTACCTATGTAACGAAAGTGCAATATGGTATATACGTTATATACAAGTTGCCAAATGCGGTAGAGTTGCGGTAATGCAATAGCGAGAGCCGATGGGGGACCGATATGATCAAGGCTGTTATTTTTGACATGGACGGAACGCTGGTCGATACCGAGCGTTTGGGCATTAAGGCATGGAAGGCGGGCGCCGCCGAGCTGGGGGTCGCGATTGATGAAGCGCTGATCCATCAGTTTATCGGTCGCACGCTGCCCGATGTTATGGACATCCTCGATAAGCATTACGGCAGCCATGAAACCACCGAGGCGGTCTATGCCCGCCACAAGGAGATTCGCGATGAGATGGTCAAGACCGAACTGGAGCTTAAGGCCGGCGCCGCCGAGTGCATAGACGAGCTGCTGGCTGCGGGCTATCACGTGGGCCTTGCGACGTCGTCGCGCCTCGCTACGGCCGAACGCAACCTTAAGATGGTCGGCCTCTTTGACAAGTTTGAGACGGTGACCTGTGGCGAGGACGTCGTGCACGGCAAGCCCGACCCTGAGATGTATCTGCTCGCCTGCGAGCGCGCGGGCTTTGCCCCCGAGGAGTGCGCCGTGGTCGAGGATTCGCGCAACGGCTGCGTCTCGGGTATCACGGCCGGCTGCCATGTCTTTGCCGTCCCCGATATCGTGCCGCTGCCGCAGGATGTGGTGGATGGCTGCGAGGCCGTGCTCGACACGTTGTTCGATCTGGCGGCGGCGGTCAAGGCCGTACACTAGACAATTGCGGTGTTGAAGCGCGCGATTGGCCGTCTTTGCATTTAAGCAAAAGAGGTTCGGCAATGGTCGGGCCTCTTTTGCTTAGGCGGAGTTTTGGCATACTGGCCGACGTGCTATAGATACGCGCCGAGGTTGATGGCCGTGGCGTCGGTCTGGGTGCTTGCCTGGGTGCTGGCGCGCTCCAGTAGGAACGGACGTACCAGTTCTTGGCGGTTGATATCCTCGGCGGCGGTGACTGCGGTGACGGTGCGTGCTGCAGCGCCGACGTGGATATGCTTGGTCTTTGTCGGGACCTTGTTCTCGATTTGCTCC
>WGSL01000074.1 GCA_014871665.1 Collinsella sp. | reverse complement strand
GCGATTTTTCGGTCTCGAGCAGGGCGAGCGGCGCGGTGACCAGCACGAGCGAGGCGATCGCGGCGATGCTCATGGCCATGGCCGCGATGGGCATGCTACGCGTGAGGAACAGCGCCACGCTGAAGACCGCGATGACGGCGACGGAGCGTAGCGTTTGACTCATTCCAGCCAAGTAGAGCTTGTCGGCCTGCTGCAGGCGGCCTTCGTACACGTCGGCGACGCCGTCGATGACCTTATACAGGTAGACGCCCAGGCCGATCGTGGCCATCTGCGCGTCATAGCCGCGGGCGCTGCTGTACATGAGGCCGCAGCCTAGGGCGAGCGCTCCGCAAAGCCAGCGGTTGAGCTGGTAGGAGGCGAAGGACGTCTTTTCGTCGATGTCCGAGACCTGGAAATTGCGCACGCCGTAGTTGCATGCGATCATGATGAGCGTGCCGGTGACAAAGGCGATGGAGAACTTGCCGGCGTCTTCGGCGCCCACGAGCTGTGTGGACACGATGGTGAGCAGCGGAAACGCCAAGCCCCACACGGCGGTGCCGAGAGCGTTCCAAAGGTAATCGCGGCGGGTGGCGTGCTCCTCGTATTCCGCTTCCTGCATGGAGAAGCCGCCGCCGTAGACGGCACCGAGCAGACGGTTCCACCAAGCGTTGACCATGCGGCGGACGGGGCCGGGCTTGCGATCGCGTTCGCGCCGGCGACGTGTGGCTTGGCTGCTATCGGGCCCGCCGGCGTTGCGCTGACTCAGCTCTTGGATGCGTGCGAGTTCCTCGGCAGTGTGCGAGGCAGGGAAGAGGCCGTTCTCGATGCGGCCGCCCTGGGCCTTCGCGGCGCCGTCTCTCGATGCAGCGGGGTTGGAGACGCCGTTGCGGCGGGCGATGGCGCGGCGAATGCTATCGAGGGGCGTGATGCTCAAAGCGGAGTCCTTTCTATTGCTGCGCTCTAGTATAGACACCGCGGTGTCCGCTCGTGTTTTTGAACAGGTTGTTCGATAATTTCGGCGGTGCCATTCGGTCGGCGGCACTTAGGGACGTTCCTTATGTGCAGGCACTTTGGGAACGTCCCTAAGTGCCGGCATCCGGGGGCGCTCCTTGAATGTTGCCTGTTCAAGAGTGTTCCCAATGACTAGGCGTTTAAAAACGTCCCCAATGACTAGGCCGCTTGCCTGCGATTTTTGACCGTTGGGCGGGCTTGCCGCCCTTGCCGCAAAAACGTTTTTGCATATCGGGTACAACGGGCTTTACGTGAGTAAAGTGCGCGTCGCGTCCACGTGTCGCGTTTTTAAAGGAGGCCCCATGCCTGGTGTTACCCCTGCAGAAGTTCTGTCCAACTTTGGTATTACGCTCGTTGAAGATCCCGCCGAGAATCAACCCCGTCTGCTGGTGGACCTGCCGGCGGCAGAGCTTGTCGAGCACGCTATTCGTCGCAAAGAGGGCCGTATGGCTTCTAATGGCGCGCTCGTGATCGAGACGGGGGAGCGCACTGGTCGTTCGCCCAACGATCGTTTTATCGTTGACACCCCCGATGTTCACGACAAGATCGCCTGGGGTGCGGTCAACCGCCCACTGTCCGTCGAGAGCTATGAGGCCATCAAGGCCGGCATCGTCGACTATTTCAACGAGCGCGACGTGTTCGTCACCCGCGGCATGGCGGGCGCCGACCGCAACCACACGCGTCGCCTGCTCGTTGCCTGCGAGCGTGCCAGCCAGGCACTCTTTATTAAGCAGATGCTCGCTCGCCCGCTTGCCCGCGAAATCGCGCGCACCGGCGAACCCGACTTCTGCGTGCTCGCAGCGCCCGGTTACCAGTGCGACCCCGCCATCAAGGGCCTCAACTCCAGTGCCGCCGTGGTCATCAACTTCCAGGAGCGCGTGATTTTGGTCGCGGGTACCGGCTACTCCGGCGAAATCAAAAAGTCCATCTTCAGTGTCATGAACTACCTGCTGCCTGTCGAGGACGACGTGCTGCCCATGCATTGCTCGGCCAGCATGGATCCCGTCACGCGCGAGACCGCCGTGTTCTTTGGCCTGTCCGGCACCGGCAAGACCACGCTTTCGGCCAATCCCACGCGCCTGCTGATCGGCGACGACGAGCACGGTTGGTCCGACATGGGCATCTTCAACATCGAGGGTGGCTGCTACGCCAAATGCGAGGGCCTGGACGCCTTCCACGAGCCCGAGATCTTCAACGCCGTCCGTTTTGGCGCCATTTGCGAAAACGTGGTGCTCGACGAGAACCGCAAGCCCAACTACGACGACATCTCGATCACGCACAACACGCGCGTGGCCTATCCCGTGGAGCACATTCCTAACGCGTGGACTAAGGGCATGGGCACCACTCCGAGTGTCGTGCTGTTCCTGACTTGCGACGCTTTTGGCGTGCTGCCGCCCATCTCGCGCCTGACGGCCGACGCCGCCATGTACCACTTTGTGACGGGCTTTACGGCTAAGATTCCCGGCACCGAGGTCGGCGTCACCGAGCCCACGCCCACGTTCTCTTCGCTGTTCGGCGAGCCGTTTATGCCGCTCGACCCCATGGTTTACGCCAACATGCTTGGCGAGCGCATTGCCGACGGCCGCCCGCGCGTGTACCTGGTCAACACCGGCTGGATCGGCGGCGGCTACGGCGTGGGCCATCGCATCGAGCTTGCCTACACGCGCTCGCTGGTCGCGCGCGCCCTCGACGGCACCATCGAGGACAGCGAGTTCGTGCACGACGACATCTTTAACGTCGACATTCCCACGACGTGCCACGGCGTGCCCGATGGCATCCTGGTGCCGCGCCAATACTGGCAGAGCACCGCGCGCTATGACGAGGCCGCGCACAACCTGGCGGTGATGTTCGAGGAGAACTTCGAGAAGAAGTACTCGCACCTGCCCGAGTCCGTCAAAGCCGCCGGCCCGCACGTTCAAGTACACGCCGACGCCCGTCATCGCGGCCGCGGGCTGCTGGGACTTCGCCACTAGCTTCGCCGTGAGTCCATATCCACCACAAAGGGGACAGGCGCCTTTATGGTGGTTTTGCTCGCGTGGATGACTCGGGTTACAATACGCTTGACATATCGTCCCCTTCTCCGGATGGGGACAGCGTAAGCGCTCTTGTGGCGGCACCGTAGGACTTTGAAGGTGGCCGCTGTGAGGGCGCTTTTTGTTTAGGCGCCCTCGCTCGGGCGTACGCTATGAAGGGAGAGCATATGAAGAGTTTCGTTGCCGAGGATTCGTTTTGGGAGCTGTTTCCGCAGGCGGCGGTCGGCGTCGTAGTCGTAAAGGGCATGAAGCCCGCGGCCCAGATTCCCCAGGAGGACGTGGATGCGATCGCCACGTTGCTCAATCGCGCCAATATCGATGCGGAGCGTCACCTGACAAGCGATACCATCAGCGAGAGCGCGCCGGTTAAGGCATGGCGCGAGGCGTATCGCCTGTTCAAGACCAAGAAGGGCGCGCGTTGCTCAGTTGAGAACCTGCTCAAGCGCGTGCTCAAAGGCAAGCCGGTGGGCCACATTACGCCCGCGGTGGATATTTACAACACGGTGTCGCTGACCTACGCGCTGCCCGTGGGAGGCGAGGATCTGCATGCGATCGAGGGGGACCTTCGCCTGAAGGTGACCGACGGTGGCGATGCGTTCTTGCCGCTTGGCGAGGAGGCGGACGATCCGACGCTGCCCGGCGAGCTCGCCTACATCGACGATGCGGGCGCTGTGTGCCGCTGCTGGAACTGGCGCGACGGCGTTCGCACGGCGCTGTCCGATGATTCGGCCGATGCGTTCTTGGCGATTGAGTGCGTGGAGCCCGAGCGGATGGGGGATTGCCAGGCTGCGATCGATCGCTTAGCCGAGCTGCTTGAGCGCTATCTGGGAGCGACGGTTGTCATTAAGACGCTTGTGACCCGCGACAATCCTTGCGTGGAACTGTAGCGGCGCCTAGAACCTATTGATGCCCCAAACCACCACAAAGGTGCCTGTCCCCTTTGTGGTGGTTTTTATGTTGATGGGTTAACAAATGGGGTATTTGGGTACGGGTGTCGCCTTATGCGACTAAGATGTTTACCCGTAAGCATTATGCAAGCGAAAGGCGGTCGTCTCCCATGCAGCAGAACGACGAGACACGTTTCGAGGACTTTGTCGGACTGATCAGCGGGCTCTACAAGGAGATTCAGCGCATTAAGACATCCGAGGGCGCAAGGCTGGGCCTCAAGGGCTCCGACGTTATGTGCCTTTACTATCTTGAGCGCAGCAAGGACGGCCTGACTGGCGCTGACCTGGCTCGCATGGCAGGCGTGACCCGCGCCGCCGTCTCGCGTACGCTCGCTCATCTGGAGGAGGGCGGCTACGTCGAGGTCGACGATTCGGGCGATGCCGCCGTTAAGTATCGTGCTCCGGTGCGCCTGACCGCTCTGGGCGGCGAGAGCATGAGCGAAGCGGACCGCATCATTCGCGAGGTGCTCGATACCACCGGTAAGGCTATGGGTGTGGAGCAGCGCGAGCAGATGTATGCGTCGCTGCGCACGATTCTCAACACCCTGCGCGAGCTGTAGGGCCGCCAAGGCTTTTGCTTCCAATTAACAACTGCATAGTCCTGTTTGAGCGCGTATACCGTGCCGGGGCCTTGCTGTCAAAATTCCCTGCGCGGGACCTGCGCAAGAAAGGATTCGCTATGTCCGTCCGCATTATTACCGATTCCGCAAGCGATATGTCGCCGGTCGAGCACCCAGCACTGGCCGTTTTGCCGCTGTCCGTCACCTTTGGCACCGATGTGTACATGGATGGCATCGACATCGATCACCAGCGCTTTTACGAGATGCTCGTGGAGCGCGATGAGCTGCCCAAGACCGGCCAGGTCAACCCGTACGCGTTTTCGCAGGCGATTGCCAAGGTTCGTGAAGCCGGCGATGAGGCTGTGATTATTACCGTGGGCGCTAAGCTATCAGGCACCAATCAGAGTGCCCGTACCGCACTTGCCGAGGCGCCGGGCGGCGACGTGTACGTGGTGGATAGCAATAACGTCACTCTGGGCGAGCGTGTCCTGGTCGAGTATGCCCTGCGCCTGGTGAACGAGGGCCGTAGTGCGGCCCAGATCGCGGCGGCCGTCGAGGCCGTCCGTGACCGCGTGGTCGTCATCGGCCTGCTCGAGACGCTGGAGTACCTGGTGCGCGGCGGTCGTCTGTCTGCTGCGGCCGGCGCCGTGGGCACGCTGCTCAACGTAAAGCCTGTGGTGGCTGTCGAGGACGGTCTGATCGTGCAGCTGGGCAAGGCGCGCGGTTCCAAGAACGGCCGCAACCTGCTGAACCAAAAGGTCGAAAAGGCGGGCGGCATCGACTTTTCCATGCCGCTGGCGCTCGGCTATACGGGTCTTTCGGATGCGGTGCTCAAGAAGTATATCGAGGACAGCGCGGCACTTTGGGCTGGCCACACCGAGGGCGAGTTGCCCGTTCACACCATCGGCGCCACCATCGGTACCCACGTAGGCCCTGGCGCCGTAGCCGTAGCCTTCTTCCAGCCCGCCAACTAACTGACCTGCCATAAACCACCACAAAGGTGCCTGTCCCCTTTGCGGTGGTTTATGCTTTTCAGGGTGGAAGGGAGCGAGCAATGGCGTCTGAGGGCTTTTTTGAACGGGTGTACGAGGTGGTCGAGCAGATCCCCGAGGGGATGGTCGCCACGTATGGTCAGGTGGCGCTGCTTGCCGGTCGACCACGAAGTGCGCGGTATGTGGGGTATGCCCTGCATAGCAATCCGCGCCCCGGCGAGATTCCCTGTCACCGCGTGGTGTTTGCCGACGGGCGCATATGCGAGGGTTTTGCTTTTGGCGGTCCCGATGCTCAACGTGAGCTTTTGCTAGGGGAGGGTGTGGCGTTTAAGGACGACATGCACGTCGACCTGGCCGTCTGTCGTTGGCCTGCCGGACTCTAACAGCTCTGCTGTGGCCAGAACCACCACAAAGGTGCCTGTCCCCTTTGTGGTGGTTTTCTGTTGCAGGTTTACCGGGGCTAACTTATGGAGAAGCTATGGCGGCGAATATTGATGCTGCAAAGTAAACCACGGTGAACTATATTGTATTCAGCAACAGAGCGGGCAATAGGCGATGAAAAAGCCTGCCCTGTTGAGTTTGATTCGCATTCCTCCCCTCTGTGCGATTCAACGGTGTACTTCGGGAACAGGCCCGCTGGCAGCTAACTGCCGGCGGGCCTGTTCCTGTTTGTCGAGGGGGTGCGATGGACGGAGCCGAAGCGGTCCGGCTCCAAAAAAGGCGGACGCCGTAGCGCCCGCCCAAAAGCAATCGAAAGCTCAAGTCAGCAGATCGGTCTAGTACACCATGCCCATGGCGTCCCGAACCTCGGCCAGGGTCTGCTCGGCGATCTCGTTGGCGCGACGGTTGCCCTCGTGCAGCACATCCTTCACATAGTCCAGATCGTTCTCATAGCGCTGGCGACGCTCGCGGATCGGGGCGAAGTACTCGTTGACGGCCTCGGTCACGTACTTCTTGAGCTGGCCGGAGCCGCCCATGCCGATCTCCTCGGCAATCTCGACCTCGGAACGGCCGGTGCAGATTGCAGCCGTCGAAAGCAGGCCGGACACGCCGGGGCGGTTCTCGGGATCGAACGTGATCATGCGTTCGGAGTCGGTTTGGCTCTTCTTGATACGTTTGGCCGTCTCCTCGGCGGTCATCGAGATATTGATGGCGTTGCCGTAGCTCTTGCTCATCTTGCGACCGTCAAGGCCGGGCAGCAGCGGGGTCTCGGACAGCAGCGCGTCGACCTCGGGGAATACCTTGCCGTAGCGGTTGTTGAAGCGGCGTGCGATGGTGCGGGTGAGCTCGATGTGCGGCAGCTGGTCGCGACCGACGGGCACGACGTTGCCCTTGCAGAACAGGATGTCGCAGGCCTGGTGCACCGGGTAGGTGAGCAGAAGGCCGGTGAGCTCGTGGCCCGAGGCCTCCATCTCGGCCTTAACCGTGGGGTTGCGCGCCAGCTCGGACTCGGAGACCAGCGACAGGAACGGCAGCATGAGCTGGTTGGCTGCGGGCACGGCGGAGTGCGCGTAGATCATGGTCTTGTCGGGGTCGATACCGCAGGCAAGGTAGTCCATGACCATGTTGTACACGTTGTCCTGGACGTGCTCGGTGGTGTCGCGGTCGGTGATGACCTGGTAGTCGGCGATGAGCACGTTGGTCTTGGCGCCCATGTTCTGCAGCTCAACGCGGCCCTTGAGGGTGCCAAAGTAGTGGCCCAGGTGCAGACGGCCGGTGGGGCGGTCGCCGGTGAGCATGGTGAACTTCTCGGGCGTTTTGGCCAGGCCCTCGCGAATGGCGTTGCTCTTTTGCAGCGCGACTTCGTAGCTGTTCTCGTTTGGCATGATTGCTCCTAACGTATGTTCATGGGTCAAGATGATAGCGCGTTTATTGGAGGGGCGGTGCGTAAGTAGGCGAGGGGCGGGAGAGGGGCGCGCGTGGTGCGGCATGTGCGATGGGTGCGGCGCGGCCGCGCTTGGCTAACGGTGCCTTGGCACATCCTCGGCAGCTTGCCCTAGAGCTTGTGGTGGCGCTCTTCTTTGCGCTCTTCTGCCGCCTGCTCCTCCTGCTTAAAGGCGGGGTCGTCGGGGGTGACGAGCTCGTCCTCGTGCGTGCGCTTGTTGTAATGGTGGCGCAGCACGGGCTCAAACAGATGTAGATGCTTGGCGAAGGCAGCCGAGCCAATGGCGAGCACGGTAAAGATGAGCACGCGCATGGGCACCTCGACCTGGTTAATCGCGGCGGCGCCGGCCGAAAGCATGATGCACCAGGCATAGATGAGCAGCACGGCCTGTTTTTGGTTGTAGCCTTCTTGGATCAGGCGGTGGTGGATGTGGCCCTTGTCGGCCTGCCCGATGCTAATGTGGGCGCGCTTGCGGCGCACAATGGCGCTAAACGTGTCGATGATGGGCACGCCGGCAACGATGAGCGGGATGATAAGCGAGGTGAGTGCGGCGGTGCGGCTCACGTTGAGCAGCGAGATGGAGCCCAGCGCAAAGCCCAGAAGCAACGACCCCGAGTCGCCCAAGAAGATGCTTGCGGGGTTGAAGTTGTAGCGCAAAAAGGCCAGACAGGCGCCAAAGAGCGCAATGGAGAGCGCGGCGGCGTCGATGCGGCCCGAGAGAACAGCCATCGAAAACATGGTGAACGATGCGATGCCGCAGATGCCCGTGGCCAAGCCGTCGAGGCCGTCGATGAGGTTAATGATGTTGGTGAATGCCACCAGATAGATCACGGTAATGGGGTAGGCGAGCCATCCGAGCATGATCTCGCCGGGAGCAAACGGGTTGACGATGACGCCGATCCGCAGGCCGCCCATGCAGGCGATAAGCGCGGCGAGGACCTGTCCGGCCAGCTTTTGCTTGGGCGTGAGCTGGAAGACGTCGTCGATAGCGCCGGTCGCAAAGATAACGGTAAAAGATAGCGCAAGTATGGGGTAGCTGATGTGCAGACGGGGGTGGGGCACCAAAACGGGCGGCCAACCCAGGTACCAGGTGCCTAGGATTTGCACAGTGCAGGCGACGACCAGGCCCAAAAACACCGCCGTTCCGCCCAAACGCGGGATGGGCTTGGTGTTGATGCGGCGCTTAGAAGGATAGTCGACGGCGTCGAGCTTGATTGCCAGGCGCTTGACCAGGGGTACCGTGAGGAAGGTCGTGATAAAGGCCGCCGCTGCCACGCATAGGTACGGTATGTAGCTCGGGGATGAAGCCATGAATCTAAAAACCGCCAAGCGTCGAAGGAAAAGGTCAGAAGAACGCCATGCGCAAAGGGCATAGCCGAACCATGATACTCGACCAAGGGGGGTGCATGGAATTGCACGCAGCGATAATCACGCGCTTACCAGATATTGGGATGTTGTCGATGGCTTGTCGGGATGCCGGCGTGGATCCATATGGACTGTAATGGCAATTTTCGGCAAAAGAAAACCACCCCCCACGTTACGAAAATGAACCCACCTAAAACAGGTGGGTGCCCTCATCGACTGTTCCAGCGTCCTTAACAACGAAGGATACCTGTACTAGGTACGACTGTGTGGGCT
>WGSL01000073.1 GCA_014871665.1 Collinsella sp. | reverse complement strand
AATGGTTAACGTTATCGGTCTCGGTTATATCGGACTGCCCACCGCGCTCATGATGGCCACGCACGGCGTGGAGGTCGTGGGAACCGACTACAACGAGGAACTCGTGGCAACTCTGAATGCCGGGCACACCACCTTCAAGGAGGAGGGGCTTGACGAGCTGTTCGCCGACGCGTTGAAATCTGGCATCAAATTCACGACCGAGTATCAGGTGTGTGATACCTACATCGTGAGCGTGCCGACGCCCTACGATAAGCTGGACAAGAAGATCGACCCCTGCTATGTGATTGCCGCCTGCAAGACGGTGCTCGAGGTCGCCCCGAAGGGCGCCGTGCTCGTAATCGAGTCGACTATTTCGCCCAACACGGTGGATCGCTTTGTGCGCCCGCTGCTCATCGAGGCCGAGCGTGAGGATGTTAAGCTCGTGCACGCCCCGGAGCGCATCATCCCCGGAAACATGGTTTACGAGCTGCTGCACAACAACCGTACGATTGGTGCGGACGACCCCGAGGTGGGCGAGGAGGTTGCTAAGATTTACGCAACCTTCTGTCAGGGCGAAATCAGTGTGACCGACATCCGTACCGCTGAGATGACCAAAGTCGTCGAGAACACCTTCCGCGCAATTAACATCGCATTCTCCAACGAGCTTGCCAAGATCTGCCGTATCGGCGGCATGGACGTGGCGGAGGTCATTCGCATCTCCAACAAGCACCCGCGCGTGAACATTCTGCAGCCCGGCCCCGGCGTTGGCGGCCACTGCATCCCCGTCGACCCATGGTTCCTGGTGGGCGACTACCCCGAAACGGCAAACTTCATCCGTCTGGCGCTTCAGACCAACGCGGGCATGCCTGAGTATGTGCTGCATCGTGCCCACGAGGTTATGGCCGAGCGTGGGATCAAGGATGCCTCCAAGGTGGGCATCTACGGCCTGACCTACAAGGAGGACGTTGACGACGTGCGCGAGAGCCCGACGCTGCAGATGCTTGAGTCCATGGAGGAGCACCTGTGCGGTGGCGCCGTGAAGGTGTACGACCCGTGGGTCGAGCGCGACGAGGTCCCGGGTCAGGTGCACTCTATGGAGGAGTTCCTGGACGGCCTGGAGATGGTGATAGTGATGGTGGGCCATTCCCAGATCAAGGGCAAGCCCGAAGCGTTCGGCGATCGCATCCTCATCGACCCGCGCAACGTGTGCGGCGACGGCGAGAACGTCTACAAGCTGTAATTCATTAAAAAGATGCAGGGAGAAGCAAGTTTGAAGAAAGTGATGCTCGTCTTCGGTACGCGTCCGGAGGCAATCAAGATGTGCCCGCTCGTGAACGAGCTCAAGAGCCGCCCCGACGAGTTCCAGACGATCGTGGCGGTGACGGGTCAGCATCGCGAGATGCTCGATCAGGTTCTGAGTGTTTTCGACGTGGCTCCCGACCATGACTTGGCAATCATGAAGCCGGGGCAGACGCTGTTCGACGTCACGTGCGATGTGCTGCTGAAGCTGAAGGCGATTCTCGAGGAAGAGAGGCCTGACGTGGTCCTCGTGCACGGCGACACAACTACGAGCTTTGCGGCGGCTCTCGCTTGCTTCTACCTGCAGATTCCCGTGGGGCATGTGGAGGCGGGCCTGCGCACTCACGACATCTATAGCCCGTGGCCCGAGGAGTTCAATCGCCAGGCTGTGGACATTGTCACCGAATATTATTTCGCGCCTACGGAAGCCAGCAAGCAGAATTTGCTCGAGGAGGGCAAGCCCGCCGACAGAATTTGGGTAACTGGCAACACTGGCATCGACGCGTTGCGCACTACGGTGCACGAGGACTATACCCATCCAGAGCTGGAGTGGGCCAGCGACAGCCGTCTGATTTTGATCACGGCGCACCGCCGAGAGAACCTCGGCGAGCCTATGCACCGTATGTTCCGCGCGATCAGACATGTGATGGAGGAGCACCCCGACACCAAGGCCATCTACCCCATACACATGAACCCACTCGTGAGGAAAGCAGCCCATGAGGAGCTTGACGGCTTCGATAGGCTGCGCATCATCGACCCGCTGGAGGTGCTGGACTTTCACAACTTTCTGGCGGCGAGTCATCTCGTTCTTACGGACTCGGGTGGCATCCAGGAGGAGGCCCCGAGCCTGGGCAAGCCGGTTCTGGTGATGCGTGACACCACCGAGCGCCCCGAGGGCGTGGCTGCTGGCACCCTGAAGCTCGTCGGAACCGAGGAGGAGACGATTTATTGCGAGTTTAGCCGCCTGATCTCCGACGAGGTCGAGTATGCGGCTATGTCCCATGCGTCGAACCCTTACGGTGACGGGCACGCCAGCGAACGCATCGCGGATGTGCTGTGCGGAAGGATGGGCGCCTAGTGGGATTTTCTTGGTACATCCAGAGACTCCGGGCCATGAGCGCGGGAGAGGTTGCGTGGCGCTTCGGTCAGAAGCGCCTTTCCGTGCATGAGCGCCGGGCTTTCTCCAAGATGGAGCCTGTTTATGCTGTCGACGCCTACGGACGCGTGCCAAAGACGAATCTCTCGCGACTCGGCATCGATTTCACGAATGGCGAGTTCAGCGTTGGGGCGGACATAGAGCTTTTGGGTGGGTACCTGTATTCCGAATATCGGAAGCGCTGGCACGCCGCGTTTCAGTCTCCCGGCGACTGGCCGATGCGCTTTGCGGCGGACTACGCCTTCGGCGACGAGGGCGCGCCTGGTGACATCCGCACCAACTGGGAGTTGAACAGGCACCGTCAGTTTGCCCTCCTGGCGAAGTCCTACTTCGTTACGGGCACGGATGATTTTTTTTCTGAGCTTTCCGACTTGTTCGATGATTGGAACGAACAAAACCCCTTCATGTGGGGTCCCGAGTGGGCTAGCCCTATGGAGGAGTCCATCAGGCTTATAAACTGGCTCGTGACGGCTGCGTTTCTCGAAGCTGCTGGCGATGAAGCCACCGATGGGCTGAGGAGGCGCCTGTGCGTCGGTGCATGGGTTATGGCCGCGCATGTGCGGCAGCACTATTCCCGCCATTCCTCGGCGAACAACCACACAATCGTTGAGGCGGCTGGCGTTGCTGTCGCGGCCACGGTGTTCGGCGAGCACGAGTGGCTCGACGAAGCTTTGGCGCTGCTTGAATCGGAAGTTGCCCATCAGACCTACCTAGATGGCGTGAACAAGGAGCAGGCGCTGCACTACCAGCTGTTCGTCATGGAGGCGCTCTGTCTGGTTTCGCACGTGCTGCGAACGATTGGGAAGGCTCTGCCGGCGTCTCTCGTTGAGCGTCTGCACTCCATGGCGCGCTATGCACGCGCATGTAGCGTCGGCAGCGGCAAGTACGTCGAGTTCGGCGACGACGACGAGGGCGTCATCCTTTGTCTCGGGCCCGAGAAGCCCTGCTACCCGGACTACGTTCTTGCGCTGGTCACTTTGGAGCTCGAATCGGATTACCGCTGGGTGGAGGACGTTCGCTGCTGCGAGACAGTCGGCTGGTTGTACGGCAAGCGGAGGCTCCAATCCGCCAATGCTCTCCCGCTTACTCAAAACGCATCCGTTGAGAGCTTTCCTGATGGCGGGGTGACCATAGTCCGCTTCGACGAAGGACATGGTGTGCTCGCATTCGACCACGGCCCGCTTGGCTTCGGTCGGCTTGCGGCCCATGGGCATGCCGACGCGCTGAGCGTTCAGTTGTATGTCGACGGTGAGCCCGTGCTCATCGATCCTGGCACCTTTATCTACAATGGTGACCGCAGGATGCGAGATAAGTTCCGCTCTACATGCGTCCACAATACGATGTGCGTGGGCGGCAGGGACCAGTCCGAGGCGCTCGGCCCGTTCCTGTGGGGGCGCAAGGCGAACGTCTCGGGATTTGCGTTCGAGGAATGTGAAGGCTGCGTTATCATGTCGGCCGAGCATGACGGCTACTCGCCTGTGCGCGTGCGCCGCACGGTAAAGGTCCAGGGCGCGAAGGCCGTTGTGACTGACGAGGTGAAGGGCGGGGAGGCCGCTGCGGCTTTTTGGCACCTTCCTTCTGCGGGGGTCGAAGTCGACGGCGGCGCCGCTGAATTCCGCCTGCAGTCCGGGGTCGTGGTGCGCATCGAGGCGGGGGGGTCTCTGGAGTCGGGGGAGTTTGAGTACTCGCCCGACTACGGTATGAACGCTACGGGCGTCGAGCTCTCCGTCTCTGTTAATGAGTCACTGACCACAGGTATTTTTATCATACGCGATAGTGAAGCAGGTTAAATGGACACCAATAAGCTCAAGAAGATGTACGAGAAGATGCCCGAGGTCGCGAAGGACGTCCTCGCGGTGCCAATCCATCGCGGCCTTGTGGGCAACAAGACGTTCCTGTCCCAGATGCGCGAGCTGGAGGCCTCCGAGGTTATGAGTGAGGACCAGCTTGCCGAGCTTCAGCTCGGCAAGCTGCGCGACCTGTGCGCATACTGCTACGCCACGAGCCCCTTCTACAAGAGGAGGTTCGACGAGGCGGGCGTCTGTCCTGAGACAGTTAATTTCGATTCGTTTGCCACGCTGCCCCTGCTCGATAAGGAGCAGGTGCTCATGAACTATGATGAGATAAGCGTGCCTATTCCCGGTGAAGGCTCGTATGCGGCCGAGACGGGTGGGTCGACGGGTCGGCGTCTCGTCGTTATGAATTCCGACGAGTGCTTCTACCGCGAGAACGCCTTTGCGATGCATTTCTACGGGACGTTGGGGTACGACTTCCGCAGAAGTAAGCTTGCCTACTTTGGAGGTGACGGCTCGACCCTCGTCACTACTAGCCCGCTCTACCGCATGGTTAGGTGCAACACCAAGCTGCTCAACGAGGGGAACCTCGAGGAGGCTGTGCGTAGGATTGATGCGTTTGCGCCTGACTATCTGCGCGGGTTGACTTCATCGGTGAGTTTTTTCGCGCAGCTGCTGATCCAGGCTGGTGTGAGGCTGCGTAAGAAGCCCAAGGGCGTGTTCCTGCAGTCAGAAAACGTTCATCCCTATCAGCTGCGCCAGTTCGAGGAGGCGTTTGGTTGCCCGGTGAGGATATCATACGGCTCCACCGAGAGGACGGTGTTTGGCGAACAGGTGGAATGGGATGGCAATACGCCCGTGTACAAATTCAACAGGCTGTACGGTCTCACGGAGATTGTCGACGGGCATATTGTCGGCACTGGCTTCATCAACAAGCGTATGCCGCTTCTTCGCTACACAATCGACGACGCCGTTGAGCCCTGCGCTGGAGGCTACGCGATTAGGGGTCATAGAAATGTCCCTGTTGTGGGAAGAAACGGGGAGCGCATCAGCACTGCATCGCTGTGTGACCTCGGCGAGAGCGCCTCGAGTCTTCTTTCGTTCCAATTCGTACAGGATGAGCCCGGTAGGCTGCGTATGGACTATATAGCTACTAACGAGCTGGATGATACGGAGAAAGATGCGCTTCTGCGTAGCCTCGGATCAAAGTTTATGGGCAACATGAAGTGCGAGCTGAGACGCGTGGACGCCTTGCAGCTCACCCCGAGGGGCAAAAGAACCCTCCTGATACAGAGGTTGGACATTGAGCAATAAGCTACTATTTATAGGGGAGTTTCCGCCACCGTACGGTGGCGTGACTGTCAAGGACTCGCTGCTTCGCGACGAGATTTTCTCTTCGTGTGACGCGAAGACCTTTGACCTGTACGACTTCAAGCGCAGACCGATTGCGCTTCCTAGCTTGGCCATCGTGCTTGCTAGGGCGGTTCGGGGTGCAGACAGGATAGCGCTTGGAATCGGTAGCGACTCGCGCCAGAGCACGATGCTGGGCATTATCGCGAAGCTCAGGGGGCGCGAGTTCTTGGGCAATGTGACCGTGTTCATGATGGGACGCGAGCTGGCCGATTACCTTGGGGAGAATCCGGGGCAAGTCTGGAAATATCAAGCCGCCCGGTGCATTTTTGCTGAGAGCCGCTCGCTGATGGCGGATTTTGAGACCGTGGGGTGCCGCAACTCTCGCTACTTGCCCAACTTCCGAAAGGGGGACAGGGCGCGCGCGCCGCGCGCCGTAGGCGACACGGTGCACTTCGTGTACTTCGCCCAGGTGCGGCCCGAGAAGGGCATTGATACGTTAGCGGCAGCCGCGAGGACGCTCAACTCGGAGGGCCTTGCTGACAAGTTTGACATCGCCGTGTACGGGACGGTCGTCGATGGCTTCCAGAATGAGTTTGAGCGTCTTTTGAGCGACGTTCCGAACATGACGTACAAGGGCGCTTTCGACGCCGCGACGGGTGACGTGTGTGCCGAGCTGAACATGTATGATGCTGCTGTGTCCTCGTCCTCGTGGCGCGAGGGCATGAGCGGCTCCAACATTGAGTGCAAGTTTGCTGGCGCGGCCAACATCGTGAGCGACGCTGGGTTCAACCCGGAATGCGTCGGCAATGGTGTTGACGGGTTGATAGTTAGACCCCGCAATGTCGGTTCTCTTGTTGAGGCGATGCGTAGCGTCATCGAGGACCGTGGTCTGCTTGCGCGGCTGAAGCGAAACAGTTACGAGGACCGTGTTAATTACGACGTCGCGACATGGAAACGGGAGGTACTCGATGTCGTTTGCGGATAGCGCTGCGCAATTGCTGCGGAATAAAGAGGAATTTCTTTTCGATTCGATTACAGGTTGCAGATAAATGTCTTACCCAATGACCCCTAAACAAATGCATGAGAATAGAGGGCTTTCTACCTCTGGTTTGGGCGCCATACTTGTGCATAGGTTCAACATGGCGGATTTCTTGGCAATCGAGTTTGTGCTGTTGTTTGTTGTTAATTTCCTCTCGAACATTGGTCTAATTCCAAGTGCTTTCACTTATGTTTTTGATATCGTCAACCTCTGCATCCTTCTCTCGAATGCTCGTCTTATCGGAAAACGCGTCGGCAACGAGCCGTTTTTCAACGTGCCTGTCGCCTTATTTGCGGTTATGGCTCCTTTGTCGGGAATCATAAATACTATTGCGCCACAATACATAATCTGGCAGGCGATATCCTTCAGTCGCTTGTTCGTCTGGATTTATCTCTTTCGTATTTTTTGGGACAAAGACTATATTAGGGCTTTCATGGGGTTCGTCTACAAAATGCAGGTGCCAAACATCATCTTCGTTTTGATACAGTATTACGTATTGGGGCTTTTCCAAGATAATATCGGCGGTATCTTCGGAGTCGAAAGAGGTTGCAACGGAATTCTCAACGTGTACCTCTGTATTGTGGTGGCATGGGGGCTTAACCTCTATCTTGCTAAAGAGGGGCGGCTTTCGGGGCTGCTGCTGACTGTTTTGTCGGCATTGCTAATTGCCGCCGTTGCCGAGTTGAAGTTCTTCTTCGTGGAATTTGCCCTCATTGTGGCCGTATCTATCCTGTATGCACGCGTCTCGCGCAAGACGATCGTCTCAGTGGTAGCAATCGTTCTCCTCATTGCTGTGGCATTGTCTGTTTTTGCAGCAATAAACCCGTTTCAATACGAAACATTGGTTGATTTTGATGCGCTTATGACGGAGGCGGATAATTCGAATATAGAGACAGGCTATGGCATTTCTCGTCTCAATGCCTTTTCTCAGATAAGCGAGCAGTTTTTCAATGGAGATCTATTCACGATGATGCTTGGGTTTGGGTTTGGAAGCGCCAGCCAATCATCGATGCCCTTCTTCTGCTCGCCCTTCTTTAGCTTGTATGGGTGGCTCAACTATCATTTTCTCACTTCCGCTATGGTCTTTATTCAATTGGGCTATATTGGCACCGTCTTATTCGTGATGCCAGTTGCGCTTTTAGGCATCATGTTGATTGCTCGCAGGGGGAATATTGTTCGAAAGGACTTTGCCACTAGTGGCGGTTTTTCCATTGCAATGTGCATTCTTTTCTTGATTAATTGCATGTATAACAATACAGCGGTTACTTATCCAGCCGTTCTTTGGGCGCTTTCGCTTTGCGTTGGGTTATTCGTTGTTTCTGAGATACGTAGGGGTTAGATGTATATGAGCAATAAACCAGCGGTAAGCGTCATCGTTCCAATGTACAACACCGAGAGGTTTCTTCGGTGCTGTGTCGATAGCCTTTTAAGGCAGACGATTAATAATATCGAGATTCTTTTAGTGGACGATGGGTCCCCAGATGCCTGCGGTGAGATTGCAGAGCAATATGCACGACTTGATGAGCGTGTGAAGGTTGTTCATAGGGAGAACGGTGGATTAGGGCCGGCAAGGAACAGTGGGCTAGCGATAGCGACAGGAGAATATGTCGGCTTTGTCGATTCCGACGACTGGGTTGAGGAAGACATGTACGAGCGGCTTTATCGCGCGGCAAAGGAGACCCAGGCGCAGGTCGTTTTTTCGAATCTGAAGCGTGTCGTGCATGGGAATTCCCAAAAGTGGTCTAGCCATCCTTTTGCTGGAAGGACCCTTTGCGGCGATAAGGAAATATTTGAGCTTCGAAGATCATTTTATGGCGCGCTTCCGAATAAGCTCAGGGAAGATCCCGTTCCTGTGTCGGCATGTCCGAATTTATATAGTCGCCAGCTTATCGAGGCTAATGGAATTAGATTTCGCGCGATAAGAAGTGAAGACATACTCTTTAACACGGATATCTGCAAGGTTGCCGATTGCGTTGCTGCGTTAGATGGTGCCCCGTATTGCTATCGCAAGGACGATCAGGACTCCATTACTAAAACGTTTCGAGTTTCAACCATTGATTCCTTCTTTGCATTTTTTGAAACCCTGCTAGAAGAGTGCGGAAACGAGCCTGCTATCTTTCGAAACGAGTGTTTCAAGAGGGCGGATAGAAGGATAATCGATTACACGAGAGGAATTTTGATTCTTATAGCCTCGGCATCTATATCGGATTGCGAGAAGAGGAGACTTGCTGATGAGGCCCTTGATAGGCAAGTTTTTGTCTCTGCTTGCAAGTCATTCCCGTTTTGGCGACTGCCTGTTAAGCAGGCGGTTTTCTTCGTGTGTATGAAATATAAGATGATTGGTCTGGCGCTTTGCCTGGCTAAAGGAAGGAATGGGAAGCATGGGGCTTAAGCACATACTGAAGAAATTGATATTGGGACCTAAGACCTCTTCATCGGATTATGTTGCATACCTGCGCTCCTTGGGCATGACCATTGGCGACAATACCGTTATTTATTCGCCCAATTACTGCGTCATTGACCAGACGCGACCTTGGATGATCGAAATTGGGAACAACGTATCAATTACAACTGGCGTCACCATCCTTACACATGGCTATGATTGGAGCGTCTTCAAAGGTATGT
>WGSL01000072.1 GCA_014871665.1 Collinsella sp. | reverse complement strand
CGCCCGCGCAGCGTCGACGGGTCCGCCGTTCGTTAGAACGGCGGAACTGAGGGCGGCGTCGAGCTGTTACGCGGTTTGGTAAAACCGCGTAACGACCCAACTACATCAAGTTGCAAACAGCCGCCGCGAAGGCAACGGGGTCCTCGGGGAGGACGCCCTCGACCAGCAGGGCCTGATCGTAGAGCAGACCAGAGTACTGCTTGATCTTGTCGGCGTCGCCCGCCTTGTGAGCGGCGACGCGCTTGGAAAAGACCGGGTGCTTGGCGTTGAGCTCGAGCACGCGCTGGCTCTTGGGCATGCCGTCGGGCGCGCCCTCGGGTCCCTTCTGGAGTACCTTCTCCATCTCAAGCGAAAGCGGACCCTCGGTGGTGATGCAAGCGGGGGCATCGGTCAGGCGCGCGGAGACGGCAACTTTCTCGACCTTGTCACCGAGTGCCTCCTTCATAGCGCTAAAGAGGTCCTCGTTCTCCTTGGTGGCGTCCTCGGCCTCCTTCTTCTCATCCTCGGTCGCCAGGTCAAGATCACCGGTCGCGACGTTCTTGAGCTCCAGATGACGATCCTCGACCTCGGGCTCGGCACCGTCGGCCACAGCCTTCTCGGCAGCCTCGCGGGCAGCATCGTCCTCGTAGATCTTGGGCATATCGGCGGCAACGTACTCACGCATGGCCTGGAAGGTAAACTCATCCACGTCCTGCGTCAGAAGCAGCACGTCATAGCCGCGGTCGAGCACGCCCTTTACCACGGGCATCTTGGCCAAGCGCTCGCGCGAATCGCCGGCGGCGTAGTAGATGGCCTTCTGATCCTCGGGCATGCCCTTGGCATACTCGGCCAGGGTAATCATCTTCTGTTCCTTGGCAGACCAGAACAGCAACAGGTCGGCGAGCTCATCGGCCTTCATGCCATAGCTCGAGTAGATGCCGTACTTAAGGCCGCGGCCAAAGTTCTCAAAGAACTTCTCGTAGGCCTCGCGGTCGTTGTCACGCATATCCTCAAGGTCAGCGGTAATCTTCTTTTCCACACGCTTGGCGATGGCCTTGAGCTGACGGTTCTGCTGCAGCGTCTCACGCGAGATGTTGAGCGACACGTCGGCGGAATCCACGACGCCGCGGACAAAGTTGTAGTAGTCGGGCAGCAGGTCGTCGCACTTCTCCATGATCAGGACATTGGAGCTGTAGAGCGCCAGACCCTTCTCGTAATCCTTGCTGTACAGATCGAACGGCGCGCGGCCCGGCACAAACAGCAGGGCGTCATACTCGAGCGTGCCCTCGGCATGGAAGCTGATGGTGCGCGCAGGATCGTCAAAGTCGTGGAACGTGGATTTGTAGAACTCGTCGTAGTCCTTCTGCTCGACATCGGAGCTGCGCTTCTTCCAGATCGGTGTCATGGAATTGACGGTCTCGAGCTCCTGGTAGTCCTCGTACTCGGGCTTGTAATCGTCGCCGGCGTCCTCGGGCTTGGGTTTCTGGCGGCTCTTGGACACCATCATCTGAATCGGGTAGCGCACATAGTTGCTGTACTGCTGAATCAGGCTCTTGAGACCCCACTCGGTCAGGAAGCGATCGTAGGTCTCGGCCTCGCCGTCGGCATCGAGCTTCTCGTTCTCGCGCAGCGTCAAGATGACATCGGTGCCGTGCTCGGCGCGCTCGCCGTCTTCGATGGTGTAACCCTCAAGACCATCAGACTCCCACACGTGAGCGGTGTCCTCGCCATAGGCGCGGCTCACGACCTTCACGTGGCTGGCGACCATAAAAGCCGAGTAGAAGCCCACGCCAAACTGGCCGATGATGTCGACATCCGAACCCTGCTGCTCGGCGTTCTCGGTCTTAAACTCCTCGGAGCCGGAATGAGCGATAGTGCCTAGGTTGCGCTCGAGCTCCTCGGCGGTCATGCCAATGCCGTTATCCGAGATGGTAATGGTGCGGGCGTCTTTATCAAAGGAGACGCGAATGGCCAGGTCGCCCTGGTCGATCTTGACGCTCGGGTCCTGCAGACTCTTAAAGTTGAGCTTGTCGACGGCGTCGCTCGCGTTAGAGATAAGCTCGCGCAGGAAGATTTCCTTATTGGTGTAGATGGAGTTGATCATGAGGTCGAGCAGTTTTTTGCTCTCGGTCTTAAATTGACGCATGTGCAGTCCTTTCGCGCTACCCCCGTCCGCAAAAACGGCCCGGTCGCCCGAGCCGAATCGCAGACCTGCTATGTTCAGACTTAGATTTTATAACCCATTAGCGCGCATATATACATACGGAATCGAAAAACTGTATGTCTAAGCGCTCCGATGCGCCAATTGCCAAGGAGCGTCCCCAACTGCCGGCAGAAAAGGAACGTCCCTATCTGCCATCTACGCGCTTGGCCATCCAGACATGGGGCTGGCCCTCGTCTTCGTAATCTACCGGGGCGATTTGCGTGTAGCCCGCCTTTGCATAGAGCGGCAACACGTATTCCTGCGCATGCAGCTTAATAAGCTTAGCGCCGGCATCGCGTGCACACGAAGCACTGGCCTCGACGATCGCACTCGCCAGTCCGCGACGACGCATAGCCGGCAGCACGGCGACGCGCCCCATAATGTAGGTCTCCCCCGCCGCAACGCCTTCGTCCATGTCGCATGCCGGCAACACCGGGGCCTCTGCGTCAGCCACGCGCTCAAGCTCTTCGGGAAACACGCGCGAGCAACCGGCAAGCTCGCCGTCTGCATAGAGCGTCACATGAATGCAGTTCGGATCCTCGTCGATAGCGTCGAACTCATTCTCGTAGCCCTGCTCGTCCATAAAAACGACGCGGCGCACCAGCGCCGCGTCATCAAAGCATCCCGTCTTAAGTTGGATATCCATGGCTGCCCCTTCATTCAATGCGAACGTTAGGGACAGATTTTAGCGAAAATGGGCTCCACGCACGCTAAACTTCGCGCGAGCCTTCGCCAGGCAGTCGTAATGACCCACGTTATGGGCATCGCTCGCGATGAAGCTGTACAGGTTCTGATCGAACAGGCGCTGTGCCGGCTTTTTCTCGCGACCAAAGCGACCGCCGGCAATAAAGTCCGCCGAAGCCTGCAGCTTGCAGCCCATATCGACCAGGCGCTCCGCCACGCTTACATCCTTTTGAACCGCACGATAGCGCTCAGGATGAGCGATAATCACCTGGTAACCACGGCACTGCAAATCGTAAATCGTGTTCTCGTACTCTCTAAACGCATACGCATCGGCATGCGTCGAAAGCTCGAGCAGAAACTCGTTGGTTCCATCGAAATGCAAGTGCTCCGCAGCATCGATACCAAGCTCAACAAGCTTTCGATGGTTGACCTCGAAGCCCATCTGGAGCGGAAAACCGTCAGCGTTATCACGCAGCAGCTCAAAGGCATCCCACATCTTGTCGTAATCAAAATAGGGATCACGGCAGTGAGGAGTGCAAACGATTCTGGTTACACCGGCCCGCTTGGCAGCCTCGAGCATCGCCAAGCTCTCATCGAGATCGGCGGCGCCGTCGTCTACACCCGGCAAGATATGGCAATGAATGTCACGCATAGGTCAGCCTTAATCAACTAAACGTTTGCTCGGTTGGTGAAGATGCCCTTTTTGGAAGTCCCCTGATCGTCGGAGCCCTTCTTCACCTTCTTACCGTCCTTGGTGTAGTAGGAGTAGTAGTACTCGCTGGTCTCGGTCTCGCAGTAGTTCATAACGGTACCGATGAGCTTGACCTTCTCGGACTTCTTAAGCTGACCGATGGCGTTGAGCGCCTCCTCGCGCTTGGTGAAATCCTCACGCACGACAAAAAGCGCACCGTCGGTCAGACTTGCGATCTCGGCAGCATCGATGAAAGTGCCGACCGGGGGAGCATCAAAGATGACGTACTGGAACTTGGCGGACAGTGCCTTTACCAGCTTGGCAAAGCGGTGAGAGACGATGATGTCGGCAGGATTGGGAATATGCGGCTCGGCATCGAGGAAGTAGAAGTTCTTCTGACCCGTCTCGACAATTGCCTGGTCAATGGAGATCTGCTCGGAAAGAACCGCATAGAGTCCGCCGCGCGAACGAACGCCGAGCATATCGGAAAGGGACCTGCGGCGCATATCGGCCTCGACCAGGAGCACGGACTTGCCGCTCGTGGCGATAGCCTGGGCAAGGTTAATGGAAACCGTAGACTTGCCCTCGTTGGGAATCGAGGAGGTAACGGTGATGGTGCGAATGGGGTCGTCCACACTCGCAAAGCGGATGTTGGCCAGAAGGGTCTTGGCGGCATTCTGTACAACGAGCTTATCGGTGTTCTTTGCCTTAGCCATGCCTATTTACCACCTTTCATAGCCGGAATTCGGCCAACAACGGGAATACCCAGGAGCTCTTCTGCCTCTTCTGCACCGCGGATGCGGGTGTTGAGCATGTCTGCCAAAACGACATAGGCAACTGCGATAAAGATGCCCGCGAGGAACGCGACAGCAACGTACAGCATACGCTTGGGACCGCTGGGGGCTTCGGGGGTCTTAGCCTCGTCGATAACGTTGATGCTCTGGGCAGCGCCGACGTTCTGAGCGACCGTACTCACCGAGCTGGCCATGGCCTTTGCGACCTTAGCCGTCTCCTTGGCATCGGTGCCGGTAACCGAAAGCGTAATGACACGCGTGGTGGTCTCGGAGGAAACAGACACCTTGTAGTCATCCAGATCGGTGAGGCCCAGTTCATTGGCTGCGCCGCTCTTAACGCTATCGCTATCCAGCAGCGTGGCGATATCGTTGGAAAGCATCTGACTCGCCGAGAGATCGTTGTAGCTCATCTGGCCGCTATCGTCGGTCTTGGCGAGAATGTACATGCTCGTCGTCGCGGTATAGGTGTTGTCCATCGCAACGAAGGACACGATGCCCATGGCGATCGCGCAGACCACCGGAAGGGTGATGACCAGCTGAAGGTGCTTCTTCAGCAGCTGGAACAGTTCGAGAAGGGTCATGCAGCTTGCCTTTCATTTCCCCAGTTCGGATTGACAAAACTGTCCGTATGTTATCGCATCTTTTTACCGAGACCAAACTCTATACATAAGAAACAGGCTCTCCTGTAAAAATGTCGGAAGCAATCGTAAAATTGCACAACAACGCCGCACCCGAAAGTCAAATGCGGCGTCTGCATCAATATCTATGTTGTATCGCTATGCGAATGGCTCGTCCTGCTGTATGGGAAACGTCACCGTAATGGTGGTTCCCACGCCCAACGCGCTCGACAAATCGAGCGTGGCGTGATGATACAGGGCCGCATGCTTGACAATGGCAAGCCCCAGGCCGGTTCCGCCGCGTGCCTTGGACCTACTCTTGTCCACGCGATAGAACCGCTCAAATACCTTGCCCTGTTCTTCAGGCGCGATACCGATTCCCGTGTCGGCGACCGCAAGGAACGGATGGCCTTCGTCGTTGGTGCCGCACTGCAGCGTAACCGCACCGCCGGGTCGATTGTAGCGGATGGCGTTGCTCGCCAGATTATAGATGAGCTCGTCAATCAAGCGCGACACGCCTTCGATGACCACAGGCTTGGTCTCATGACTTATCGTCACATTCGCCTGACGGGCGACCTGTTCAAGACGCTGCTCGACCGCGTAGATGGCGCGCGAGAGCTCAATAGGCTCCGTGGACCCAATGGGCACCGCCTCGCCCTCAGCTGCACGCTCGGCCTCGTCCAAGTTAGACAGCGTAAGGATATCGTTGACAAGCGCTGCCAAGCGGCCCGCCTCACGATAGATGCGACCGCCAAAGTTGCGCAGGTCGCCCTCGCCCTCGACCATGCCGTTTGCGATGAGCTCGGCATAGCCCGAAATCGCCGTAAGCGGCGTCTTGAGCTCATGGGTGATATTCGCCGTGAACTCGCGGCGCATACGGTCGTTGTCCGCCAGCACCGCCATTTGGCGCTTGAGCTCCTGGCGCTGCGACTCAATACGCTCAAGCATGGGGACCATCTCGGCATAGGCGTGCTCATAGCTACGGCGCGGGTGGTCCAAATCCACCTCTTGCAAAGGCGCGATGATGGCACGGGACTCGCGGCGCGCCATAAAAAACGAGAGTACCGCACCCGCTGCTGCGATAAGCAGCATCGGCGCCACCATCGACAGCAAAATCGCCGCAACGCCAGGCTGGGCCTGCGCCAAGCGGACAACCTGGCCGTTATCAAGGGCGACGGCGCGATACAGCATAATCTCGTCGAGCGTAGAGCTTGCGCGCTCCGCGGAACCCGAACCACTCTCAAAGGCCTCGATGACCTCGGGGCGATCGCCATGGTTGGGCAGTGTGGAAGGCGACGCCTCGTTGTCGTAGGCAACCGATCCATCCTTGTTAATCAGCGTGATGCGCAAGTCCTCTCGATCGAGGCTACGCAAGAACGGGATGGGCTCCTGCTGCTCGTCGAGGGCGGCAGCAATGAGCTCGGTTTCTTGCGCCAGGTTGGCACTCGTGGCATCCGCCAAGGTGTTTTGCACAAAGAACGCACCCAGCACCGTAAACGCCACGATAACCGCCATGGCGCAGACAAAGATCGTCACAAAAACGCGGTGCGACAGCGTATGTTTTCCCTGGGGGGCGAAGACCACGGGTTACTCCTCCGATGCGGTGGCCGCGGTGTCGTCACCTTCGGCACCATCACCGGCAGAAGGCTCGGCCAAGCGGTAGCCCACGCCGCGCACGGTCTCGATGGCGCTGGCATGCTCGCCCAGTTTTTGGCGAAGCGTCTGCACGTGCACGTCAACGGTGCGCGAACCGCCGTCGAAGTCCCAGCCCCACACGCTCTGCAGCAACGACTCGCGGGTAAAGACCACGCCGGGCTTGCGCATGAGGTACTCGAGCAGGTCGAACTCGCGCAGGGTGAGCTTAAGCGACTCGCCGGCAAC
The DNA here is from genome assembly GCA_014871665.1 of Collinsella sp. Taxonomy (GTDB): domain Bacteria; phylum Actinomycetota; class Coriobacteriia; order Coriobacteriales; family Coriobacteriaceae; genus Collinsella. Next base: position 3,652 of record WGSL01000072.1, on the reverse strand, counting down.
AGTCACCTCACGATGGCTGGGCGAGAGCACAATGTCGCCCACGCTGAGCACATCGCTTGCCTGTTTGACCATGCCGCCGCGACGCAGCAGTGCGCGGCAGCGGCTGGCGAGCTCCATGAGCGAAAACGGCTTAGTCAGGTAATCGTCGGCACCGCCATCGAGCGCCATCACCTTGTCGAGCTCGGTATCCTTGGCGGTAAGCATCATGATGGGCACCGTCGCCGTCAGGCGATCGGCACGCAGTCGACGCATAATCGCCAAGCCATCGGTATCGGGCAGCATGATGTCGAGCAGGACGGCATCGGGTACCCGTCGCGCCACGGCAGCCTTAAACTCACCGTCGCACGAAAAGCCTTCGGCCTCAATCCCCTGCTTGCGCAGCGCATAGACCGTCAAATCCCTGATGTTGTCATCGTCCTCGACGTAATAGATCATGTTGAACCCCTTTGCGGCCGGCATGACCGCATCTTAACCCTAAAGGTACCTTTACTAGATGGTATCAGCCAAAACGCCCCGTCAAATAATCCGCCGTGCGCGGATCGGTCGGATTCTTGAAGAGTTGCGCGGTGGGCGCGTGCTCCACCAGCTCACCCAGCAAAAAGAATGCGACCGAATCGGAGATACGCGCCGCCTGCTGCATATTGTGCGTAACGACCACGAGCGTGCAGGTCTCTTTGAGCTCGCAGGCCAGCTGCTCCACCACCAGCGTCGACACAGGGTCGAGTGCCGAGGTCGGCTCGTCCATCAGCAGAATGTCGGGCTGCACGGCAAGTGCGCGGGCGATGCACAGACGCTGCTGCTGGCCGCCCGAAAGACCCAGACCCGACTCTTTGAGCTTGTCCTTGACCTCATCCCATAGCGCAGCGCGACGAAGGGAGTCCTCGACCAGCTCATCCAGCGCAGCGCGATCGCGCACACCCATACCGCGCGGACCATACGCGACGTTGTCGTAGATGCTCATGGGAAACGGGTTGGGGCGCTGGAACACCATGCCCACGCGCTGGCGAAGGCGGCAGATGTCGTAGTCGCCCAGGATATCTTGACCATCGAGCGCAATCTTGCCCTCGATGCGGCAGTCCTTGATGCCGTCGTTCATGCGGTTAAAGCAGCGCAGCAACGTGGACTTTCCGCAGCCCGAAGGCCCGATGAACGAGGTAATCTGCTTGTCGCGGATCTTGATATTCACGTCCTTGAGCGCATGGTGGTCGCCATAGAACAGGTCGAGGCCCTCAACATCGATTCGCGTCGGCGAGGCGGCAAGATCCTCTGCCGTGGGGCGAGTCGCATCCCCAACCTCGCGCTCGTGCGCGGCCTCGGCCTGCGCTTTCATGAGTTCTTCAAGCTCCGTGGGCTCCACAGCCGCAGCAGCCGTCATACCGCATACCTCCACATCGATATCAATTCAGCAGTATCGATAGTAGGAATCGCGGCTCATATGCACGTGAGCGCATTGTCAAGTGTTTGTAAGGGCACACTGGCTATGCGGCGGGCAGCTCGATGGTGAATATCGTGTGTTCGGGCGTCGATTCACATGCAACGGTACCGCCGTGCGCGCATACGATCTCCTTGGCGATGGCAAGCCCCAGTCCAGCGCCGCCGCGATTGGTCGCACGCGCCGCATCCAGGCGATAGAACTTCTCAAAGATCACCTTGAGCTTTGCCTCAGGGATGGGATCGCCCTGATTGATAAAGCGCACGCGCACGCCACCGCCGCCCCGGCGTCTGGCCTCGATCGTGATGGTCGAGCCCTCATAGCTATAGGCAATAGCGTTTTTCATGATGTTGTTGAACACGCGAGCCATTTTGTCGCCATCCACGAGCACCGTCAGGTCCTCGCGAATATCAACTTGGACTTCCTTATGCTGCTCGTTGAGGATGGGATAGAACTCGTCAGCCACCTGAGCCAGCAGCAACCCCAGATCAACATAGCCGCGCGTGAGCACGATATCGTGGAAGTCAAAGCGCGTGATATCGAAGAACTCTTCGATGAGCGTATCGAGCCGGTGCGCCTTGTCGAGCGCCACGCCCGTAAAGTGCGCACGTTGCTCAACCGGCAGCTCGGGAGCCTCTTGCAGCAGCGAAAGATAGCCCACCACACTGGCAAGCGGGGTGCGTAGGTCATGTGCCAAGTACGTGACCAGATCGTCCTTGCGATGAGATTCGTCACGCAAGGCCTGTTGCACCTTGCGCTCACGGTCACGCACGCGGTTAAGGGCGCCCTCGACCTCCAAGAAGTCGCCGTCGATGTTGTCCCAGGTGTCGGGGTGATCGATCAGGCGATCTTGAATACGAGCAGCCAGCACACAATCGGCATGCTGCTCGCCCTGCTCGTAGCCCTGGTAGTACAGGGCGCGGCCGCAAAAGAACAGCACGCACACGGCAAGCGCCAGCACAAAGCCAAGCATGTTGAATACAAAGCCGGCATCGAACAGCACCGGCCCTTCGATGCCGCCGAGCGCCATGGCGCCAATCGCCAACGTCATGGCCCACGCGGCGCCGCCAATCACCACGCAGCGGCACACGATCTCAAATCGATCGATCAGCAAAAAGCCAACAAGCAGCACCGCCAAGATTCCAGCGATGTTATCGATGCCAATCAGCAGCAGGCTCAGCAAAAAGAGCAGCACCGTTGCAAGTGCGCGGTTGTCGACGACTGACCTCACGTATTCAAAGAGTCGATCGGGCACCTCGAACGCTTGCCTATCGTCTTTTGTCATATCAAGATCCTCACAAGCGAAAAGCGTTATTCGATGATGTAGCCGACGCCCCAGACGTTTTTGATAAAGCGCGGCTTTTGTGCGTCGTCGCCGATCTTTTCGCGCAAGTGGCGAATGTGCACCATCACCGTATTGTTGGAGCCGGGCATAAAGTCCTCGTTCCATACCGCGCGGAACAGGTCCTCCACGGCCACCACACTGCCGCGATGCTCGACCAGATACAGCAAGATTGAATACTCGGTGGGTGTGAGGCGTACCGGTGCACCGTCCACCGTCACGGAACGAGCGTCGCGGTTGATCTCCAAGCCGTCGAGCTGAATGGTCGGCGACTCGGCCGCCTGTGCACGGCTACCGTAGCTGGTGTAGCGGCGAAGCTGAGCGTGCACGCGCGCGATGAGCTCCAGCGGGCGGAACGGCTTGACCACGTAATCGTCCGCGCCAAGCGAAAGGCCCTCGATCTTGTCTTGCTGGGCATCGCGCGCCGTCAGCATGATCACGGGATAGGTATGGCTGGAACGGATCGTACGCAGCAGCTCAAAGCCATCGATATCGGGCAGCATGACATCCAGCAGCGCCAGATCGAACTCCTGCTCCAAGATTGCCTTGGCAGCATCAGCCCCGCTATAGGCAATCTGGACGTCAAAGCCTTCTTTTGTAAGGTAGATGCCAACTAGGTCGGCAATGGCCTTCTCGTCATCAACTACCAAAATGCGCTCGTTCATGCGTGCTCCTCTCGCGCTCCATTATGCCTGAGGCGACGCACGCCACACACAACAAGCGTGGGTGATTAAGTCGGCCTTAAGCACCCTTGTGCCCGTTCGGGTGCGGATGTGGGCCACGCGCGCACGCGATGATCGCCGACGCCGGCAAACGATATACTCTAGTTCCAGAAGAGCCCATCCCGTCGAAAGCGAAATCCGTGAAGTCCCTCACCT